>JBBRDH010000059.1:0-30288 GCA_038204125.1 Mycobacteriales bacterium
GGGACCACGGCAAGGTGCTGGCGAGCTTCGAAGGAATCGAGCGCTACTGGCTGGGCAACGAGGTCGGCGTGTACGAACGACTGACCGGTTGACGCCCGGCCCGGTCGCGATCGGCGGCGGCCGGTCAGTGGTCCCAGGCAACAGATGGGATCTTGTCCGGGCTCGTCCTCACCTAGCCCCGTCAGCACCTGAGATCCCGACAGTGCCCGAGACCCCGCCAGGCCCTGAGGTTTCCGTGATAGTGCCGTTCTACAACAACCAACACGACTTGAACCTCCTGCTGGCAGCACTGACCGTGCAGACCCATCCGCTGACCCGGCTGCAGATCGTCGTCGCCGACGATGGTTCGACGGAGGCCCCCCAGGTGCCAGATCTTGCCATGGGACTGGACGTCACCATCGTTCGACAGGAAGACGCGGGCTTCCGAGCGGGAACGGCCCGCAATCTGGGGTTTCGGCGAACCGACGGGGAAGTCGTGCTGTTCCTCGACGGTGACACCGTGCCCTCGAAGGACTACGTGGAGAAGTTGGCCCGGCTGCCCGGTGGGCTGCCCGACGCCGTCGTCTCCGGTCGCCGCCGATACGCCGATCTCGGCCGGTGGACCCCCCTCGGCCTGTTGACGTGGTTCGCCGGGCAGTCCCCGGGTCCGGCCCACTGGGACGAACCGGACTGGATGACCCAGGAATACGCCCGAACCCGGAATCTCCTTGACATCCATCCACGGAGCTACAAATATCTGATCGGCGCTGTGCTGGGCTGCTCACGCGAGATGTTCAGAGAGACCGGAGGTTTCGACGAGAGCATCGTCGGATACGGCGGCGAGGACTACGACTTCACCTATCGGGCCTACAACGTCGGCGCTGTTCTTGCGTATGTGCCCGGCGCAGTGGCGTGGCATGACGGCCGTGATTGGGCCGGCCGGACCGAGGCCGTCCAGCAGACCGAACTGAAGAATCGCGAACTGATGATGCTGGCCGCTCGCATCCCCGAACCGTCGATGCGAGGTCGGGGCCAGATGTATTCGGTGGTCGACGTTCTGGTGGCCGTGCACGCTGATGGTTGGTCGCTCGGGGCCGGTGTGGTCTGCATCCGCTCGTTCCTCGCGACTCTCGACTGTGCGGTGACGATCCATGGCAAGCACCCCTCGACCGACGGATTGCGCGCGGCATTCACCGACGACCCGCGAGTACGAGATGTCCAGCCTGGGAAGGACACCGACGAATTCATCCAGAGCCGGGCCCGGCTGCACATCGAGGTGAGCACGGCGGTCGGGGTGAGCCCCGAGTTCGCAGATTGGGTGATGAACATGCTCGAGGGCGACGTCGGCACGCTCCTGGTTTCGGCCCACGGGCGGCCGATTCTCACCGCGGAGTCGCACCGCCGCAGGAGCCGGCTCGCCCGGTACCCTGGCGTGCCCGCGTCAATGGCGAATGAATGGTTCTCCCACTGCGATATGGATCTACCGGGATCGGGCCTGGTCCTGATCGGCGATGAACCGAAGCTCGCGGCGATCTTCGGTGGCTACTGAAGGATCGGCAGCCCCCGGCAATCCGGGGGCACTTAAGTGGGTCGGGCCCAGACGAACCTGCCGAAGTCGGCACCGATCCGGCGAGGACGACCGGGACGCTGAGATCGGACGGACGAGGGTTTGCAACGCCGCAGGGCCCGGTTGGGCAACCGCAGGGCCCGGACACCGATAGTTCCGGGGGAGCCTGACCGCGACCGTGTCACCTGGACAGGGTCGGTTGCCGGCGCGGTCGTTGCGGCAGCAGCCGGGGGCATTTCACCGGCCGGGTTTCAGGCATGACATGATCGGCGAACCTGCGGACCAAAGACAGCGGTCACGTTCAACTGACCATTCCGGTGAAATGCTCCGGATGAGCACCCTGCGCGTGGTTGTCGTAGACGACAAACCCTGGTCCGGGAGGGATTTGAGCTGCTGCTGGCACGGGAGACGGGCTCGAAGTGCCAGGGCGGTCGCCGCAGCCCTGGCCTGCTCGGCTGAGCTACGCGCCCTTTCAGGGTGAATTCGCTGTCCAACAACGCCATGGACCCACGTCGCCCGCCGTCACCGCCTCAAGCTGCCATCGGCGACAAGGTCCACGTCGTAGGTCCGGCCGCTCAGGTACGGCTGTGTGGTGATCACGCGCGGAACGGCGACGTCGGGATCTTGGGCGAGGGCCAAGCGGTCCGCCCGCGTCGAGACTGCGGCGATCCGCTCGAAGACGGCAGGCTCGCCGTCGCCGGCCCGCTTCACGACCCCCCAGCCGTCGCTGGTCAAAGGCTCGAACCCGGTAAGAGCCGCCAGGTCGCGCAGGAGCTCCCAGCGCACGGTCCACCGCCCGCGCATCTCCGGAGCGGGACCGTAGCCGAAACGCTCCTGCTCCTGCGGCGAGAACCGCCACGCCTGAGTCGCGTCGAGGAACTCCTCCTGCGCCAGCGCGAAGCGCGCCAGATCGGGATCCGTCCGGGTCCAGCCGCCGGCGTGTGCGTACTCGCAGACCACATGGGACTGCCAGTGCGAAGGCGTCAGGTACCCGGCGAACCCGAACCGTCTTCGAGCCGGTACGCCGTGCTCCCGCAGCACCGCGGTCACCAGGACCGCCACGCTGCGGCAGTCGACTACCAGCCGTCGACCGGCCGCCCGGGGACGCCGCCAATCGGTGTCGTCCAAGGCGACGACGGCGTCCAGAACCTTCCGCACCGGACGCAACTCGGTGCCGTCGTCGAGCCGCCCGGTGCCTGCGGCAAAACCCTTCACTCGCGAGTGGTGCACGAGCACATTGCCCACGAGCGGCACGAGCTCGGCCACTTCGGACGGCAAGCTACGCAAAAGTGCGGCGTGCGGCCCCGGGTCGCTCACAGCGGTGTGCCAGCGGTAGGACTTCTCGATCATCGATCCTCAGCGCTCGAGAGCGCTTCGACGTGCCCATCGAACGGATTCATGCTGGCAACGATCAGGGCTGGCATCCCGCAACCGTAGGGCACGACGACGACGGCGGACGAGGCGAGGCAATGCAGTTGCACCTACGATTGGCGGCGGCGAACCGTGCCGCCCATGACCCCGCCTTGGCGAATTTCTCAGAGAGCCTGTCCATTCGGCTCGCCAAGGCAGGCGGCCAAATCGAAAGTGTTGCATTAGCCGCCGATGCGGCCGGGCTCCGCCAAGCCTCGGTCGATATTCGGCCACCGATACGAAGGTGCTCGTGTTTTTCACAAGCGAATAATGCAAGTTAGTCTCCGCTTTACATTTGTAACGAATACTAGGCAGGCGCCCCTACACAGGTTTGGTCTCCCCGCACAAACCGACCGGAGGGTGATCGCCGAACCCCAATCGCAAGATTCGCTGGCCCGGGTGGGTGCCATTTCGGACAGCCGCCCTTGCCAAATCAGCTTAGATTTGGGCGGGGCCTTCAGTGCGAATCAGCTTGCGGCGGCGGAAACGCCGGCGGGCTCGCAGCGCGATTCCGACTTCGACCGCGATCACGAGCACGCTCAACCAGCCAAGCCATCCGTCGCTGCCGTCGAACCATTCACCGCGAGAATTATCGTGAGGGCCACGAACAGCGTGAACATCATGACCTTCTCGGCCCTGGTGTAGTCGCCTCCGTTCATCGACCAGATCTTATCCAACGCCTGACCCGTCGCACCGTAGGCTGCCAGTTGTGCAGCCGAACCCGGAGGTGGCCAGGGCTCTTGGCCGGTACCGAGGGCCGTTGTTCGCGCTCATCCCGGGAACAATCCTCGGGTTGCTCTTCCTCGCCCTCCTGGTCGTCGCCATTTTGCGCCACCACGTCCAGACCAGCGACTGGGTGAACGGGCTGGTGTGGTGCACCGCGTTGGCGGCGTTCTGGTTGGTACCGCAGACAATCGTGAGCACAACGGGGATTCGTCTGGTGTGGCGGTTTCGGTTCATTCCCTGGTCGGATGTCGCGCGGATCTACGGGTCCGGGCCCGGCGACCCGAACCTTTTGATCGGTCTGGCCAACGGGAAGCGGCTGAGCGTCCCCGGACTGCCTCCCGACCGGCTCCCCGGCATCCTCATCCTCGCCCGCCAGCTCGCCGGCGCCGCCGACTATGACCCCACATCCGAGGTTCAACACCCCTCCGGCGGCGATAAGCCTTTCGGATCAGACCAACCCTGAAATCGCGAAATCTTCACAGCGCCTGTTGAGAAGTGCGCCGCAGGCGGCCGGTCAGCAACCCTCGGGGCGGTGCCAGCCTGGGCGGTAGGAGGCTCCCGGTCGTGACGACCGAGTTCATGCTGGTGCGCTGCTCGAGGCGCGCAACGGTGTCAGGGTGGGTCTGATCTCCAGGATTCCGTCGGGCAGACGAGCGGCCCATCGCGCCAAGTCCGGCAGGACCCGCAGGACTTCGGTGTCCACCCAACTCTGCGCAGTGCCGTCGACGGGGCGGCTGATCATGCTGATCGCCCAGTGGTGCCAACCCGCGAGCAGGACGTCGGTGACTTCCTGCAACTCGCGGGTGGACCAGCGGCTGTGTACAACGCACAAACGAGGCCCTACAATCGGCCGGAACTGTGCTTCGGCCGCCGCAACGTCGGTGGCCGCGACGACCAGTACGACGCTGTCGGCGCGGGGTCGGTAGGTGACCGTGGTGACGCAGTTGTCCGACGCCCGCAGATCAGACAAACCCAGGTCCATCAGGTCCTCTTGGGTGCCGGCGGGCCACCCCTGGTCCGGGGCCGGACACGGCGGGATCATCCAATCCTGGGCCGCCACTTCCGGCTGGTGATCCTCCGGTGGGGTCGGAGTCTGCGAAAGGACCTTGATGGCGTCGCCGAGCCAGATACCCACGATCGTCGACCATTGCTCCCAACCCTGGGAGCCGGTCACCGCGGCGTTGATGTCCGCATCGTGATCCAGCAGGCGGATCGCATTGGCTGACCGCGGTAGCCGTTGTCCCGCGGGCAACCCGATCCAGGGTATGGGGTGCGGCGGATCGAACCAGACTCCGTCGTCGTCGACTCTGACCTCCCCCCGGCCCGCGATGCGGTCGCCGACGTCGAAGAGCATCCCGGAAACATCCACCGTTCAAGCATGCCCCCGCGACGACCCAAGGGAACCGACCGCCTCGTCATCCCGCACGCGGTCGACTTGCAACTGCTCCCCGTCCCATTACACAACCCCCCTCGCCCCCAACCCTGCATACTCGCGCATCGGGCCGTCGGATCGGCCCGGCGGTCGTCGATCATCCCGCCGTTGCCCTGTTGCGGCAATTTGCGCAGCGTTGCAATACTGATCGGGCAGGTTCGGCCGGCATCAGCGCGTCAGCAGCGGAGGAAACAATGCCCGAAGTCACTCATCCCGGTCGGGCCGCCTTGAGCACTGACGTCGACCTCGAGCAGATCCGGCGAGGGATCATGCAGGACGGGATCATCGGCTGCCAGGGTGCGTTCAGCAGGAACTGGGTGGGACAGCTCAGGCAGGACATCGACGCGGCATTCGAAGAGGCAATGGCACGGCCGGGCGGGGCGGTCGGACGAGGGCCCAATCGTTATTACGTGGAAATCCACCCGCAGGCGTTGCGCGGATTCATCGATATCGCCACGCATCCCTGGGTACGCGCCGTGGCAGAGACCATTCTGGGGCCGGGATATCAGATCATGGAGGTGGGTTTCGACGTGCCAGGCCAGGGTGCCCAGAATCAACCCTGGCATCGCGACTTCCCGATGCCGGCGGAAACCCGTCAGCACCGGGTGTTGAACTCCCTGGCCTTCAACATCACTGCGGTCGACACAGAGCCGGACATGGGGCCGCTCGAGATAGCGCCCGGGACGCACTGGGACCACGGCGACGAGTTCGTCCATGGGATGTTTCCGCCCAAGTCGCTCTATCCGCGCTTCGCCGAACGCGCTGTGCGGCGTTTCCCGCAGATGGGCGATGTGTCCGCGCGGAGCGCGCTGACCGTCCATCGCGGCACGACCCACCAGTCGAGCGCCCGCCGACCAGTGCTGGTGCTGGGCGTTGACGGACCCACCGGTACCAATGCGGAACGGCATGACATGGCCATGACCGGTGACTACTGGAAGTCGCTACCCGAATCGGTAACCCGCCATCTGCACTGTCGAGTGGTGACGCAGCTGACGCCCATCACGCAGAAGCACACGATCGAGGGATTGGTGATGGGAGACGCCTGAACGAAGCAGGCGCCGACCCGGGCCGGCGGGAGGTGGACCAGCGCAACGCGGTGCTCAGCTCCAGCCACCCAAACGTGCTACGAGTTGCCCACTCGGCGCCCGCACCACGCCCGGATGCCACCCGGTCCAAGCCAACTGGTCGGGTGGTAGCAGTACCGCGTAGTGCCAGGGCGAAGGCCGGTCGCGTGCCTGACGGCGTCGAGAAACCCTCCTCCGATACGCCGTTGGAGATGACGGCCCGGTCATCCCGATCAGCTCACCCACCAACACATCACGGGCCACCAACCGGCAGCGAACCGTTCTGACCGGACTCGTTGAGAACGCCCGGCGAGGCGTCGCCGTAGCAGCGCTCAGGTCTTGGCGGTCCCGGAGGTGGTGGCACCCCGCAGCACAGCCAGCAGGCTGTCCCCGTCGGGGACCCCCAGGCCGGTGCAGGCGTCCCAGCCGGGGCCGGCCGAGAACTGGCCGTTGTTGCCGTCGGTGATGTCGCGGAATCCGGGCTGCACGACCCCGGCCGCTACGCCTGCGTAGAGAGCCGGCTGCAGCAGGCCCAGCGGCCGGCCCAACGCCTGGACCAGCCGTGCGGTGAGAGCCGCCCACAGCGGGGAGACAGCGCTGGTCCCGCCGATGACGGCCTTGCGTCCGTCGATCAATACCTGGTAGCCGGTCTGCGGATCGGCGTCGCCGGACACGTCCGGTACGCCGCGGCCGTGCCTGCCATTGGCCCTGGCCGGGACGCCGGCGTGCAGTTGCCAGGCCGGTCGGGTGAACTTGCTGCTCACCCCGCCGCCGGTGGCGCCCCTGCCGATGCCGTTGTTCCACACCGTTTCGCTGTTGACGGTGCCGCTGCCGGGGTCGGCTCGCAGGCTGGTACCGCCGCAGGCAAGCGCGTGCGGGCTGGAGGCCGGGAAGTCGCAGTGTGCCCTGTTGTCGGTCGCCCGGTCGGTGCTCCCATCGTCGCCGGCGGCCGCCGTCACCGTCACGCCCAGGGCCGCTGCGTCGGCAAACGCCGAGTCCATGGCCTTACGGGCCTGGGCGGTCCACTCATCCTCGCTCTGCCCCCAGCTGATGCTGATCGAGACCGGTGTCGGCTCGGCATGCGCGGCTTGCGAGACGGCGTCCAGGAATCCGGCGTCGGTGTTGGGCGCGAAGTAGACCAGGATGTCGGCGCCCGGAGCGAGAGCGCCCACCACCTCGATGTCCAGCAGCACCTCGCCGTCGGCGCCGTTCGGGTCCTGGCCGGGCTGGTTCTGCGCGCCGTCCACCCCGACCGCCGTCACCTTGGGCCCGGTGATCCCGAGGCTGCCGAAATAGGTGTCGAGGTCGGGTTGGCCGAAGCCGCCACCGAGTTCGATGATCGCGACGACTTGGCCGCTGCCGTCGGTGCCCGTCGGAAACCTGTAGATCTTCCCCAGATCGAGTGGCGTGTAGCTGACCGAGGGGGCCGCGGCCAGTGGTACGACCAGCCTGGTCCGGGCCTGCGGCCGGTTGTCCAGGCCGAGCACGGCGGTGACGGCCTCGTGGATCGAACCCGGGACCGAGAGATCCCCCTGACGCTGGCGGAACTCGACCTGCCCGCCCGAGACCTTGTCGGGCGCAGTGACCTGGGCCAGGGAGGTGCCGAACAGCCGCTCCAAAGTCACCGCGTCGCCGCTGACCCGGACCAACCGGGAACCGACGTCCACCGATTCAACCGCGGCGCCGGCGTCGGAGACGGCCGCCCGGACGCTGTCGACATCGGCGGGGTCGGCGCCATACCGTTCGGCCAGTTCGGCTTTGGTCAGCACGCCGGGCAGATCCTCCGGCAGTGGGGCGCGGCGACGCAGCACCAGCGTGACGGTGATCTGCTCGGCGGTGTCCACCTGACCGAGGACGTGCGCCCCAGGGATCGGTGCCCGCTCGCTGCCGGGGACTGTCTGTCGCGTCATCGAATGCGGGGCCTCGTGGGCGGGCTTCTCGGTCATGCCCATATGGTGCCGGAGGGCACCGACACTGATACGTCAGGACTCAGATCTCGTCCGGGACGCCCTCGCTGCCGCCGCCCAGGGTCGTCAGGATCGAGTCCAGTTCGTCCGGGCGGACCAGCACCTCGCGCGCCTTCGAGCCTTCCGACGGGCCGACGATCCCTCTGGTCTCCATCAAATCCATCAACCGGCCAGCCTTGGCAAATCCAACCCGGAGCTTGCGCTGCAGCATCGAGGTCGACCCGAGCTGGGAGGTCACCACCAGGGTGATCGCCTCGATCAGCTCGTCCAGGTCGCCGCCGATGTCCGGGTCCACCGACTTCGACGGGTCGGGCTTGGCAGCGGTGACGTTGTCGGCGTACTCCGGCTCCGCCTGGGTCTTCGCGAACGCCACCACCTGGGCGATCTCCTCGTCACTGACGTAGGCGCCCTGGATCCGGATGGCGTTGCGGACACCCATCGGCAGGTAGAGCCCGTCGCCCATGCCGCTGAGTTTCTCGGCGCCCGGCTGGTCCAGGATGACCCGCGAGTCGGTCAGCGACGACGTCGCGAAGGCCAGCCGGGAGGGCACGTTGGTCTTGATCAGCCCGGTCACTACATCCACCGACGGCCGCTGGGTGGCCAGCACCAGGTGAATCCCGGCCGCCCTGGCCTTCTGGGTGATCCGGACGATCGCGTCCTCCACATCCCGCGGCGCCGTCATCATCAGATCGGCGAGCTCGTCGATGATGCCCAGGATGTACGGGTAGGGCCGGTAGACCCGCTCGGACCCCGGCGGGGTGAATATCTCCCCACTGCGGACCTTGCGATTGAAATCGTCGACGTGCCGGACGCCGTGCGCGAGCATGTCGGTGTACCGCTGCTCCATCTCCTCGACCAGCCAGGCCAGCGCTGCGGCGGCCTTCTTCGGCTGCGTGATGATGGGCGTGATCAGGTGCGGAATGCCCTCGTACGGCGTGAGTTCGACCATCTTCGGGTCGATCAGGATCATCCGGACCTCGGCCGGGGTGGCCCGCTGCAGCAGCGAGACGAGCATGGAGTTCACGAACGACGACTTCCCGGAACCGGTGGCGCCGGCCACGAGCAGATGAGGCGTCTTGGCCAGGTTCGCGGTCACGAACCCTCCCTCAACGTCCTTGCCCAGCCCGATCACGAGCGGGTGGTGTTCCTTGCGGGACTCGGGCGCTGCCAGCACATCACCGAGCCGCACCATCTCCCGGTCGGTGTTCGGCACCTCGATACCGACGGCCGACTTCCCGGGAATCGGCGCCAGCAGGCGGACGTGTTCGGAGGCGACGGCGTAGGCAATGTTCCTGGTGAGCCGGGTGATGGCCTCGACCTTCACACCCGGGCCCACCTCCACCTCGTAGCGGGTGACGGTCGGGCCGCGCATGAAGCCGGTGACGGCCGCGTCGATCTTGAACTCCTCCAGCACCCTGGAGATCCGCTCGATCACCTCGTCGTTGGCCGCCGACCGCAGCTTGGGCGGCGCGCCCAGCTTCAGGATCGACGCCGGCGGGAGTTGGTAGCTGCCGTCCACCGCCCGGTCCAGCGTGAGTTGGGTCGGCTCGCTCCCCCGTGGGTGCGGCTGATCATCGGCCACTGCAGGTTTGACGACCCGGCCTCGGCGGGCTCCGCCGACCTCGATCGGCTCCGTGGGAGCGCTCGCCGCAATGAGCGGCGACGAACCGGGCGCCGGCCCGTCGTAGTCGTCGTCGATGTTCCCGGGGGCGGTCCCGGCGGCATCGCGGGCATCAGCGGCCTGCCGGCGGCGGGACGGGCGGCGCAGCCTGACGGTCGGCGCCGGGTCGGCGTCCAGATCCGGGCCTGCGTCATGGCCCCCCGGTTCCCCGTCGCCTTCTGTGTCGCCGGTCTCGCGACTGGTCCCACGCAAACGGTCAAGGACCGAGCCCGCCATCGCCGGCAGCTCTTTGAGAGCGGTCCCGGTCAGCAGCAGCACGCCGAGCAGACCCAGCAGGACCAGCAGCACGAGAGCCGGCGCCGGGGTCAGACCGGCCGACAACGGCTGGCCGGCGAGCCAGCCGACAATTCCGCCGGCCCGTTTGCGTTGTTCGATGGAGTCGGATCCAGCGCCGAGACGGGCCACGTGGAATACGCCGGTCACCGCGAGGGCCAGCGCGACAGCGCCGATCACCCTCCGGGTCCGGTGGGTGTTGTCGCTCTGGGTGCGCATCAGGACGATTGCGCCGGCCAGCAGCAGCGCCGGCAGCACCGCCCCCACCGCCCCGATAACCAGCCGGACACCGCCGTCGACGATTCGGCCGACCGGCCCCGCCGCATGGAACCAGGACGCGATCGCGGTGACGAACGCCAGCGCCAACAGCCCCAGGGCCAGGGCGTCCCGACGGTGAGCCGCATCGATGTCCCTGGCTGCAACGGCTCCCCGGCCCACCGCCCTCACCATGGTGCCGAGCGCCCGGGCGATCAGCCGCCAGAGAGCCGCGATGCCCCGGCCGACACCCGACGCCATCCGTCGCACCACCGACGGCCCCGCCTTCCGGCCTGGTGAACCGCCGCCCGACCTGGAATTGCGGGCTCCACCGAGCGGGGACGAGCCGTTCGAGGCCGCCTTGCGACGGGTTGAACCCAACCCGGAAGTGCTCCGGCCCGAGGTGGTCACACTGGAACCGGTTCCGGCGGATCGCCCACCGCCGCCGGTGGGGCTCGAGCCGCCGGCGCGTTTCGGTGAGCCGCCGGAAGATCCCGGACTCGACCCCCGCGAGCTCGACGGACGTGGGTTCGACGCCCGCGAGCTCGACGCACGCGTACTCGACGAACGCGGCAGCGGAGTTGCGGACTTTCCGGGCATGCTGCCCACGCTATCCGGTTCGGGTCCCACCTGTCCCATCTGGCACAGTTTTACCGCAGACCACGTTCGCCACGGCTGTTTCAGGGGCTCGTCCATCGCACTGCGTCCGAGATCGACTTCACCCCGCCATGAGCGGTCAGTCCACTGTCGACGGTGTTCTCGGCACCTGTCAGGAAGCTCGCGTCGTCGCTCAGCAGGAACACCACCAGCGGGGCCACCTCCTGGGGGCTCGCCGAGCGACCCAGCGGGGTCTGCGCGAGATTGCTCGCCCGGAACGCTGCTGAATACCGACGCCGTCATCGAGGTCTCGATGTATCCGGGATCGATCGTGTTGACTCGGATGCCCAGCGGCCCCAACTCCGTCGCGGCGATCTTGCCCAACCCGCGCAACGCCCATTTGCTGGAGGTGGACGCCACCGGAAAGTGCCCGGTCAGGGCGGCGATGGAGCCGACATTGACGATGGACGCGCCCGGTCTCATCAGCGGGACCAGGGTCTGGATGCCGAGCAGCGGGCCGCAGACGTTGGTCGCGTAGACCGCGGCCATGTCCGCCACACTGACGTCCAGCAGTCGGTCGCGGCGGGTGATGCCGGCATTGTTGACCAGTCCGGCCACCTGCGTCGTCGCGAGGTCGGCAGTCAGGTCGGTAGCCAGCTCGGCCCACTGGGCCGGGTCTGCGACGTCCAACTGCCGGTACCCGGCCCCGGCCGGGAGATCGGCCGGCGGCTCCCTGTCGAGGTCCATGGCCAGCACCCTGGCGCCGGCGGCCGCGAGCGCCAGGCTGATCGCCAGTCCCTGGCCGCCAGCGGCCCCGGTGACCACCATCAACCGGCCGTCGAAATTACTCACGGGCGGGTGCGGGGCCGCCGGCGGGCCGGTGGCACCGGCGCAACGGCGGGCCCGGCCACCACCCGGTTCGAGATCTGGCCCAGACCACCGACGGTCATGGTCACCAGGTCACCCGCCTGTAGCGGCGGCGGGCTCTGCTCGCCTCGCAGGCCCCACAATTCGGCCAGAGATCCCCCGTTGCCGCAGGTTCCAGAGCCCAGGACGTCACCGGGCCGGACCCAGGTGCCGCGCGAGGCGTGCGCGACGAGCTCTCCGAACGGCCAGCCCATGTTGGACAGCAGATCACGACCGATCTCCACGCCGTTGACCTCGACCGTCATTGGCAGCGCGAGAAAGCCGTCGCCGTCGACGAAGTCGCCGAGTTCGTCGGCAGTGGTCACCCAAGGACCCAGGGTGGTCGCGAAGTCCTTCGCCTTGGCGGGCCCCAGTCCGACCCGCATCTCGGCGCGCTGCAGGTCACGCGCCGACCAGTCGTTGAAAATGGTGTAGCCGATGATCGCCTGGTGTCCCTGCTCCGGAGTGAGATTGCGCCCGGCCCGGCCGATGATCGCGGCGACCTCCAGCTCGAAATCCAGTATGTGGGAGCAGGGCGGAATCGGAATATCGTCCCGAGCGCCGACCACCGCATAGGGATTGCCGAAATAGAATGCCGGCGCCGCATACCACTCCGGCACCACCGCCGATTCCTTTGTCGCTCCGGACACACTGCGCGCGACACCCTCGACGTGCTCTTCGAAGGCCACGAAATCTCTGATCGTCGGAGGCAGCAGCGGAGCCAGCAGCCGGACGTCGGCGATCCGGCGGCCAGGGCCGGACATCGCTCCATCCGCCAGCTCCGTTGCGGTCGCGCGGTTGTCGGCCAGCAGGACCAGCATTTCCAGCACGCCGGCCACGTCGAGGGGGAAGAGTTCCGCGCCGGCGACGACGGCCGGCGTGGGTCGGCAGGCGTCGTCCTGAAAGGTGGCAAGGCGCACCGCGGCACTCCTTCGGTATCAGCTGCTGTCGATCACCGGGCGATATCCGAAATCCCGGGCCAGCAGAACTGTCACGAGGTTCGACCGGACCTTACGATCCCGAGCCGCCCCGGCGGAAATACAACATGGGTATGTCCCGGCATTCAACCAATGGATACCCGTCGAGCCGGACAGCGCCGCCCCGGACCATCGGTGCGGCGAATCACCACTCATCTGCACCTTCAATTTCCCGCGAGGCGCCCAAATATGATCTCGTGAATCACGGCGCGATCCGTTTTCGGGTATCCAACCCCGCGAGCGGGTCGGCGGAATTCTCAGGAGGTCCCAGTGGTCATTGCGCCAATTTCCCCTCTGCTCGGGCACGGCTCGCCGCGAGTGGCGTCGGAATCCGGGACGGCCGCGTTCCTGGCAGCGCTGGGCGAGATCCAGTACTTCCCGCCCGGCGACGAACGACTGGCCGCCTACGCCGACCCCTACTCTTTCGACGAGGCCCACGCCGCGCCGCCGGAGGCGGTCGTGCTTCCGACGTCCGTGGAGCAGGTCCAGGCGGTGCTGCAGGCGGCGTCGGTCGCCGGCGTCACCATCTGGCCGTTGTCGACCGGGCGCAATCTCGGGTATGGCGGGGGGGCCGCGCTCGGTCGATCGACCGTGGTGATCGATCTGCACCTGATGAACCGCGTACTCGAGGTCGACGTCAGTGCCGGCACCGCCCTCGTCGAGCCGGGCGTGACCTTCCTGGATCTCTACGATCATCTGCAGCAGAACAACATTCCGCTCTGGACTTCAGTGCCCGACATCGGCTGGGGCAGCGTCGTGGGCAACGCACTGGAACGGGGCTTCGGTTACACGGCCTACGGCGAGCACGCCGCGTTCCGCTGCGGCGTGGAGGCGGTGCTCGCCGACGGAACGCTGCTGCGCACCGGAATGGGTGCGGTATCCGGCGGTGCCTCGTTCTCGCAGTACGGCGGCGGGAGTGGCACGGCGCTGGACGGACTGTTCCAGCAGTCCAACCTGGGAGTCGTCACCAAATGGGCGTCTGGCTGATGCCCCGGCCCGAGGTCGCGGTCAGCGTGACCGTCAGCGTCGCCGACAACCAGCTGCTCGCGCCATTGATCGACGCCCTGCACCCACTCATGCTCGACGACACCATTCCCGGCACTGTGATGATCGGAAACGTGTTGGCGGTCGCGTCGGCGACCACACCCAGATCCGTCTGGTCCGACCGGCCGGACCTGCTCGAGGAATCGGACCGTCGATCAGTGATGGACCGGTTCGGGGTGGGTTGGTGGAACGCGAAATTCGGCAGCTACGGATCGCCGGCAATGGCCGCGGCCCGGCTGGCCGCCGTCCGGGCGGCGGTGGCGGACCTGCGGGGATGCTCCATCGTCGAGCGGAGTTACCCAGGTGCCGTCACGCTGCAGGAGGCTCACCCGGCCGATCGGGCGCAGCTGGGAATTCCCTCGCTGGACCTGCTGCGGATGGCCGGCTGGAGCGGCGGAGAGCCTGCCCACACGGATTTCTCGCTGGTCTGCCCGCCAGACGGGGGGCGACAGCCGCCCGCCAGGTTGAGCTGGTCCGGGGGATGGTCGAGTCGGCCGGGTTCGACCACGTCGGCGGGATCACCCTGTTCAAGCGCCACGGGATCGCACTGACCCTGATGAGCTTCGACCGGGCGGATGGGCTGCAGCGCAACGTCATTGCCGAACTTTTTCCGCGGCTCATCGCCGCCGCGCGGATGCAGGGGTGGGCGCCCTACCGAGCCCACCTGGCATTGATGCGGCTGGTGGCCGAGCAGTTCGACTTCGCCGACCATGCACTGCTCCGGACCCAGCGCCGCATCAAGGCTGCGCTGGATCCGGCCGGGATCCTCGCGCCGGGGAAACAGGGCGTGTGACCGCTACTGCTTCTGGCCGACCCGTCCCGATTGCTGCTCATCAGGATGCGCCGGCCGCTGCCGTCTTCGCGGCGGGACGCCCAGCGCCCCGGTATCGATGGCTGCGCCGATCGCATCCCGTAGTTCAACGACCCGACCCGGGTCTGGCTCATTCTCCCCGGACACCCCGATGAGCACGCCGTCCCGGCGTAGCACTGCGGCCGACCGGGCGGTGCCGCTCGTCCCGTCGTCGGACCGGACGCAGAACACCCGCAACGACTCCGCCTGAGCCGCAACGAATTCGTCGACGTGCAGCACCCCGGTTGCGGTGAACACCAGCCATGCCGCGCGAAGGTCACCACGCGCGAACGAGCGTCGCAGCCAGTTGATCCGGCCCTGCCGTGCCGCCGCCTTCAGCGCCGCGGTCGCCTCAGGTGCGATGACCGTCACCAGGGCGCCGGCGGCCAGTGCGCCGGCGACCTTACGGGTGCCCACCGGTCCGCCGCCGACCACGACCACCTTGCGTTTCGCCAGCGAGAGATGGAGGGGCAGCAGCGCCGACGCGGAGGTTTCGGCCGATCGGCCGACCGTCATCTCAGACCCCCGCCAGCCGGCTCGGGCTCTTGCGGACGTAACTGAACCAGGTGACCAGGAAGCACAGGGCGTAGAAGCCGATGAAAGCGATGTAGGCGGCGTTGGCACTCTGGTAGGTCAGAAAGGACTGCCGGAAGGCGAGGTTGACCAATACCCCGCCGAAGGCTCCGATCGCCCCGGCGACACCGATGAGAGCGCCGGACAGCTTGATTGATTCGGCGGTGAGCGCGGCCGGGTCACCGCCCGCCGCGATTTTCAGCGCCGCCTTTGCGGTGAAGATCGCTGGGATCATCTTGTAGGTCGATCCGTTACCGAGCCCGGAGAAGATGAACAGCAGGATGAAGCCGACCAGGAACAACGGCAGCGACTTCTGCAACGACGCGAGGAGTACTGCGCCGGCGCCGACCGCCATCGCGATGAAGTTGTAGAACGTCACTCGCGAGCCGCCGAAATGATCCGCCAGCTTGCCACCGTAGGGCCGGACCACGGAACCGAGCAACGGGCCGAGGAACGTGAGGTACGCGGCCTTCACCGGCGTGGCGAACGTTCCCTTGAACTGCACCTGGAGCACCTGGCCGAAGGCGAAACCGAAACCGATGAACGACCCGAACGAGCCGATGTAGAGCATCGCGATGATCCAGGTGTTCCGGTCGCGACAGACCCGTCTCATAGCGCCCTTTGCGTTGGCAGCGACCGTCAGGTTGTCCATCGCCAAGGCGGAACCCGCTGCGGCCAGGATGATCAGCGGAATGTAGACGGCGACCATCAACTTGGGGTGGGCCGCTCCGGCGGTGGCCAGCACCACCAGTCCGACCAGTTGGACAACTGCGACGCCGAGGTTTCCGCCGCCCGCGTTCAGACCGAGCGCCCAGCCCTTGAGCCGTTGCGGGTAGAATGTGTTGATATTCGTCATCGACGAGGCGAAATTGCCGCCGCCCACGCCGGCCACCGCGCCCGCGATGACAAGCGTCGTATACGACACCCCCGGCTGCAGCACTACCGCGATGAAAATGGTGGGCAGCAGCAAGAGCAGCGCGCTGAAGATGGTGAAGTTGCGGCCGCCGAATTTCGCGACTGCGAACGTATAGGGCAATCGTAGGAGCGCTCCGACCAGCGTCGGCACAGCTGTCAGCAGGAATTTGCCCGCCGGGTCGATGTGATACTGCGGGCCCAGAAAGAGCACGAGCACCGACCACAAACTCCAGACCGAGAAACCGATGTGCTCGGTCAGCACGGAGAAGATCAGATTTCGTTTGGCGGTCACTGCTCCGGTGGCATTCCAGAAATCGGGATCCTCCGGCCGCCAATCGTCGATCCAGTGCCCGCGACGCCTCGCGGGAACCGCCCCGACCCGGGGTGGAGCAGCAGTCGCAGCAGCCGACCCGTCACCGACGATGGTGGACACTTCGCCGGACGGGTTGTCGACGGTGGAGCTCATTGGTGGCCCTTTCTTCAGAACGGATCGGTCATCGGGCAGTCGGCCCGATAATGAGTTGACCGGCTCCATCGACGGCAACGGACCATGAGGCCAGCGGTTGCTGGCCGGTGAGGGAACAACCGGTGGAAAGCTCGAACGCCGAGAGGTGCAACGGGCACAGCACTACCGAGTCGTCGATCTGCCCGTCGGCGATCGGGCCGCCGCGATGCGTGCAGACCGCGGACACCGCATGCACGGCACCGCTGCGCAACCGGAAAACGGCTACCTGGCTGCCGTTCACGTCGAAGGCCCGGCCCTCGCCGACCGGGATCTGCTCCAGCGGGCCGAGACTGATCAGCTCTTCATCCGGTAACCCTGTGCCGCTGATCAGTCGCATCGAGATGGTCATCGAACCGGCACCTGTGGCAGTACTTCCAAGGGCAGCGCGGTGCGGAACTGACCGCTGGTCACCGGTTCGGCGCGCTCCCTCCAAGGATCGGTATAGGCGGCAACAGAATCAGCGATCGACTGGTCGAGCCGGGCGGCGATCGACTCACTGTCCTGCACCACTATCGCCCGGATACGATCGATACCGATCCGCGGCACGAAGGCGTAGGTCCGCTCCAGCCATTTCGCGTTCTCCCGGTAGTACTGCATGAACCGGCCGGTCAGCGTCATCACCAGCTCGGGATCGTCGACGGTGGCCAGCAGGTCACCCTTGCGGATGTGTGCCCCGGCGGCACCGCCCACGTAGATTTCCCAGCGGCCACCATCGACTGCCACCACGCCGACGTCCTTGCAGAGCGACTCTGCGCAGTTGCGGGGGCAGCCGGACACCGCCAGTTTCAGCTTCGCCGGCGACTCCAGCCCCTGGAACTTCGTCTCGATGGCGATGCCCAGCGAGGTGGAGTCCCCCACGCCGAACCGGCAGAAATCCTTGCCCACACAGGTTTACACGGTGCGGAAGCTCTTGCCGTAGGCATATCCCGACGGCATGTCGAGGTCCGCCCAGACCGCGGGCAGATCCTCCTTGCGGATACCCAGCAGGTCGATCCGCTGTCCCCCGGTCAGTTTCACGAGTTTGACGTCGTATTTATCGGCCACGTCGGCAATCCGGCGAAGTTGGTCGGGAGAGGTGACCCCGCCGCGCATCTGCGGAACGACCGAGAATGTCCCGTCCCGCTGGATGTTGGCGTGCACCCGGTCGTTGATGAACCGGGCATCCCGCTCGTCGACGTACTCCTCGTTCCACATCGTCTTGAGCAGCGAGGCGAGACCCATCTTGGATTTCGCGTCCTCGGCACCGGCGGGAGCGAGCGCAGCGAAAGTGGCCGAGACCGACCGGAGGTGCTGTTCCCGGATGGCCGCCATCAATTCCGGCTTGTTCATCGGTATACCGGGGACGTACCAATTCGCGGCGGGATCCTCCTGAACCGCATCTCCGGCGGCCCATTCGACGATTTGTGTGACGAGCATCTTGCAGGACCCGCAGCCCTTCCCCGCCCGGGTCTTGTCCATCACGGCCGAGACGGATGAGCACCCGCCTTCGACGGCGTGCACCAGGGCGGCCTTGGTGACCCCGTTGCAGTTGCACACCTGGGCGTCGTCGGCCAGTTCGGCGGCGCCGACGCCGGCCGCGGGCGTGCCGAGGTCGAACATCATCTCCAGCCGCTCCGCCGGCAGCGGAAGGCCGCGGTCGAAGGCCTGCATCAGAAAGGCGACCTTCGCCGTATCCCCGAGAACTGTTGCACCGATCAGTCTTTCATTCCTGATGACCAGCGACTTGAAGATGCCCCTCTTGGGCTCCGAAAAAATCAGATGCTCGTCGGTCGGCCGTTCCGGTTCGCGCAGTCCCATCGCCGCGACGTCGACACCGGCCACCTTGAGCTTGGTGGCGGTGCGGGAGCCGTGATACGCGGCGGTCGGGTTCCGGCCGGTCAGATGGTCCGCAAGCACCACGGCCTGCTCCCAGAGCGGGGCGACCAATCCGTACACCTCACCGCGGTGCTGGACACACTCACCGACGGCATACACATCGTCGTCGTCCATCGTCCGCATCTGGTCGTCGACCACGATTGCCCGCTCCACCGTGAAACCGCTGGTGAGCGCGAGTTCGACATTCGGCCGGATGCCCGCCGCCACCACCACCATGTCGCATTCGATCGGCGGATGTTCCAGCAGCGCTATCCCGGTCACCCGATCCTCGCCGATAATGGCTGTGGTGCGGGCTTTCACGAGCACCTCGATGCCGAGCTTCTCGACGCTCTGCCGGAGGATCTCCCCCGCCTGCGCGCCGACCTGGGCGTTCATCAGGTGCGGACCGGCATGGACCACATCGACCTGCAAACCCTGGGACTGGAGGCCACGCGCGGCCTCCAGTCCGAGCAGTCCGCCGCCGATCACCACGGCTCTGGTGTGATGATCGTGCCCGGCATGGGCAATCATGCCGTTGGTGTCGTCAATGGTCCGGAAGGCGAAGACGCCGGGCTTGAGCGTCCCGTCGTCCATGTGCAGTCCCTCCATCGCCGGCAGGAACGATCGGCTGCCGGTAGCAATGATCAGCACGTCGTACGAGGTGATCGAGGTATCCCCGGACTCGTCCACCGAGTGCACCAATTTGGCGAACCGGTCGATCCGGGTGACCCGGCAGCCGGCGTGCAGCGCAATGCTGTTCTGGTCGTACCAGGCCAGGGTGTTCAGAAAGATATCCCGGTCGCTCTCCTCACCGGACAGCACATGGGAGAGCATGATCCGGTTGTAATTGCCGTACGGCTCCTCACCGAACATTGTGATTGAAAACTGTTGCGCACCAGCGCGTTCGAGGATCTCCTCCACCACGCGCGCCCCGGCCATGCCATTTCCGACCACCACCAGGTGGCGCCTGGTATCAGCGCCGTCCGCAATCGGGAGATCGCGCGCCAGCGTGGCGGTCATCAGACCTCGACCAGGCCGACGTCGACCACCACGGTCCCGACCAGCCCGGCTTCCGCGGCCAGATAGAGCTCGATGGCCGAACCGGAATCGACGTCCTCGACCACCCGCAACGGCACATGGACATCACTTTTGCTGCCGATCGGGAAGTACCGCATCGGGACGCCGTCCTTCATCAGGACCACGATGACGAGTTGATCGGAACTGTTTCCGCCGCGGAAATACAGAGCCTGGGCCACCGATCCGTCCGGAACGACATAGGTCAGCGCCGGGTCGATCGGTGCCGGCTTTTCCAGGCCGACGCCGTGGAAGGTGAAAATACCCTGCAGAAATTTGTTCCTACTCGGCATGTAAGTGTCCTTTCGTCGGAAATTCGGCGATTGTTGCTTGACTCGTACCGATTGCCCATCAGATTCGGGCAACTGGTCGGGTGGGGTCGGCAGCACCACCGGCCGACTTGGCAGTGCGGCCGGCCGAGTGGTGAGCAGATGGTCGTCATCCGCCCCGCCGATTCGCTCCGCAGAAGCAGCGCAGGCCTTGAACGCCGGCATCTTCGACAGCGGGTCGAGAGTGGGATCGGTGAGCGCGTTGGCCGTGGAGGCACCGCCCCAGTGGAACGGCACGAACAAGGTGTCGGGCCGGATCGTGTCGGCGACCACCGCCCGGAAATTGGCTTTGCCCCGCCGGGTCCGCACCGAGACGATGGCGTCGGTGACCACCCCGATCCTGCGGCCGAGGTCGGGATGCATCTGCACCACCGGCCCGGAATGCACCAACGCCGCCACCCGTCTGGTCTGGTTGCCGCTCTGGTACTGGGCCAGCGTCCGGCCGGTGGTCAGGACAAACGGATACCCGCGGCCGGGGACCTCGGCCGGCTCGCTGTGGTCGACCGGAACGAACCGGGCCCGGCCGTCAGTCGTCGGAAACCTATCGACGAAGAGCCTTGGCGTGCCGGGATGATCCGGCGTCGGGCACGGCCAGAAGACGCCCTTCTCGGCGTCGATCCGCTCATAGGTGATGCCGGCGTAGTCGGCGATCCCGCCGGCACTGGCCCGGCGCAACTCGTCGAAGACCGTCCGCGGGTCGTCACTGAAGTACTCGCCGCGGCCCAGCTCAGCCGCCAGAGCGGTCAGCATCTGCAGGTCGTCCAGGACGCCGGTCGGAGGGGGTAGAGCCCGCCTGCGGTGGATCACCCGGCCTTCGAGGTTGGTCATCGTGCCCTCTTCCTCGGCCCACTGGGCGGTCGGCAGCACGACGTCGGCGAGCGCAGCCGTCTCGGACAGGAAGATGTCCGATACCACCAGCAGATCGAGCGAGGCGAGCCGGGCCGCCACCCGATTGGCATCCGGCGCAGAGACCACGAGATTCGAAGCGAGCACCAGCAGGGCCCGCACGCCACCGTCCGTCCCCAGCCGATCGAGCATCTCGAAGGCGGACACACCGGGCTTCGGCAGCTCTTGCGGATCGATCCCCCACACGGCCGCGACGTGGGCCCGGTCGGCCGGGTCGGCGAGCTTGCGATAGCCGGGCAGTTGGTCGGCCTTCTGTCCGTGCTCGCGGCCGCCCTGCCCGTTGCCCTGTCCGGTGATGGTCCCGTAGCCGGCGGCCGGCCTGCCCGGCAAGCCCAGGGCGAGCGCGAGATTGATGTAGGACTGCGCGGTGTCGGTCCCGTTGCGGTGCTGCTCTGCCCCCCGAGCGGTCAGGATCATTGCGGACTCGGCGGCGGCGAGATCGCGAACCGTCTGCTGCAACTGATCGACCGGAACACCGGTGATCCGTTCCACCCGGTCCGGCCAGAACGACGACACCTGAGCCCGGACCGCGTCGAAACCCGTTGTGCGCGTTGCGATGTAGTCGTCATCGAGCAGGTTTTCCCGGATCGCGATGTGCAGCAGACCGTTGGCCAGCGCAAGGTCGGTGCCTGGCCTGGGTGCGAGGTGGAGGGCGGCGCCGGCAGCTGTTGCGGTGCGCCTAGGGTCGGCCACGATGTGGACGGCCCCGTTGCTGCGTCCCTGGTCGAAGAACTGCATGGCCGGCGGCATCGTGTCCGCGGGATTGCTGCCGACCAGCAGGACCGCCTTCGCATCGGCGATGTCGGACAGGGGGAACGGCAGGCCGCGGTCGATGCCGAAGGCCCGGTTGGCGGCCGTCGCCGCCGACGACATGCAGAACCGCCCGTTGTAATCGATGTTGCAGGTACGCAGTGCGACCCTGGCGAATTTTCCGAGCAGATAGGCCTTCTCGTTGGTGAGGCCACCCCCGCCGAAACAACCGACCGCGTCAGGCCCGTAGCGCTGCTGGGTGCCGCGGATCCGGTCGGCGATGTACTCCAGCGCCGCTGCCCAGGTAGCCGGCCGCAGCCGGCTCGTCCGGTCGCCCGGTACCGCCCGGAGGAGGGGCGTGAGCAGGCGGTCCGGATGGTCGAGCAGGCTGGTCGCCGTCCACCCCTTGGCGCACAGGCCCCCGCGGTTGGTCGGGAAATCCTCCTGCGGTTGCACTGTCGGCGGCCGGCTCCCGGCGACCATGCTGACCCCGCACTGCAACGAGCAGTAGGGACAATGGGTAAGGGTCGGTGCGTTCCCGGGGTTGGCCGGCGCCGAGTTGGTCGGCGCCGAGTTGGCCGGCGCTGGGTTGGCCGGCGCATGGCTGGAATGCAATGGTCCCCCCTGCAGATCTCTCGACACGGACACGGCGTTGTTGGCAGCGGGCGTCGGCGATCTCTGCTGAAAATCACCCTGCGCCACTGATCGTGTCCGCCTGTGTCCGTACGGTTACCTCCTCGTTCCGTTCTCCGCACATCACCCAAGCCACCGTCGTGCGGACGTTCCCGCTCGTCCGGGGTGTGGCAGGCGTCTCGTCCATCCGGCGGGGGACGTATCGCCGGGTTCACACGAACGTTTTCTGGCCGGAATGCGAATCGGACATGCTTGACGGGTGACATCCGGGGAGCGCGCCGCAGACCGCTCGCAGTTCGCCAGGGAACCGGAGCCCGTGAGCACCCTGACCGGGTACTCGGTCGGCATCACGGCGGCCCGTCGGCGACACGAATTCGGCGCCGCGCTCGAGCGGCGCGGAGCGTTGGTGCTCTACGGGCCGGCTATTCGGATCGTCGATGTCGAGGATGACGAGGCACTGCGATCGGTCACCCAGGAGTGTGTCGACCAGCCGCCGGACATCGTGGTCGCGACGACCGGCATCGGGTTCCGGGGATGGATCGAGGCCGCCGACGGGTGGGGACTCGGGCAGTTGCTACTCGCCCGGATGAGCGGGGCCACCCTGTTGGCGCGCGGCCCGAAGGCCAGGGGGGCGATGCGGGCAGCCGGTCTGTCCGGCGAATGGTCGCCGGAGTCGGAGTCCTCCACCGAAGTGCTGCACCGGCTGCTTCAGATGGATCTGGTCGGTCGACGGGTGGCGATCCAGCAGCACGGCGAACCGCTGCCGGACATGGTCGAACGGTTGCGGGCCGCCGGGGCGATCGTCGTCGGGGTCCAGGTCTACCGGTGGCGGCCCCCGGCCGACACCGCCCCGCTGGCGAAGCTGTGCCGCGCCGTTGCGGACCGCACAGTGGACGCGGTGGCTTTCACCAGCGCTCCGGCGGCTGCCTCCTTCCTGCTGGCGGCCCAGGAGTTGGGTGTGCAGGACGAGCTGGTAGCGGCGCTGGCGCACGACGTGCTGGCCTTCGGCGTCGGGCCAGTCACCGCTGCCCCACTTCAGCGCGCCGGGATCCCGGTGCTCCAGCCCGAGCGGGCGCGGTTGGGCTCTCTGGTCCGCGAGATCTCGGATCGGCTGCCCGCCCTCCGATCGCGTCGATTCCGGGCCGCCGGCCACACGATCGAACTTCGTGGCCATGGCGCGGTGATCGACGAGCGGTTCGCGCCGCTGCCGCCCACCGGCATGGCCCTGCTGCGTCAATTTTGCCGTCACCCAGGCACCGTGGTCAGCCGGTCTGCGTTGTCCGGCGCATTGCCCGGCGGTGGGCAAGACGAACACGCTGTCGAGATGGCCGTCGGCCGGCTCCGAACGGCGCTCGGCGACCCTGCAGTTGTTCAGACCGTGGTCAAACGCGGCTACCGGCTGGCGCTGGATTCCCCGGCCGGACCTGTCACGGGCTGACCCTGCCTCGACAACCTCCGGGTGCCCGCCTGCCCGGTTCACCCGGACCACGCAGCTTGCTCGCCCGGTCAATTGACCTGCCGCCCGGTGGACCCGCCGCCCAGTGGACCCGCCGCCCGATGTACCCGCCACCCACTGACCTGCCGCCCGGTGGACCTGTCGCGCGGTGGACCCGCCGCCCGGTGAACCCGCCGCGCGGATCACTGTGGGCGTAATAGACGAAGTAGTGCGCTCCTGTCACTCCCGTCCCATATCGAGCTAGTTCGTCCGCGCCGAGCGAAGATGATCAGCGCGGGGGGTCGGCCCGACCGCAGACTCAGAAGGTCGGCCCGGATCAGTCACCGGTCGTTCGGTGGTCCCTTTCGCCGGGCAGAACGGGCAAAACCAGTCCGCCGCGGCCGTCCGAGGGCAGCGTCGCCGATGCCACCACGGCCGGCACCGGCAGGGGCCCGTAGAAGTGCGGGAACCGCTCAGCGCCTCCGCTGGTGTTCTCCAGGACGACCGCGTGTGGCAGCAGATCCGGATCGACGGTGAGCAGGACGACCGGCGCGGTCGGCTCCTGCCAATACCGGCTCACCACCCCGGGTACCTGGTCTGCAAAGCAGAGATGAACGAATCCCTGCTGCTCCAGCGTCATCCCGCGGCCGGACATCGCGTGCAGACCGCTCGGCCGGGACGCGGCCCAGTCGGCGGCAAATGTGAGGTGGTACAGCAACCGGGCCATCAGGCTACTTCTTTCTCGGATCCAGCCCGCTGCACCAACGAACCAGCGGTCAGACGGCCAACACCGTGGGGACGATCATCGGCCGCCGGCGGTAGACATCGCCGACCCAGCGGCCGACCACCCGGCGCACCGCCTGCGCCACCCGGTGGGTGTCGATCACCCCGTCGGCCTCCAACTGAGCAAGTTCGGCCTCGACCAGCGGGACCACCTTGGCCAGCGCGTTGGGATCGTCGGAGAAGCCGCGCCCCGAGATGGTCGGGGCCGCAATCGCACGGCCGGTTTTGGCGTCGATGGCGACGGTGATCGCGATGAAACCGCCCTCGCCGAGCACCAGCCGATCGGAGAGGGTGTTCTCACCCACGTCCCCGACGGCCGCGCCGTCGACGTAGACCATGCCGACATCGACGTGACCCGAGATCTTCGCCTTCCCGCCGATCAGGTCGACCACCGTCCCGTCCGGCGCCAGCACCACCCGTTCCGGCGGTATCCCGGTGAGGACCGCGAGCCGGGCCTGTGCCCGCAGATGCCGCCACTCCCCGTGTACCGGGATCACGTTCTTCGGCCGCACTGCGTTGTAGAGATAGAGGAGTTCGCCCGCCGAGGCATGGCCTGAGACGTGGACCTTGGCCATCCCCTGGTGAACCACCGTCACGCCCGCCTTGGCGAGTTCGTTGATCACGGTGAAGACGCTGGTCTCGTTACCCGGGATCATCGACGACGCCAGGATCACGGTGTCACCCTCGCGCAGATTGACCACGCGATGCTCCCCGCGGGACATCCGGGAGAGCGCCGAGAGTGGTTCACCCTGCGACCCGGTGGAAATCAGCAACACCTGATCCGGCGGCAGATCCAGCACCTTGTCCAGCGACCTGACCAACCCGTCGGGCACCGTCAACAAGCCGAGTTCCTGGGCGATCTGCATGTTGCGGACCATCGAACGGCCGACGAAGGCGACCTTGCGCCCATGATTCTCGGCGGCGTCCAACATCTGCTGCACCCGGTGGACGTGGGAGGCGAAAGAGGCAACGATGACCCGCTGCTTGGCCGAGCGGATGAAATTGTCGAGCACCGGCCCGATCTCACGTTCCGGTGCGACAAACCCGGGCACCTCGGCGTTGGTCGAGTCCACCAGGAACAAATCGACCCCCTCGTCACCCAGCCGGGAGAATCCGCCCAGGTCGGTAAGGCGCCCGTCCAGCGGCAGCTGATCAAGTTTGATGTCGCCGGTGTGCAGCACCGTCCCGGCCGGGGTACGGATCGCGACGGCCAGTGCATCGGGGATGGAATGGTTGACGGCAAAGAATTCAAGATCCCAGGCGCCGGCCTTTCGCCGTTCACCTTCCATCACCACCTCGAGTTTCGGAGTGATGTGGTGTTCGCGGCATTTGGCGGCGATCAGCGCCAGCGAGAACTTCGCACCGATGACGGGCAGATCCTTTCGCAGCCGCAAGAGCCACGGGAGGGCGCCGATGTGATCCTCGTGCCCGTGAGTGATGACAACGGCGTCGATGTCGTCCACCCGATCCTCGACCAGGCGCAGATCCGGAAGAATGAGGTCGACGCCTGGCTGGGCGTCCTCCGGAAACAGCACTCCGCAATCGACGACGAGCAGTCGGCCGTCGAACTCGAAGACGGTCATATTACGCCCGATTTCGCCGATCCCACCGAGCGCAACGACGCGAAGTGCCCCCTTCGCAAGTTTGGGCGGCGGGCCCATCTGTGGTGCAACCGGGGTCGCCGGAACAGCTCTGGCCGAAGTCATCTATTCCCCATTATCATTCTGTGTGTCTTTCATTTTAGGTCTTCGTTCTTTGTCGGCGTGCTAGCTGGTGATGGTCGTTCTGTCATGTTCGTTGTCGTTGGCCAGAGGCGCAATTTC
The DNA here is from genome assembly GCA_038204125.1 of Mycobacteriales bacterium. Taxonomy (GTDB): domain Bacteria; phylum Actinomycetota; class Actinomycetes; order Mycobacteriales; family Nakamurellaceae; genus Nakamurella. The sequence continues at coordinate 26,309 of JBBRDH010000059.1, forward strand.
CTGCAGATCCGCGGCTATCTGGCTGCTCTGTTCGGGAGTTGCCGGGATCTGCGGCAACCGGGGGTCGCCGGCGTCGAAGCCGGCATTTCGTAAAGCGGTCTTGGCGAACACCAGACCGGCCCCGCCGCCGGTGCGTCCCATTGCCCGGTGAGCGGGCAGCAGGGCCTCGTGCAATTTACGGGCCCGTCGGTAATCACCCGCCGCGGCCGCGTCGACCATCGCGCGGACATGGGGGCCGACCACGTGCGAAATAATGCTGACAATGCCGACGGCGCCGATACTCATCCACGGCAGGGTGAGTGGGTCGTCACCGGAGTAGAACGCCAGATCAGAATCAGCCATGACCTGCGACCCGGCCAGGAAATCACCCTTTGCGTCTTTGACTGCGGTGATGAGTGGATGCTCAGCGAGCCGAATGAGTGTTTCCGGCTCGATGGCGACGACTGACCGGGGCGGAATGTCGTACAGCATCACCGGCAGTTCGCCGGCGTCGGCGACTGCGAAGAAATGGGCCAGCAGCCCCGCTTGTTGCGGACGGGAATAGTAGGGCGAGACGATCAGGGTGCCGTGCGCCCCCGCCTGACGGGCCGAAGCGGCCAGACTTTTCGAGTGCGCGGTGTCGTAGGTTCCTACGCCGGCTACCACTGTGAGCCGATCGCCGACCGCGTCGACAGTGGCCCGGACGATGTCTGCCTTCTCCCCGTCGGAGGTGGTGGGTGATTCGCCGGTGGTGCCGTTAACCACCAGCCCGTCGTGGCCCTGCTCGGCCAGCCGGGTCGCGAGGGCGCCGATGGCATCGAGGTCGAGGTCGCCGGACGCGGTGAAGGGGGTCACCATCGCGGCCAGCACAGTGCCGAACGGCCTCCCGGGCCGGCCTGCCGGACCGGCGATGAGCGTCGTCATGGCACAAAACTTACCGCGCCGGGTGTCCAGCGATTCGCCTGGCGGCTCGGTGTCCAGCGATTCGCCTCGCGGCTCGGGGTCAGCGATTCGTCTCGCGCAGCTGGGCCACCAGCTTCTCCGGGCCGGTCCACTCCACCCGGATCGCTGACCGGCCGGCTTCCCACAACAGCACCTCGGCTGCGCCCCCGCGTATCTCAACAGCGGGCCCGGTCGCTCCCGGTTTCGCCGCCACCAGCACGACCTGCTGCTCGGCGCCCGGCCTGTCGGTGAGCACCGCGGTGAGGGCAATGCCCTCGCGCCTGATCGACCGGGTGAGCAGCCACGACGGCAGCAGCGCGATCACCGCCTCCCGAACCGCAGCCTCCAGCTCGCGGGGCTGCCAGTCGGGTTGACCGCGACGGGCGTCCTCGTGGTGGATGAACATTTCGGCGCCGTTGATCTTTTCGTCGACGGCGGGGAGGCTCATCGGATTCCACCCCGGCGGCCCGGACCTGAATTTGTCGATCTGCTGCTGCCACGGCGAATGCCGGTAGCCCGCCTGCACTTTCGCCGACCAGTCGCGCAGGAAAGGCAGAGCCAGGGCGGCGGCCGCGTCCGCCCGCCGTTCGCGGAGCAGAAGGTGGGCCAGCAGATCCCCTGTGTCCCAGCCCTCGCACAACGTTGGCTCGTCGGGGCCCAGCTTCACCAGGAGATCGGCCAGTGCCGCGCGCTCGATCTGGGCCAGGGTTGTGCTGTGCGGCGTCGAATCAGCAGGTGTCATGGTCCCGACCGTACGCAGAGCCGGGTCCCCAGCGGGGATCCGCAGTGGGGGTCCGCCGTCGGCGTCGGCGGTGGGTCGGCCGGGCCGGAAGCTCCCGCGGGCGACTCACCCGTCACCGACCAGCGGCGATGCCGCGAGTTCGGTTCCGTCCGGCAGCTCGCTGATCCGGAAGTCCGCGAACACGGCCGGTGCCAGCTTCTGCAACAGGCGAAGAATGATCAGGGCAAGGGTGCGCAGCTCTATGTCGGCGGCCTCGGTCGCCCGCATGCCGATGAAATGCCGCCAGGCCCGATAGTTTCCGGTCACCACGAAAGCCGTGGCCGTCGCTCCAGGCAATAGGGCGGCTGCCGCATGTCTGGCTTGTTTGCGGGCCAGGGTGCCGTCCGGGGCCTGTTCCGCCGCTATTTCCAGGGCTGCCAGCAACTGAGCCGAGGCGTTGGTTGCGTTCTGAGCGGCGTCGACGAATCTGCTGTGCAGCAGGGGGTCTGCCGCCACAGCGGCTGGCTCGACCAGATCACCACCACCAGCGGGGAAATATCTGGGTGACAATTCGGAATAAGAGAAATGGCGGTGCCGGAGAAATTCATGGGCCGCGGTCCTCGAGACTCCGGTGACGTAGAACGTTGCTGAACTGTGCTCCAGCACCGAAAGGTGACCGACCTGCAGAATATGTTGAAGATACCCTTCGTTGGTCGCCGTCGAAGGGACGCGGCGCTCCCACGATTGATAGCAGGCCCGGCCGGCAAATTCGGCCAATGCCTGGCCGGCAGTGCCGTCCGTCACGAACGGGACGTCGTCGGGTGGCAGGAACTCGGTCCGCCCGACCAGTCGAACGGTCGCCGCCTGCCCGGTCACCACTTGCCCGGTCACCACTTGCTCGGTCACCACTGGACGATCTCATATGGGCAGCCGGGGCCGGCGCGACATCCGGACGGCGTGGGCGCAAACCTATTGGATTCGGCGATGTGGTGTCATCAGACCCTTGCGCGACGCCAACGGTGGTGTCATAGTGGTGTCATGGACCTCACCCCCTATATCCGCACCCTGCGCGACGACATGCTCGCCGCAGCCGCAATCGGCGACGAGGAAATCCGTCGCGCCGCTGGCGTTCTCGCCGCGGCCATCGAGCCGGCCGGCCGGCTGGCCATCATGAATGCCCTCTCGGACTTCGCTGCCGAGGTGACCCAGGCGCTCGACGACCACGTTGTCGAGATCAAGCTGGACGGCCGCGACGTCCGGGTTTCGGTGACCGGTCGGAACCCTGCTCCCGACCCGCAGGAGAGCGACAGGCCCGAGCACGGGCAGTTCCACCTCCGGGGCGAGGATCTCCGTAGGGCGGTGCAGGATGCCGGCGGCGAACTTTCGCGCACCACGCTGCGTCTCTTCAACGACCTGAAGTCGCAGGCCGAGGCCGCCGCGTCCGACCAGGGCGTCTCGTTAAACACCTACATCTCGCGGGCCGTCTCGGATTCGGTGAAATCTGCTGTCCCGCAGGGGCTTCACGGAAAGCGACCCAGAGGCAACGACCGCCGCGGCGACCGCTCGGTCAGCGGCTTCATCCAGGGCTGACCCGACCACCCTCGTTCGAGCAGCACCGTCGCTGCCAGTGATCTGAAAGGTTCCGATGCATACATTTCTCACCACCAATCCCGTCACCGTCGAGGTGCGCAACGCCTCCGGCGCCATCAATGTCGAGCTGACCGACACCACGACGACAACTGTGGACATCACCGCCACCGGTGGCCACCCGCTCGGCTTCTTGGACGACGTGGTCAAGGCATTCACGGGCGGCCGCCGACCCGAATTCGGCCAGCAGGGCGGATTCGGGGCCGGATTCGGATCCGGTGCAGGTGCCGAGGCGCCCCCGGCCGCCGACCCGGCCGAGAACGCGGTGGTCACCTATCGCGAGCACGACGACGGCGGCACCCTGATGATCGATACCGATCCGGCCCGCGACGGCTGGCGATCGTCATTCACCGTCACTGTCACCGCACCTACCGGCTCCAACCTGCGCGTCCAGAGCCAGTCAGCCGACCTGCTGGTGATCGGAACGGCGAATCTGGTCGAAGCAAGAACTGCCGCGGGCAACGTCAAGGTCGATCACAGCACCGGTAAAACTCTGGTGCAGACCGCTTCCGGGGACATCATGCTGCGGACCGCGGACGGTGACATCGATCTGCGAACCGCCTCCGGCAATGCGGAGGTCGGAACAGTCGGTGGAGGCGGCGTGGTGCACAGCACGTCCGGGGACGTGGAGTTGACGACGATCAGCGGCAATCTCACGGCCCGAACAGTGTCCGGCGAAATCAGGGTCAAG
>JBBRDH010000060.1:0-29995 GCA_038204125.1 Mycobacteriales bacterium
ATGAGAAGAGGGCGTGCTTGTTGGCCTTCGGGTCGGTGCAGACGTAGGTGATGTCCGGGGTGCCGGAGTAGTGGACGGCGACGTGGGCGGCGTGGCCGGGGCAGGGGGCGTGCTCGGCCACGGTGGGGGCCTTCTTCTTGGCGCTGCCGTCCTTGTTGAGCAGCCGGATAGAGCGCAGCTCCTTGATGGTCTTGTCGTCGTAGTCGGGGCGGTCGATGACGGTGACCCCGGCCTCGACCAGCTGGTTGACTGCCTCGGTCTTGGCCTGCTGCCGGGCCTTCTCGTCCCGGGCCTGCTGGGCGACGTGCTCGGTGCTGCGGCCCGACCTCACAGCGCTAAGGATCGCGTTGACGGTGTCCTGATCGCCCTCAAACTCCGCGACCAGGGCGGCGTACGTCAGGGTGAGGGAGTGCTTGCGGGCGGCGGTCTTGGCGACCTCGCTTCCGTTGGCCTGGACGGCGGCCTCGACCTGCTTCTTCGGGGTGCCGAGGCGGCGGGCGATGTTCCCGGCCGGGACTCCGAGGATGGTCAACTGCTCGACGGCGGCGAGCCGGTCGGTCTCGGTGAGGGCGTCGCGGCGTTCGTTCTCGTGCCACTGCTTGACGATCCGCATCGCCTCGTCGGTGTCGTCGGACACGACCAGGACCGGGACGGTGCAAAGCCCGGCCTTGACCGCACCGAGGGTCCGCCGCTGACCCCGTTTGACGGTCAGGGTGCCGTCGACGTCGCGGACGGCCTGGATCGGGTTCATCACCCCGTGCTCACGAAGCGACGCGAGAAACTGCCGGTCCAGGTGCGCGGCCGCGCGCACGTTGTCCCCGATCATGAGCGTCGTCGGGTCGACCTCGACGCACTCGTGCACGGCTGCGGTGGAAGCGCTGACGACCGGCATCGCCGCCCACGCCGGGACGACAGCGTCAGCGGTGTCGGAGGAGGTGAGTGGCGACGTGTAGTCCGTGGCTTCGTCACTGACGTCAGCCTGAACAACGTCCTCGGCCCGACCGATGCCCTCAGTGATGCCCTCGGTGATGGTGTCTGTCATGGTCCTGCTCCCGGTCTCAGACGAGCCCCTGGACGGGGTTCGTGCTGAGGTCAACGCTTCCGCAATTGGACGCTGGACAGCAGGGTCAACCTAGCGCCTGTGGGTACGCCTGTTAGCCGAATCCGGTTGTGTATGAACAAGATTCACTCCGCGCCCAGGAGTGCGCCGCCGTGCTAGCCCGCCGTGCTGGCTGCTCCTGTTGCGCTGCTGCCGGCGTCGGGGGACTAGGTCGGGCGAGCACCCTCCGGCGGTGCACCGCACGGTGTTAGCCCGTGTCGGTGACTGCCTGTCGGGTCAGTCGATCTCAGGCTCGTCGGGGACGTCAGGGCCACCGGGGTCGCCGGTGTTGCCGCCGAACGGGTGGTCGTGAACGAACTGGGCGGTCTCGGCGTACATCTTGCGTATCGCGTCCTCGAGGACGGCGGCCTCGATACGCCACTGCCCGCGGCCGCCGACCTTGATGGCGGGGACCTCGCCGGAGCGGACCAGGGCGTAGGCATGCGCCGTTGACACACCGAGCACGCCGGCCACGTCGTCGAGTTTCAGAAATCGTGGGCCGGTGGAGGGTTCGGCCGGCGAGTTCAGGGTGCGGATGGTCGTTCTCCCGGTCTTGTGGTGACGGAGGCTGTCTGAGCTGTGAATGGTTACGGTGACACGGCTAGCGCGTCTGGGTGGGCATCCGGGTGGGCACTGGCGCGCCTGCTGTTGGATATTGGTACTGACCCCGTGGAACCTAGGTGACGGGGGGCACCTTGTGAGGGTCGGCCCAGTGGTGCATGAAGACGGTCAGGTAGTGGGCCGCGTCGATGTCGTCGTCGAGCCTCATCGCGAGCTGCAGGGCGGGCCACACCTCGGCGCGGTTCCCTGTCCGCCAGTGGATCCACGCAATGAGCGTCCAGAGCCCGCCGGTGTACTGCGGAGAGGCACGCTGAGCCAAGCTGTGGAAGGTCTGCAGATGCGGGTTCAGGTCCTCGCCGTCGGTCCAGGCCCGGTCGATGCTGGCGATGCCGGCGTTGACCATGCTGCCGCTGACCCGTTTGGCGATCTCGTCCAGGACCTCGAGCTCCTCGAGCACGTCAGTTGGGCGGTGAGAACCCATCGTCCCATGCCGGCCGGCGGCCGCGGTGGTGGTGAGCCGTCGGCTTGGGCGGCCGGGGGGTGGCCTTCCCGACGGTGGCCGGCGGGGGCAGGAGCGTTTCGGTGGCGGCATGGGCCGTTGTCCTCCGTGACTGGCTGGTGCTGAGCCGACTAGATGGACGGACCGGCTGGCGCACCCGGCCCGGGCGTCCCCGCGGGTCGACCAGCGCCGGCTGGGTGGGGGTACCCGCCGGGTAGGGAAGGGGAGTAGCCCTGCGGCCGCTGCATGTCCCGGGTGTAGGCGGCCGTCAGGGTGGTGGCGTTGACGGCGTGCTCCGTCAGGTCGGCGCCATAGATGGTGCTGGTGCGGGCGTGGGCGATCTCGCGGGCGGTGTCAAACAGGCCGCGGTCGATGTTCCAGAACTGCCGGAATGTGTCGGCGCTGCGGTCGCCGACTTGCATGAGCCCGCCGTCCAGGGCCTGGTGGGCCTGCTCGACGCGGCTGGTGACGTTCTCGGCTAGTGGGGTGGCCAGCTCGACCAGGGTGGTCAGCCGTTCGAGGCGGGTAGCCAGCATGGCGGCCGCCACGGCGTGCTCAGGGTCCTGGTCGCTGGTCAGCTGGGTGAGCTCCCGGACCAGGGGGGCGGCGTGCTCGAGATGGCGCCGGGTCTGGCGCAGCGTGTCGTGCAGGTCCTCCGCCTGACCTTGGGTGCGTCGTAGGTCACCGATGAGCTGGTTGCCGGCCGCCTCCACGGTCCGCATTGCCGGCTGTGAGGGGTCGTCGTCGAGGAGGACCTTCGCAGCGTCCCACTGCAGGTCCCGTGTCTGGTAGTCGGCCCGACGCAAGGACGCCTCGAGACTGGTGTGACGGTCCACCGCGGTGTCCAGCAGGTCCCGGCTTTCGTCGAGGATCCGCCCGATGGTCTCCAGTCGGCGGGCGATACCCGGCGAAGTGGGTAGCTCACCGGCGGGGTCGCTTCCCCCCGGTCGCCACATCATCACCGGTCGCCACTGTCGTTGGCGCCACGGCCGGTGGCGGCGCGTTGTTGGTCGTCGGCGGCTAGTGCGGCCGCCAGCAGGTCTCCGAGCTCGGTCGTATCGCTGGTCGCCTCCTGGATGGTGGACCTGACGGTGCTGATGTGCGGTGCGGGGGTACGTGCGTTGGTGGGCATTGCTGGACGTCCTTTCAGTGGGTGATCCCAGACCTGGGCTGGGGCCGGAACGCGGGCTGGTGTGGGTGCGGCTGCGAGGCCGGGGTCATGGGGGCGTGAGGCGGGGGTGGGCTGCTGGCGGTGTCGGGGTCGGTGGTGTTGACCAGGACGGCGCGGTAGGCGGTGGTGGCCGCGTCGACCAGGGCGTTCCCGTTGGTGTTGAGCTGTACCAACGTGTTTGGGGTGAGGCGGTGGAGCCGGTTGGTGGCGATGTCGATGAGGCTGACTGGTTTCCCGGACGCGCCGGGTTGGTTGACGGCTTCGCGGTAGCGGGGGTAGTCGGTGACCGCGGCGCTCAGGTCGCCGCCGCCGCGGGCGATCGCCAGCTGCGCGGCGGCCGGGGCTCGTAATCCTCCGGCGGCGTGTATCTCAGCCGGCAGCTGCGCGTAGATTTCGGCTAGCGCATGGGAGCTCTCGGCGGCCGACCGCAGCAACGGTGTGATCGGTGTCCCGGCGAGCCGCTCGGCGATCTCGATGGGGGAGTACCAACCTGCGGGGTGGTGCGTGACTCGGGCCAGGGACGTGCGCAAGGCGCGGGCTTGGCTGAGGAGTCCGAGGTCACGCCCGTGGGAGGGGGTGTGGAGGAGCTGCCATTGCTGCGCCGTCGACGCCCACTGTGTACCGGCAGCCTCGAGGCGACGGTGCAGGTGGGCTGTCACGGACGGGTTGATCTGCGCGTCGACGCCGCCGGCGGCCGTCAGTGCGGTGGCAACCCACAGCAGGTTCGCCTGGGTGTCAGCGACCTGCCGCAGGTCGGCGGCAGATGCGTGGGGATTGGAGACGTGCCGAAGCGCCGTGGCTGTCCAGGCCGCGAGCTGGACCCCAAGCTCAGAGGCGGGGACCGGCGGGACGTGCCGCTGCCCGTGCAGCTCGCCTCGGTGGCGGCGGACGTACCCGAGCAGGACCTCTTCGTGGTTGTCCAGCATCCGCAGCCACCGCTCGGCGGTTTGCGACCGGAGCGCTCGAGGCAGCTGGCCGTGGCTGTCGTTGGCGTGGTCTGCGGCTTGCGCCATCCGGGTGTAACTGTGGATCTCCCGCCCGGTGACGTGTGCGAGGTTCGACAGCGTCTCGGCGACCTGCACCCTCGCGACGGCGGCGTCTTGGCGGGCGTCTGGGTTGGTTGGCAGCCAGGCGTGAGTGTGGCGCTGCACCAGCTGCGCGGCTTCGTCCAGGGTGGCCGTGACGTCGCTCATCACCGGGTGTCCGGCGGGGGCGACCGGGTGGAACCGGGCCGCCTGAGTGGTCATCTGGGCGACCTGGATGCTCAGGTAGTGCTGGCCCACCGGATGTGGTTCGTCGTCGGTCCCGGCGTACGGGATTGCTTCTAGGAGCTGTTGAGCCGCGGCTAGGGCCCGTGGCCAGCCACTGGCCAACGAGGTCGCCTCCGCCGCACCCGCGGTCGCGATCAGGGTCTGGGACTCGCGTCGAGCCCAACCGATCAGCTCACTCACCGACGGCGAGGTCGGTGGCTGCCGGCCGGGCTGCTCACGCGGGTGTGTCTCGTCAGTCTCGTCAGGCATGGCGCATCCGCAGAGCCGACAAGGCGTCGCCGATATCGAGCCGACTCTGGACCAGCTCGACGTTGCCGATGTCGTCCGGCAGCTGGAGGGCCAGGTCCATGGCGGCGGTCAGCAGCTGCAGCGGCTCCAGGTCCGTGTCGGGGACGCTGACGTCCATCCGGTTCACCGGCGGGTCGACCACGCCCGACAACGTCTCGATGGCGATCCACGCCCGGGACGCATCGAAATGCCACACCCCTTGGTCATCGAGGGGATGGGTGGCGAGGTTTCCTCGCGCGGTGCACTCTCGTTCCGCTTGCCGCAGCAGCGTCAAGATGGGCATGAGGTCGGCAGCGGTCGTGGTTCTGGGCATGGTCATGGCGGGTTCTCCTTCGTTCGGCTCCCGGAGAAGCGCAGCCGGGTCGCCCGGTTTCAGTGCGATGGCGCCGGAGAAGTCCGGCTGGTCCAGACCATCCGGGACGGGGCCGGTATTGCGGTAGGGCCAGTGGCATGCCTGTGGATGAGCGGCCAACGTCGGATTTGGGGTGTGGATAACGCGCCTCCTTCAGTGAGAACCGGTCGGTAGCCGCGCGATCGCGGCAATGTGGGATCTGGGCGGTGAGTAACCGCCTCTACTGGGGTAAGCAGAAAAACCCCCTCCGGGTGGACACGAACCCGGCAACTTTCTTCCCGGGTGCGTCCACGAGGGGCCGAGTTCCAGGCCCTGGTAGGCCTTGGGAGGCGTCCCGACGTGTCGGTGCCGGGGTGGACGATCCGGTCCATCCAGAGCGCGCTTCAACGACTGACATGGCGCGCCAGCCACGCAGGGGAGGGCCGTCAGGTGCGGACGTCAAGATGGATCAGAGCCGGTCAGGTTGCCGCCGGGATAGGTCGGCTGGCACCGGCAGTGGTGTTGTCGCTGTTCCTGGTCGTGATGGCCACGTCGTTCCTTGCTGCGTTCCTCGGGGTCACCGCGGGGACGCTGCTGGCGACGGTGTGGCTGCTGACCGGGTTCACGGTGCTGACCCGGGTGGGGGAGCGGGCTGCGGTACGCGCGGTGCTGCGCTACCGCCCGGCGCCAGGATCGTGGCTGGCCGCCGACGTCGCCGCTCTCACCCCGGGTCGACGAGTGCAGGTGTACGTCGCCCCCGCCCTGAGCGGGGTGTTCAGCGTCGGCGGGCACTCTATCGCCGTCGGGGCCCGCCCCGCCGGCGCAGGCGTGCGCACCCCGTTGCTGCAGGCGGGCACGGTCGACGCCGTGGGCGACCTGGCCCGGTGGCGGACCCGGGTGCAGCTGCCGATGCTGTGGTGGGCCAGCCCGTGGCTAATCTGCGTGTGGGCGGTGGGCAGCATCCTCGGCCCCCGACTGATGGGGTTTATGCGGGTCGTGGCGCCGGCATTCCTGGTGGCCGGCACCGTCATCAGCCTCGGCCAGGGCCAGTTCGCGGCGGCCGGTCTCGGCGTCGTCATCTTGGCCGACGCCATCCTGTCGAAGGTGGCGCGGTCCCGGCAGCAGGCGCAAGCCCGGACACCCATCCCCACCCTGGCCGCCGCCTAGCGGTGAGGAGCTTGCCGTCACGGCCATCGAGGGGGCAGCTGTTCCCGAGCTACCACCCGACGCAGCCTGACGCGGGGTACGACACCAGGAACGCCGAGCCTGATTTCTCGCTGGTGAAGTTTGGGAAATATCGCAACCGAGTCGGGCGCCCGCTTTCGTGCGATTGAGGGAGAAGGTGGACCGGTGAGTAGATGGTGGGTGTTCAGCGTCGCCGTCCTGGGCGCCGTGCTGGGGGTTGCCGCGGCACGCTCGCTTCGACGGACCGGCTACCGCCTCCCCGACGACGAGCCCCGGCTACGGCGAACCTCGACCACCACTGGTGTAGCGGCGGCTGGTCTGGGTGGGGCTTACGCCGCTCTCGTCGCCCGGGCCGGTGATCCGCAGCTGCTGCCTGCCGCGCTGGTCTTCGCTCTCGCTGGCGTGTGGGTTGTGTGGATCGACGTCGACGTGCACCGCATCCCCAACCGGGTCCTGGCCGTGGCCGCGCCTGCCGTCGCGGCGGCTGGTTGGGTGGGAGCGGCGTCGATGGGGGAGTGGGCCCGGATCGGGACCTCACTCGCGGGCGCGGCCGTCCTGGTCGTCTTCTACTACCTGCTTGCGTACTTCGGCGACCTCGGTCTCGGGGACGTGCGACTTGCCGGCGTCGCTGGGCTCCTCCTCGGTCTGCACGGCTGGTCCACCGTGCTGTTCGGGACTTTCGCGGCCGTCGTGCTCGGCGGGCTCGCCGCCATCGCACTGCTCGCCACGGGACGTCGGTACACCTCGGAGCTGGCCTTCGGGCCGGCCATCGTCCTCGGTGCCCTCCTCGCCGTGGCCGTGGCCTAGTCCGGCCTACTGGAGTCTGCGGTTCCCGATGTCGTTACCAATCGTGAGAAGCGGCGTGACCGGCCCCTTTGCGCCGGCACCAGCTTCCAAGGAGTAAAGGGGTGGGTGTGGTGAGTCTGGACTTCGTGGCCGGCGCCGTGTTCATGACAGGGTTGGTCCTCATCGGGGCGTGGCTCCGTGACCGGTGGCGGTATAGCCGAGACGCCCACCACGCCCGCGTGAGGCCACCATCAACGGAGCCGTCCCCAGCCGGCAGTACAACGATGCGGGCACTGGCCAACGCCACCTCTCCCCAGCCGCTGCCGGCCAATGAGCTACCCGGCGGACGCGAGGACCTTGGATCCGCGCTGTCCCGGCACGTCATCGTCCTGGCGGCCGCGCCGCGCAACCGTGGCGCCGACCCTGCGCACCTGGCTGCGGTCCGCCGGTACGCGATCGACCAGCTGGAGGCCGCCGGCTGGTCGGTGGCCGCCGCGGACTTCGCGACTGCGCGCGGGCTTGGAGTCTCCGACGCCGGCTACCCGACCGCGAACCTGTGGCCGCTGCGGTTCCGCGGCCCGGTGCCCGGGGTCAACATCATCGCGACCCGCGGGCGACCGATCACGACGAACACCCTGCTCGTGATGGCCCACCTCGACAGCGTCCGCAACAGCCCCGGCGCAGACGACAACGCCAGTGGCGTCGCAGCCATCCTGGCGGCCGCCGCAGACATCCCCGCAGCCTCCGGGCCCCGTGACGTCGCCCTGGCGCTGGTCGACCTCGAGGAGATCACGATGGGCGGCTCCACCCATCTAGCCCGCACCGTGACCCCCGGGGCGGTGCTGAACCTGGAGTCGGTGGGGTACTACCAGGCCGCGCCGGGTAGCCAGCGGATGCCGGTCGGCCTGCGGCTGGTCGCCCCCGACCTCGCCGCCCGGGTCGAGGCCCGGCAGTCCGCCGGCGACTTCGCGATGGTGGTGCACCGACCGGACTCCACCGAGCTCGCGTCGGCGTGGGCCACCGCCGCGGCGGACGCCGGTCTGCCGACCGTCGTGCACTGCGACAACCGGTACACCGGCGCCGGGTTCCGGTTCGAGCGCCTGGTCAACCTCGTCGGCGCCAACCTCGACCGCAGCGACCACGCGCCGTTCTGGAACGCCGGCATCCCCAGCGTGGTCGTTAGCGACACCGCCCCGCTGCGGAACCCGAACTATCATCGGCATACCGACACCGCGGACACCCTCGACTACGACCGCCTGGCAGCCGTCACCGCCGCGGTGACCACCACCGCGACCCACTGGCAGTCCGGGGCTCCAGCACCCCGGTGATCGTGCTCGAGCGCTCGACCGCCTACCCAGATCCGGGCGTATCCTCGTACACACGTTCGATTCCAGGGCTTCTGGTTCGGACGCGCCCCTGTGCAAGCTGGGCGGTCACGGCATGGAGAGGTGCAACCGATGGCTGGAGGGTCTGGGAAGTACACACCGTCTCCTTGAAAGAGAACACCACCGTCTCAGCCCCCTCAGTCCCGTCGAGGTCATCGATCGTCGTCACGATGGTGCGCTGGGCCATGACCCCCAGTGTGGAGCACCGGCGCAGCCCCGGACGGATCCCACGCCCAGGCCGAGCTTCTGAAGGTGAGGCCTACAAGCCGCCGCCCCAAGGCAGCGAGATGGCTCGCTCGGCCGTGGGCCGCAACGTGAGTGAGGCTGAAATAGCCTCTCCCTCAACGCAATTCGTTACGCCGATAATTATGATTATGTCACTTCGAGGTCTGCGTATCGCACTACTGCCCCCGGCAGAGACCGCAGCTATGGACGGCCGCCTTGGCGCGTGCACGTCGCCGTCGTCTCATCGAACCGATGCTGCTGTCTTCGTCCGACCTGTCGACTTACGCGGGCGTTTAGCTTCGGGCGGCGTCGTCGTCTCCGTGGGTCGAGGTTCGGCCTCGTTGATCAGCTGGTACAGATTCCGCACCCGTTCCTTCCCGAAGTCGCGCTTAGGGCTGTCCTGGACCAGTTGCTTCTGCACCAGCAGGAGCCGGCGCTGGACGAGCTCTCGTGTGCCGCGGGCACGCATCGCTGGACTGATGGCGAACTTGGAGGGGAAGAGCTCGGTAGACCACCAGACCTTGCGGCCAGGTTCCGTCGTCTCCGCCAGCATCGCGAGGAGCATCGCGAGGGCGGCGGCACTCATGTCTTGCAGATGCCCCGAGGTCCACAGCGAGACGGGTACCTTGAAGTAGATGTGACCGGGCTTCTCAGCCGGCTTCGCCAGCGTGTAGGCCGTCGAGGGCAGCGAGTACGCACGACTACTTCCCGACTCGTCCAGCAGCGTGATCGTGGACGACTCCCCTCGCCGCTCCTCAACACGGATCAGCTTGCGGTCAGCCAGTCGTTGCAGGGCCGCGGTGACTCTGCGCGCTCCCTTGTGATTGGGATCCTCCAGGTCGAGCAGCGCGGCCCACTTGCGGGCCGAGATGTCGGTGTCGAACGGCGCGGCAGAGCAGCGCCAGATCAGCGCCAGATAGAGCTTGACCGCCACGGCCCCTCCCCTGCCGCCCGTCGACACGAGCTGGGCCAGCGGCGGTTGCTGATCACCGTCGCCGCGGACGAACTGCTTGCGCACGGGGGTATCCAAACGGCGCCCGGAGGTGTCGCGCAGGTTGTCCACCAGATCGAGCGAGGCGGCGCTGACCTGGGGCCTAACCTCTATGAGACCGGTCGAGCCCACCTCGACAGGGGCCGAAAGCAGCCCGAAGGTGGGCACTTGAACGCCCGCTGACCCGTCGCTTCGTAGCGTGGTAATCGCGGTAATAGTTGATTCCTCTTTACTTCTCCTAGCAGGCGACATGCGTCTAGCTTACAGCGGTTGAGCGCCTTATCAACAACCGGTCACTGACTTGTCAAAGACGCTTGTCGTGGTGACAGGCGAGGTCTTCCTGCAGTTCAGAGTAGGCCAGACGGCTCGAGGGGGCTACCCTGTGTTCAGGCCGCGCAGCGACCGTCTTCGCAACAGGGTCCCTCGTTCTCGAGGATGGTGGCCTGGCGTGGGGGCGGGCCAAAGCGATGGCTAGCAGGCTTGTGGTCGCCCGTTCCGCGGTGGGTGGCCTTGAGGGTGAGCCGGATCCCGTCCGAGATGGGCTCGGGAGAAGGGCCGCCGTTGTAGCCCTCCTCTCCTGCGGTAGGGGGCTCCTCTGACGAAGAGGGGCCCCCTTCTTCGTGGGTCCCTCCCCCTCGACGGTGATCAATGATGCCGAGGCCGGGGGACGTCGAGGCTGCTCGCACTCCGACGTTATGTTTGACCCTGCTTCCTGGCATGAACCACACATAGACCGGGAAGACCCATTCAGGTGAGTCGGCTGGTGGGGTTGGTCCCGCTCTCGCGTACGGCGTCCTCGATCGCGTCGGCAACGGCGTTGTCGACGATTACCTTGACCTGAAGTTGTGCCCAGGACACTTGGCCTTCATCTGCAGCGTTAGACAACTCCATGAGGAGTCGACGTACGGCGTCGCGGGTGTCACTGTTGCCCATGCTGGTCATCAAGCTGAACGTGATCTCACGCTCGGCGCTCGGTGGCGGGGGGCTTGGGCTAGGAGAGGGAGCAGGACCCGGAGCCGGAGCAGGACCCGGAGCTGGAGCAGGACCCGGAGCTGGAGCAGGACCCGGACCCGGAGCTGGAACCAAGGGCGCAGCGAGCCTGAGCGTGGCGGAGCCGACGGCGATGTCGTCGGGGCGAGTGACGACGCGCTCCTCGCCGTCGGCACCGACAAGCCGGATTTGCTGAGTGTTGACAGCTTCGTAGATGGCCTTCTTGAGGTCGGCTTCGCCGGCGGGGAGGAGCGGCATCCTAGGAGCGCTCCAGAACAGGTCTCTGAGTTCGTCCAGTGGCCGGCCGTAGTCCTTGCTGTCGAGGTTGTGCAGGAGAGCTTTCGCGGTGAACGCTGAGGTGTCGAACGCCTTGCCCTGCGCTACCAGCGATTTCCATACAGCGCTGCCGTCGAGCGAGGTGAGGTTGCTGTCTGGCTCAAAGGCCTGAATGCGGTCGACCCGCGGCTCATCGCTCATGTCGCCTTCGGCGAGGTAGATGACGTGCCGGTAGGCCCGGCGAACCGCTGACTCAAGGTTGCGGCGGGCCTCGGCGCGATCCGTCCTGGCCTGCTCGGCGAGCTCGTCGTCGGCACGCACGGCGTCCATGACGGCCACGCGATCCCACGCCAAATAGGCCGCGGCGGCGCCTCTGGCCGCCGCACGCCCTTGGGTGTTGACGACGGCGTACACGGCGGACGACGCCCACTGCACAGGCACCTTGTCCGCTCCCAGCCCCATGACGGCGCGAACGGCCGCCCTGGTGGCCTTGTCAACACCGTTGAGGAGGATGAACTGCCGAGGGTCGAGGATGACCAGACGGGTACTGCGGGCATCGTCAATCCCTGCGGCCGTGAGCACCTCAAGGGGCTCACGGTCAGGGTCCGCCTGGACGAACAGTTTCGTCTTGAACGGGCCAGTCGCCGACAGCCGTTCCGCCGCCCTGGCGAGCTCGTCGTCGCGGTCGTCGTCGGTGACGCTAGTCCTGGCCGCCTTCACCAGCATGTTCAAGGTACGTCGGGTCGACATGAACAGCCGCGGAGCCTGTCCGCCCTTACCCGCGAGGTGCTCGACGCTGGACAGGCCGCCGCCTTCGACGTCCATCAGCTCGGCCAACACAGTGTCGGCCTCACCAATGGAGTAATTGACGTCGGGGACGAACACCGCAGCCTTGAGCTCGGCCTCCGTCGCCCCCTGCCGCCCGCCCGCGCGCGCGCCGATGACCGAGCAGAGGAACAGGCACGTCGCTGCCCGCTCGGCAGCGCGTGGGTTGAGTGGGCCGATGATCCCGTCGATGCGAGCACGGTCGAGTTCCCGGGCAGCGCCCTTGGCGTCGTCCGCGGCGACGATGTCGGCGCTGGCGATCTGGCGGTAGTTCGCCTGGGTGCGGGCATCGACGATGAGGCCGCTGTTGATAACGGCCTCGCGGACCGCCGGGTCAGACAGCGGCAGGTCACCCGGCCCGACGAGCAGCGGGGCCCACTCGCCGGCCTTGCCTCGCTGCCACAGCGAGTGCGCCGTTGCAGCAAAGATGCGGATGGTCGAGCGGACGCGCTGGAAGCCTGCCAGCTTCGCCCACTCCTGCTCCGCCATCGAGATGAGCTGCGGGTGGAAGGGGTAGCAGCGGGCCACCTCCTCCGGGAACTCCGGGTTGGCCGTCGAGGGCACGGCGTCGAAAACTTTCGTGCGCCAAGGGCCAGTCATCTTCGACGCGTACGCCGTTGCAGTCGCCCTGAGAACTTCCACGGGAGGCGTGCCATCAAAGAGCCGACGGCGCAGGATCGCTGCAAAATCGGTGTTGTCGTTGATCGTTGCGGTCTCACCGTTGCGGATCAGCAGGTCGTCGAGCTCCTGCCTGCGCCGCTGGCCGGCTTCGTCCAGGTCGATGTTGTCGGCCTCCGAAGCAATCATCACGACGACAGCCGCCACGTTCGGAACGTCGTTCACGCTATCGAGCAGCGCCCGTAGAAACGCCATGTCCTTGATCGCGAGGTCGGCGTTCTCCATGAGGGAGAGCTGCCGGACGTAATCCATGATCTCGTCCACGAGGATCAGGACCGGGCGACCGACGGCGGTCAGCGCCTCGACGATGCGGTGCTTGTCCGCGTATCCGTCGCGGTAGCGCAGGTACAGGGTGTTGTCGCCCTCGAACAGCCGCCACAGGAAACGCTCGTGCAGGGTCTGTGCGGGGCCGTCGAACTCCGCCGCACCCTTGCCGGCGGTCATGTTGTCGCAGGCCAACACCACCACAACAGGTTTGTTCAGATCTACCGGCGGCTTCTCATCCAGGATCGCCGTGGCTCGCACGAACGCGTCACGGCCGATGTCAGTGGTCCCGAGCGCCTGCGGGTGGGCGGCGAGGTGCCATAGCCCGATCAAGCCGTGGGACTTACCACCGCCCATCGCCTGGTCCAAGCGCCAAAGCGCCCGCGAGCGGGTGTGCTTGGCGCCGCCGCCGAGGCGTACAGCGACCTTCGCCACGAGGTCGGTAAAGAGCGGGCTGGGGTGCGTGATATCGCCGTAGTACTGGGCGTCCGCATACGGGGGACGCTGCGTGACGGTGCCGTGGACCGCTTGGAATAGCGACATCTGCACGTCGTCGATAGAACCTGACGCGTGGACAACCTCATCCCTTAGCTTCAAGACCTCCCACCACGGCGTTACGGTGCTGCTCAAGACGGATCTCCTGACATGTCTATATCGAACAGGCTGCGCTGACGGCTCCTTGTTTCACCAGCCTCGTGCTGGGTCAAGACGACACCTCGGGCAATGTTCCCGATCCCGCGGCGGGCGCGGACCAGCGACGTCCACGCGACGGCATCTGGGTCAGCCTCTGGCAGCAGCGACGACAGGTAGCCGAGCGTGGCCCAAAGGTAAGCGTCTTCGTCGTCGCGGCCGGCCGCCGCAAGCACTTGAGCCACCTCATCCAGTCCGTCCGGCCACGCCTTTGCCATAGCCATAGCAACGTCGATAACCGAGGAGCTTGTAGTCACCGAACCCTTCCACTCTCTGGCCGGCGCGAGCCGCACGCCCTTGTCCACCTCAGCCAAGACGCCCTTGAGCTCTTCCAGCGTCAGGTCAGCAGCAAGCGCCTGCCACCTCGCTTCAGACTTGGCAGCAGCAGCCCGCCTGTACAAGCGAGCCCAGCCCAGAGCAAAACGGGTACGGGCGTCGAAAGTGTCCAATGGAAGGTTCTCGATCGGGAGCGAACTCGCCTCGATCACGGCCTTGCGCGCGACAATCAAGTAGTGCGATGGGTTGACAGGTTCGCCCAGATGATCAAGCACTTCGCTGTAGCGCCCTACCGCTTCCATTGCCGGTCCAGCGGATGCCATGAGCTGATCCGTCGGCGCGAGGCCCGCTGCATCCCACGACGGAATGCGCGACTGAACCTCGCGTCTGACTTCCGCCTCAACAAGGTGGGCCCTTCCGGGGCCCCGGCCCGGGGGCGCCGGCCGGCAGGACATGGTCAAAGTGGTGAGGATGTTGGCCGAGCCTCCGCTTGTGTTGGCCTCGGTCCGCGCGGGCCATGAGCCGGTGAGCACAAGTCCAGCGGCCGCAACCGAACTGAGGAAGCGGTGCCAGACGTCGGGGTCCCCGTGTCCAAAGACGATACTGACGACACCGTCCGCTTTTACTGCTCTAGCAGCCTCACGGAACGCCTTCGTGATGCTGTCGTCGTAATGCGCCCTGTTCCGATGCTCCCCCGGGCCGTTCCCGCCAGCCTTCCGAACAATGGCCTCGAAGGTCTTGTCCTGGACGCCTGAGGAGTTGCCGACCATCCGCAACTCGGGAGCAACCTGCGCTAGCGCACGCTTCATCCAGACGAAGAAGAGGTCCGATGCGTCCAAATACTCGATCATACTGTCGTAGGGCGGATCGGTGACTACGGCGTCGAGGCAGCTGTCACGAAAGGGTATATCCGTCGCAGTACCCCAGACGATGTGAGCGGGCTTTCCATCAGATCGGGTCGCCTGGTGCCGGAGGACGACCAGCGTGTCTTTGCACAAGGATCGCCATGTCCCGGGACCATCACCCAGCCCAGCCTCAAAGTAGTCAAAGGAAAAGGTGATACTGCCCTCATGCCTAAAGAGATCACTCGTCTGTACGGTCCCCGTCTTGTGCGCCATAAGCGAGACGCCCCGGGTGGCCCGGCGGAATTTCCTCACCATCACCGCCGCCGCGTATGCGCCCAGCGCCGTCGCGTAGTCAGCAGACACTCCGCCTTGAAGCAGGTCCTTGGTCACGCCGTCAACAGCTCTGGCTAACTCGACGAAGCCGAGGGTCTGCCGCGCGTTGCAAAGGTCCCCGTAGACGGTGGCGCCGTATACAAGCGGCTGTACCGTCCATGTGTTCGCCGGCGGTATGGGCTCGTCGGGAACAGCAGGGAGACCGTCAGCGAAGGGCGCCTGCGCGGACAGGGCCGCCTCTGCGGCGCCCGCCGAGTCCACCTCGCTGGACGTGAGTGAACGGAAACTCTTACCTACAAGCGGATCAAGGTCCGCAGCAAGCAGTTGCGCGTCCTGCAACTGGCCTAGTCGCGCAAGGCGGGTCTGAAGGTCCTTTGAGTGCCCGTGTCCGCAAAAGGGACAGATCGCGGACTTGCCTGAGGCATCGTACTTCGACTTGCCCTCCGGAACGACACGAGTCGGCGAGTCGGTCGGCGGTCCATCGTGCACCTGCGCGTAGAAAGTGCCGCCTTGTCGGTCCACTACGAGGCGGAAACTCTGGCCGGGGTCGTTTCGCTTGGGCGCAGGGTGGCGCAGAATGAGCGAACCGATAAGCGGGAATCGTCTGTCGCATTCCTGGCATGGCAGCGTCAACGCCCACACGTACCCCCAAGGCTGTGCCTGTCCGAGCTTGGGATAGAAGGGCCGCATTGCGGCCTCGTAGCGGTTCCCGACCTCGTCTAGAATCACGCCGACGTCCTGTGTCAACCGGTCATCGAGCGCGTTGTTGGCGTAGTTCCGAAAGGGAAGGTCTGGCTCTCCACTCCAGTCACGCAGCGGATAGTCCGCGAGCAGCCGGCCAGCGATGGTGGCGACGGGCGAATAGTCGATGCCCTCGGCTCGCGCACCTATCCGAGCAGCCTCAAGCGGGATGATCGCCCGTCCAGCGAAGGGGTCCAGCACTCGCGCGCCCCCGGGGTAGTGCTTCGCGAGCTCAGCGACTACCTCATCGTGCGCCGCGTCGCGCCCCAGGAGAGCCCGCTTTACGAGGTCTTGGAGTCGCTGCTGTTCACTCAGGTCCTCAGGCCAGGGCAGGAGGCTGGTGAGCACGGCAGCTCGGGCTTGGGCCAGCGGCCGTGCGGCAAACCACGTGAACAAGGCCTTCTCGCTCTTTCCGCTGCCCCAGCCTGAAGCCGAGGCGTTACTGACCTCGGCGCACGGGAACCAACGTTCGATCATGCGCACGGGGCAGTCTCCTGGAGGTCACGAGCTGCCTTTAGTGCACTGCCTGGGACATAGATGATGACGTCTCCGCGGGTCAGGTCGCGGAACGTCCGGACGGGGTTCGGGTAGGCGCCGTACATGCGGCCCTTGCCGTCGTTGCAGTTGTCCACGACGTACAGCCAATAAGCATTCCCGTGCTGCGTCGCGATCAGCACCTCGTTCGCGGTCATGCTGATGCCGTTGCTGCTGGCAGCGTTCCAGACGCCCTTGATCTCGATGAGTCGCTGCTCGCGGCCGCGGCTGGCGTGCAGGTCGTAGCCGCGGCCCTCGGTGTGGACGTCGCTGACGGCGTACCCTTGGACGCGGAGCGTCTCGGCAACGAAGTCGCTGCTGATGCGTTCGCTGTCGGTCTCGGTTGGCTCGGCGGGAGGGGCTGCGGCAGCAACGCGGGCCCAGGCTAGGCGGCGAGGGTCCCCGATGGTGACCTCGCTCATCTGCCGAAGGTCGGCGAGGCGCTGGTTCGTCATTGCCTTGAGTCGGCCGCGCTCGGCGATGCGGGCGTCGCGGTCACCGATGTCGTTGGTGAGCTCGTTAGGGAGCAGGTCGAGCTCTCGCTGGGCTACGCGGAGCCATTCGTCTAGGGCCTTCGAACGACGCTGCTGCTCCTCGCGGCCTTCCATTGCAGCACGGGCGGCTGCGTCGTGGGCGTGGGCGGGGTGGGGAGCCCCAGCAGGGCCATCGGCAGGGACGAGGTTAGCGAGGTTCTCCCAGCGGATCAGGCGCGCCCCTGCGCTGTCGACGCGGACCAAGCACGCCCAGGTGCCCTTACGGCGGCCGCCGGCCTCGGTGAATTCGGCCTCATAAGCGAACAGGTCGTAGTTGGTACTACTGGTCTGGTCGACGAGGCCGGCCCCGCGGAACATCGCCGGGCTCAGTGTGTCGGCGCAATGCGCGACCAGGGCCTTGAACGGCGGATCGCTCGGCCCGAGGTTGACGGCGTCGGAAACGCCGGCGCCGCCCAGGCGGGCGGCGGCGAGCGACTTTCCGCTGGTCGCTATGAGCGCGGTGGTGCCAGCGCGGCGCTGTCCGGGGGGTGCGAATTCGCGGGGGAGCTCGCTGCCGCTTGGGAGGGCGAGGGTGAACATGCCGTCCCCTGCGGCGTGGGGGCTCACCTTGATGGCGCCGCCGTCGGCGGCGCGAAGCAGGAAAGCCTCGACGATCGTGGGGTTGATGCGGTCGAGCTGCTCGTGCTGGAGCGCGGCGACGGCTTGGCTGATGTCGACACTGCTTCCGAGAGCACGTTCCTGCTCATCGGCGCGCTTCGCTGCGTCGGCCAGTCGGCTGGCGGTGACCGCGCTAACGGCCGCCAGCGCGCGGGCTCGCTGCGCCTCGTCGCCGAAAGTGTCCGCCAGAACCCTGCTCAGGTCGGTGTCATCCAGGCCGACGAGCTCGCCGACCAGGCTCAGGCTGTCGAACATTCGGCCTTCGAGCTGGTTGGCGGCGGTGATGAAGTTGCCGAGTAGGACTTCCAGCACCGCGCCCTCGCGGGTGTCGGTCGCGATCAGGTTGTAGAGCTCGACGTCACGGGTCTGGCCGACGCGGTGGATGCGGCCCATGCGCTGCTCTAGCCGGACCAGCGACCAAGGGATGTCGTAGTTGACCAAAACATGCGCGGTCTGGAGGTCGATGCCTTCGTTCCCGGCGTCGGTGCTGACGAGGACCTGAAAGCCTCGGCGGGCGAATGCGTCGCGGGTCTCGTCACGGGTGTGGTGGTTGTCCCTGCCGGAGTACCGCTTCGCAGTGAAACCCGCGTGCAGGAGCCTTCGAACGAGCCAGTCGGCCGTGTCGGCGCACTCGGTGAACACCACAGCCTGCTCGCCGTTGCCGGGCTTGATTCCGTTTCGCCCGAGGCAGGTGAGCACCAGCGGGTCCCACTTGGACGCGGGCTGCTCCATGTCTGCGACTAAGGGCCCGAGCCGGGCGAGCAGTGCGTCGATCTCTTTACGCTCGGCCTTAGCGCTCTTGGATCCTTCGTGGACTATCCGGGCTTCGTCGGCGGTCGTGGGGTCGTCGCCGTTTGGGTCGGCCTCCTGGGCGGCGGCGGCGGGCATCTGGGTGCCCATGCCGTCGCGGCGGCGCTTGAGCGTCTCCGCGAGGGCGTGCAGCGAGCTGGCGGCGCGTTTGCCGTAAACCATCTTCCCGAGCGGCACTGCGACGGTAGGGAAGTACCTGTCGACGAGGTCCAAGGCATCGGTGTAGAACTCGGCCTCGACCGGAGAAAGTCGCACGGGCCGGTTCTCGGCGTGCCGGCCCTTGAAGAGTTTGGTCGTGCCATCGAAGTCGACCAGGTCTTCCTTCATCCGTCGCAGGAAGTGCACCCGCCCGGGCTTCACCTGCCGGGATGGTTCTTTGTTGCTCTCGACCGCTGGGAATACCTCCGGGTCGACCAGGTGGAGCAGCGCCCGGAACAGCCACTCCTTGCCGCGGTGCGGCGTCGCGGTCATCAGTAGCGCCCGAGGAGTGTTCAGCGCGAGCATCTCCCCTGCCTGGTAGTAACCGACGGCGGTCGGCGTGAGCCTGTGCGCCTCGTCGAAGACGACAGCGTCCCAGCCCATCCGGTCTGGGTGCACGGCATCCTGCACCGCGCCATTCACCGACAACAGATCCAGGCTCACGACCCACAGGTCGTGGCCGCTGTCGAGCCCGTGCTCCCGGACCGTCTGCGCGGTGATCGCCCGCAGCCCGCCGCCGAAGAAGCGCTCGAAATCAGCCTGCCACTTCGACACCAGATGTGCCGGCACGACGATCAGGGCGCTGCGGATGAACCCGAGTCGCTGCATCTCTCGGAGGTACAGCCCGGCCATGATCGTCTTGCCTGTGCCGGGCTCGTCGGCGAGCAGGAACCTCAGGCGGGGTTGCGGGAGCATGGCTCCGTACACCGCATTCATCTGGTGCGCATACGGGGTCAGCGGCGACGACGCCAGCACCGCCGACTGGGCCCCAGTTCCTGCGGCACGCATCCATACGGTCCATAGTCCCGCCAACAGAGCTTTGCCGTCCGCGGAGCCGTCCTCGGTCAGAACCTCGCAGTTGGCGCTCTGCTCGGAGGTGAGCTCGAGGCGGACGAACTGATCGTCCCCGTCGGGCTGCACGTACAACCGCACGGCTCCACCGTCGAGGTCACGGACGTCGTCGATAGTGGCCCAGCCCAGTTCGGGTCGCGACGGGACGCGAATGCGGAGACCGGGCGTGAACGACACCCATCGACCTTACGGTGCATTTCCCGTAGAGCGCGTGATGGGACCGCTGACTCCTTGAGCGCCCGTAGCGGGGCTTCGAGCTCAGTCAGGATCACCGGTGTTCGGCTCAGACTGACGTAAGCAGCCGACGGGCCGTTTCGCCAATGCTGCAAAGGACCTGTGGTCGAGCCGTGTGGTCGACCCGATGGTCGGGATCTGGCCCCCGTGTGATCGGTCAGCCGCGGACTGATGTCGCGGCCGCGCTGCCTGGTCTCGGTTCGTCCAGTCCGGGCTTTGCCGGGCGTGCGCTTCGGTGCTGCGGCTGCGGCGCCGGCGGGGTTGGTGCCGTTGAGGAGGTCGGCGGTCATCTTGGCGTCGCGGGCGTGGGGCGGGGACGCCAGCTCGGTCCATGGCGGCTGAGGTGCGGGCGCGTCGCTCGGCGCTGTCGTACGCTGCCGCCTCGTTCTCGGGCGGGTCCCCGGAGCGGTCGTGCCGCTGCACCTCCGCCTCGGCCCGGGTCACGTCTGCGTCCGTGACCATGCCCGGAGCGGTGTCTGCGCATTGGCTCTCGAGGTCGGCAGTGCGTTCCTGGCCCCCCGCGTCGCGGTCGCGGGTGGGGCGTTCCTCAAGGAGTCGTGCCGCCTCGTCGAGGTCCTTTGTCCCACCAGCGCTCGGGTCGCTCGCGAACCGCGGGCCGTGGTGGTCGATGAGGGCGCCTGGCCCAGATGCCTATCTCCAAAGCGTTCCCCGACAGCGACGAACCCCGACGACCAACCCGGCCAGCCCTCCACCGCCTCGAGCAAGAGCGGCCAGGGAAGTGGGCCCACGATGCTGGACCGGATCGAGCAAGAGTGGCAAAGACAGGTTTGGACAGTTCGGAATCAGGAAGAACCCCCAGCGATGGCGTGGGCTTCGGCGGGGCGGACTGAGGCTACGGGCGTCTCCCGCCGCCCAACTCCACGCGTGTCGTGTCGAGCCCCTATCTTACATTCGTGATAATAATATGAGCACCCCAAGCGAGAGTTGCAGTCCATGAGCAGCGGCGACGACGTTCGTCAGGTGATCGAGGTGCAGGCCGAGGCGCTTGGACCGGTGCTGCACTCCGGCGTCGCCACCGCGCTGGCAGCTGCCCGGAAGCGTGGCCGTGGACTCGAACACCCCAAGTATCCGCACTTGCTCCCGTTCCTCATGCGAGCCGAGTTGCGCGAGTTTCTCGAGACGAACCGTCTGCCTGACGGCTGGGTCGTCAACGGTGATCCGCGACTGATGGGTCAGCTCCTACTCGTGAACGCAGAGCACAACCTCGCGACCCGCTTCCTAAAGGAGCGCCGCCGCACCTACCCGAATGGCGTACCGACGGCCGGGGCCAACGGAGCACGACAACAGTTCTGGACCAACATCCCGCTCGACCTCGACTTCCTCTCCCTCGAGTCCGACCCGGCCACGCGCCGTCGCATCGGCCCGGTCCAGCTCCTGCTGCTGTGGGACTTCCTCAAGCCTCAGAACCTCGACGAATTCACCCTGCGCGTGGTCCACACCCTGAGCCCCGGCGTCTACGGCCGTACCGTGCCGTGCGACCTCGTCCTCGACGTCAAGGACGGCGGCGAGATCTTCAACCGCCTCGCGTTCAAGGGCTCGGAGGAGGAGCAGAACTTCTTCGCCGTCGAGCTCGACCACGAGGAGAACCAGGGTGGCGTCTGAGGTCAAGGTCGTCGGACAGCGCCTCACGGCCCTCCGCAGCATCTACGGCCTCACCCAGGGCGAGCTTGCTGACCGGCTCGGCGTCACCCAGTCGTTCCTCTCGCACATCGCCCGCGGCGCCCGGCCCATGCCAGACGCCCTGGTGCTCGACGCCTGCCGCGAGTTCGCGCTCCCGCCTGCCTTCTTCGCCGTGATGCCCGCCCCGTCCGACCTGGGTGCAGCGACCTTCCGTAAGAACTCGCGCGCGTCAGCCAAGGACGAAAGCCGGGTCGTAGCCCTCTTCGACGAGGCGGCGCGGCTGTTCCGAGAAGTGTCCCAAGCCTCGGGCTACCACGCCGCCGACCTGCCCAACCCCGACGACTACGACGGAGACGTCGAACACGTCGCGGAAGCCGTCAGGGGCGCCCTGAAGCTCAGTACCGATGAGCCAGTCACGAACACCATCCGGGCCCTCGAGCGGCTTGGCGTAGGCGTCGTCGACAACCTGGACCAATTGGGCGAGGAGTCCCGAGGTCACACGGCGGTGTCCCGGCCGTCGCAGTACAACGACCGCCCCCTCGTGGCGCTCATCTCAAAGGTGCCCGGTGCCGTGAAGCGGCTAACCCTGATGCACGAGGTCGGCCACCTCATCTTCGACCAGGATCTGGCCGGCCCGATATCGAGCACCAGGAGCGTCGAGGAGCGCCGTGCCTACAAGTTCGCTGGCGCCGTCCTGATCCCCGCGGCCGTCGTCGAGGCCCGCATATCCGAGACCCTCAACCTTCACGGCTACCTGCCCGTCAAGGCCCACTACGGCATCTCGGTCGGCGCCCTCATCATCCGCGCCCGCGACCTCGGCGTCATCGGACCCGACCGGGCCCGTAGCCTCCAGATCCAGCTCTCCTCGCAAGGCTGGCGCAGCGGCGACGAGCCGGTCCCGGTCGCCGACGAAAAGCCGCTGCTGTTCGGTCAAGCCCTGCGTCAGGCGTACGGCAAGCAAGCCACGGCCAAGGCCGCCCATGTGCTCGGCGCGTCACCCGACTGGATCCACCAGTGGACCCACCAGTACGCCGAACCGGCCCCGACCGAGCCCGGTCAGGTCATCGACTTCCAGACCCGAGCTGTCAGGCCCGGCTAGACAGCACAGGACCACGGAGAGGCGTCGATAAAATCAGCTCCTCGGTCAACACATCTTGGTCGCCTCGGTGACCGTCCGACTCAGACACGCTGTCGGTCATCAGTCCCCCTCATCCAACTCAGCGGTCCCTCACCCCGTCGGCCAAGGACCTCGCCCCTAGGCACTGCGAGCCGGGCGACTCCTAGGGGCACGCTACGGCCGGTGGCCTCCTGGCGTCTGGGGAACCGGCACGCTTGGTCATCAAAATGGTTGGGGGGGCTGATCGCTCCGTCCCGCAACAACACGCCGACCGCCCGGGTGGTGCGCATCAAGCCTCTGGCCGTTGCGGTCGGGCTGAGGATCGTGGGGGGACGACACTCAGCGTCGCCGATGCATCGTCAACCTCGTCCCGGGCGCACTGATCCTTCTCGTACTCCGGGTCTGGGTAGCAACGCAGCAGGATCGTGCGGTAAGGGTTTGGTCCGAGCCTGGAAGGAGCGCGCCGATTACGGGCGCCGTTCCTTGCTGGGTGGGCTAGGGCTGGAGTTCTTCGAGGTCTACCAGCAGGCTGGGGTGGTCGGGGTGCCAGTTCAGGGTGGCACGGGTGTGGGCGCTGGAAGCCGGCTGGTCCATGGCGAAGATGGGGCCGAACGGCCCGAAGGTCTTCTCGGAGACTTGCTCGACGGGCAGGACGAGCCGCCGTCCGATGACTGTGGCGATGTCGATGACACGGTCGCCCTCGTCGGCTACGGCGTGCCATGAGGTCCCGGCGGGTGCCGATTCCAGGGCGAGCCGGAACAGCACGGCCGCGTCGAGGGCATGGACCGCCGGCCAGCGCTGCAGGCCGTCGCCGGGGTAGCCGGCGACACCTGAGCGGCGGGCCGCGTCAGTGAGCAGTCCGGCGAACCCGCCGGTGCCGTGGTTGTGGACGGTGCGGGGGACGCGGACGGTGCTGGAGCGGACGCCCTTGGAGGCGAGCCCCAGCAGACTGATCACGGATCGGGCCCTGCCGGCGGTGGGGCCCGTGACCGGTACCGGGTCGGATTCGGTCGACGGGCGACCCGTCACCCACGGGGTTCCGGAGACCGCGACGATCGGCCGGCCGGTCCCGATGAGGGCCTGGCCGAGGACGGTCATGGCGGTGCTCTCCTCCTCGATGGCGGCGCCGAACCCTTCGGGAGTGTCGTAGCTGGGGGTGAAGGCGAGGCTGACGACCCCGTCGGTCCTGGCGACGCCGCCGCGTAGGATGTCGTGGTCAGACAGCGCGCCGCGGAGCACCGTGGCGCCGGCGGCGGCCAGGGCCCGCTCGGACCGTTCCGTGCGGGCGAGCCCGAGGACGGTGTGGTCGTGGGCTAGCAGTTCGGTGACGACCGCGGTGCCGATGGTGCCGGTGCCACCGGTTACGAAGACCCGCATTTGTTCCTCCAGAAGTGACGGGATATCGGTCCCATCCATATGATTGGCCGACCCGGACGGGACGGTCGCCTGTTGGTCGTGCCCGCCCTACGGTCGGTCTTGCACGCGGGCCCGGGGTGGCGGTCGGCGTTCACCGAACGCTCCGGTAGTGGCTGAAGTCGCAGGTGTGGCTCGCGGCCGGGTCGTGGAGCGCGCGGTAGTTGTAGGCGGCGCAGTCGCGGAAGGTCGCGATGCTGTACTGGTCTTCGGACCGGGCGAGGACGCCGCGGGACGGTCCGTCGGACCCGATCCCCGCGCGGTGCACGACCCAGTCGATGTCGTGTGCCTCGTCGGCGAGGTATCGCATGACCGCCTCGTTGTCGCGGTGTTGCCCCTGGTAGGTGCCGCCCATGGTGTTGCGGATGAGCCACAGCCTGGGCGGGAGGCTCCGGTCTGGCGGCGTGCTCAGCCCCCCGGCCTGGTAGAGGAGGCGTCGCACCCCGTGCCGGCGCATCGCGGGCACCAGTGCTTGGGCGAACGGGGCGGTCACCGGCCCGCGTCGCTGGGCGGCGGCGTCGCCGACCATGACCGCGACGGCGTCGACGCCCGCGAGCAGCGCGTCGAGGCCGGGCACCTCGGGCAGGGAGCCCTGGTGGACGGTGAGCAGCGGATCGGCGACGGTGAGTCGGGCCGGGTCGCGGACCAGCGCCCGGACCGGGTGCCCTTCCGCCAATGCGAGCCGCAGGAAGTGTGTCCCGGTCCCGCCCGTCGCGCCCAGGACGAGGAACGTTCCGGGTCTCGCCGGTGCGCCATCCGCAGTCATCACGGTTCCGTTTCCTTTAGAGCGCGGGGAACGCGGTTCCGGTCAGGCGTTCGGAGACCTCCCAGAGCCGCGCCGCAAGTTCGGGATTCCGGGCCTTCTTGGACCGGTTGATCAGCTCCGCACCGCCGCGCATGTGCATCCAGTGCTCGGGGCCGGTGAAGCTGTCCCCGGGCAGGTCCGCGGTGGAGGCGAACAGGACCGGCAACGCGCCGTCGGCGGGTGCCTGGGCCATGGTCCGGACCATGAAGCGGGCGACGGCGCCCGTGAGTTCCCCGGTCATGTTGCTGGCCACGAAGCCGGGGTGGGCCGCCATCGCCCTCACCGGCGACCCGGCCGCGGTGAGGCGCCGTTGGAGTTCGGCGGTGAACAGGAGATTCGCGAGCTTGGTGTTGTTGTAAACGCGTTGCGGCTTGTACGTCGCGTGTTCGGTGTTGAGATCCTCAAGGTCGAGCTTGGCGGTGCGCTCGGCCTGCGACGCGAGGGTCACGACACGCCCGCGGACGTGGGTGAGCATCAAGTTGGTGAGGGCGAAATGACCCAGGTGGTTCGTTCCCATCTGTAGCTCGAAGCCGTCGTGGGTCAGCTTGCGGGTGGGGCTCGACACACCGGCGTTGTTGATCAGCAGGTCGACCGGTCCGTCCCAGTCCTCGGCGAAAGCGCGCACCGAGGCGAGGTCGGCGAGGTCGAGTCTGCGCACCTCAGGGGCCTCAACAACCGCCTTCGCCGCCGCCGCGCGGCCTTTCTCGACGTCGCGGACGGCGTAGACGACGCGTGCGCCCCGCCCGGCGAGGGCGGCGGCGGTCGCGGCCCCGATGCCGCTGTTGGCGCCGGTGACGATGGCGGTCGTGCCGGCGAGGGACGTGGTCTCGGAGGAGGGCGTGTTCATGTTGACTACATAGTAGACGTTGTCTACTATGTAGTCAACGTCTACGTCGGTGTGCCCCGAACAGGACCGCGGCGTCGGCGACCAACTCGTCGATCTGCGAGGCCGCGAGCCGCCCGGACCCGACCAGCGACGCGACGCCCTGGAGCGTCGAGACGAGCAGCATCTGGAGGCGAGTCCCTTCCACGCCTGGGCCCGGTGCGGAGGTCGCGCGGGCGGTGACCGCGCCGACGACGGTGAAGAACTCGTCCGCCGCCGAACTCAGCTCCCGGTCGCGGCCGGCGCTCTTGGCCGCGAACATGAGGTCCATCAGGGCGGCGTCGGCGAGGGCGAAGTCTATGTAGGTGCGGGCGACCGCCCGGAACGTCGCCTCATTGTCCTGCTCGTGTCCCCGGACCGCCTCGCGGACCCCGGCCGTCAAGCTCTCGAACCCCTCCCGGGCGAGACCGTCGAGCAGGGACTGCCGGTCGGGGAAGTGCCGCCGCGGAGCACCGTGGCTCACCCCCGCCTCGCGGGCGAGCTGCCGCAGCGACAGTCCGTCTTGCCCGGACTCCCGCAACGACACGCGCGCCCGCCGCAGCAAGTCCTCACGCAGGCTGCCGTGATGGAACGCCCCGTCGGCCACCACATCAGCCTACGCCTGCATGTAGTCACCGCCTACAACGTGTATGCCCGGTGCACGCGGGTTCGGTTCCCGTCTCCGCCGGCTCGCACGCAGCACACTGTCGAGCTCAGTTGCGTCGCCGGTGTTGAGGCTGCAGGGCGGGGCCACCCAATCCCCACATGGTGTCGGCGATGTCGATGCTCGACCCTGGGGGGACGATGGCGTCGATGCGGTCGAGGACGTCGTCGCTGAGGCTGATTCCGTCGACGGCGAGGTAACCCTGGATTTGGTCGAGTTTGCGTGGTCCGATGACGGCCGATGTCACGCCGGGGTGCCGCAGAACGAATGCGGTGGCGAGTTGGATCAGGGTCAGCCCGGCGTCCTTCGCGAGGTCGCCCAGGGCCTGCACTGCGGCGAGCTTGACGGCGTTGGCCGGGTCGCCGGGTTCCATCCGGGCCAGGTGTGCGCGTACGGGGGATCCTGCGCCGCGTGCTGTCGAGGTGTCCTGGTAACGCCCGGACAGCCATCCGCCCGATAGGGCACTGAACGCGAGGACGCCGACGCCTAGACGTTGGCAGGTGGGGAGCAGGTCGTACTCCACGGCGCGGTTGATCATCGAGTACGGCACCTCTTCGGTGCGGATGTAGCCGTGGCCGCGTTTTTCTGCCAGCGCGCGTGCCTCGACCAGGCGGGACGGGGGCTGCTTGGAGGTGCCGAAGGTGCGGATCTTGCCGGCGCGCACCAGGTCGGTCAGGGCGCTCAGCGTCTCGTCCAGGTCGGTTGCGGCGTCGGGCACGCCGAGTTCGTAGATGTCGAGGTAGTCGGTGTGCAACCTCCGCAGCGAACCTTCCACTGCCTGGTTGAGCCATCGCCGGGAACCGCCGCCGTGGTTGTTGTTGCCGTCGAGCACCAGCCCGGTCTTCACGGAGATGACGGCCTCGTCGCGGCGCCCGTCGGTCAGGGCCTCACCCAGGATCTGTTCGGACTCGCCGCCGGAGTACCCGTCGGCGGTGTTGAAGAAGTTGATGCCGGCGTCGAGGGCGTGGTGCACGATACGCACGCATTCCTCGTGGTCGGTGTTGCCCATGGCGCCGAACATCATGGCGCCAAGACACAGCTCGCTGACCCAGATGCCGGTTTCACCCAGAGGCCGCTGTTCCATGTTCGCTCCTTACTTGTTGGTCTTGAGGTCGGTAGGTGTCCCCGCGGTCGTCCCCGCGGCGTACGCTCCGATGCAAACGGTCACCCTGTCCGTCTCATGGACTGTAGCTGAAAGCGGTCACCCCGTCCACTTTGGAGGTCGAATGAACGAGAAGCCGCCGCCGGACGCTTCGCAGCGGGCAGACGCGCAGCGCAATCGTGCGCGCATCCTGGACGCGGCACGGCTGGTTTTTGCCGAAGCTCCAACTGGACTATCAGCAACCACCACGCTGACGGCCGAACACTCCATGGCGGAGGTGGCGCGGCGCGCAGGCGTGGGACGCGCCACGCTCTACCGCAACTTTCCGGGAAGGCAGCAACTGCTGGAGTCACTGTTCGCGGACGAAGTGGCGGCCGTGATCGCTGCCGCCGAACCAAACGCTGCTGATCCGGGTGCCGCGCTCCTGGACTGGCTGTACCGGTTTGCAAGTTTTGAGGGCAGCAAACGCGCGATAGTTCACGAACTTCTCGAGCACACAAATGCGCAAGACCCGGTGTTCGGAAGTAGCCGGCAACGAGTGTTAGCGGCCGGCGAGCCGCTGCTGATCGCCGCCCAGCGCGCCGATCAGATACGCAGCGACATCACGCTCGAACAAACCCTCGACCTCGTGCTGGCCGTCGTACGGCTCGATCGGCAACCTGAGGACCTAAAGCCCATTTTGGCCGTCGCGCTCGATGGTCTGGTTGTACGCCGGTGATCTCCGCCAAATACGTCATGCCCGTCATCGGCCCCAGACTCGGCATCGCCCACCCCCTCGCCACCGGCGCGCAGCGCCTCATCGACGGCATCACCGACCCCACCCTGCGCAGCGGAACCTTCTACGCCAGCGCCGCCAACACCATCACCGGACCCGTCATCGACCAAGCCGAGATTTTCGGCGACCTCGCCAAACCCACCTACCAGGACAACGCGAACCAGGCCATCCACCGCTTCACCGGCGTCGGTGGAACCGTTTCGTGACCACCCTGACTCTGCCCCTAACGCTTGCCAAGGCTGAGCAGTGGCCGGGGTCAAAGAGGGGTTCTGAGCGGCAATCACACCGGGATCGTGCATGGACCTCGTAAGCCGCGAACCTCGTGGGTTCGCACCGCGGCTACACCGCCATTGAGGCGTCAGCACAGGTGTACCTTAACCGGTGTCGTTCACGGATTTATATGGCGTAGTTTCACGGAATTATCTGGCGTGATCGTCGGTGTGGCGCGATGGCGGTTCGTCGGGCTCGGCGATGATGGTGTGTCGGGCCTATGGGCTGGATCGGTGTGGGTGAGGTGGTCGTGGTCGCTGGCGGGCAGGACCGGTTGGCGCTGCTGGGACGGCATCTGTATGACGGAATGCCGTTGACCGCGGTGGCTGCTGAGGCGGGGGTGCCGTTACGGACCGCGCAGCGATGGTTGGCTGCGTATCTGGCCCGGGGATCTGCTGGGCTGGTTCGGGCGGGTCGGACCGATGCTGCTCGCCGGCGGATGCCGCAGGAGCTGCTGGAGTTCATCGAGGGCTTGGCGTTGCGGCGTCCGCCGCCGCGGATCGCGGAGGTGCAGCGGGCGGCCGCGGTCGTGGCGGGGGAGCGGGGTTGGATGTCGGCGATCACTTAATTCCCCAGGGGTGACGATCACGTAATTCCCCAGGTGTGGTCCGTGGTCTGTTTCTACTCCCGAGTTTGGGTGGTTGTCGAGTCCGCCTGTGGCGGGGGTCGCGATAGCGACCTGGCCGGCTGGGGTGGCTGACGTGCGGTGGGGCGGGTGAAGCGTTGTTGTGCGCCTTGGCGGGTGAGGCCGAGGTGGGCTCCGATGGCCGACCAGGATGTTCCGGCTTGGCGGGCTCGGGTGACGGCGGCGGCCAGGGTGGTCTCGGCGGTGATGACCTGCTGGTGGGCGGTGGTGACCCAGGCCAGGACGTCGAACGTCGGGCCGGGGGGTAGCGGAACGGGGGCGTGGCCCTTGCCGAGGGTCGAGCGGGCTTCGTTGCAGGACGCGCACAGGACGAGGTCACCAAGCTGGACGCTCGGGGTCAGGGTGCACCGGGGCCGCAGGGTGGGGTCGTCGGCGTAGTAGCAAAGCTGTAGGAGCCGTCGAGTGTCAACGGGTCGTTGACGGCTCGCGCTGGTCATGATGGGCCTTGTGGTTGTCCGGCTGGACGGGGTCGGGTGCGGGGTCGGAAGCTGGGTCCGTCCATGAGGACTTGGTGGCTGGTGTTGATCAGGCGGTCCAGGAGCGACTCGGCGACGACGGGGTTGGGGAACAGGGCGTACCAGTCGGCGGGGGCCCTGTTGGAGGTCAGGATCAGGGGCCGGGACGCGATGGCTCGTTCGGAGACCAGCTCGTAGAGGTCGTCGGCTTGGGCCGCGGTCAGCTCCCGCATCGCGAAGTCGTCCAGGATGACCACGGCTGGGCGGGTGTATTCGCGTAGCCGTCGTTCCCAGGTGCGGTCGGCGTGGCCGCCGGCGAGGTCGGCCAGGACACGGCTGGTCTTGACGAACCGGACCTGCCCGCCGCGGCGGATCACGTTGTGGCCCAACGCTTGAGCGATATGAGTTTTGCCGACACCGGTGGGTCCGTAGAGGATGACGGACTGTCCCGCGTCGAGCCAGCGGAGGGCGGCCAGGTCGCGCAGTGCGGCGGCCGGGACCTTCGGGTTGACGGTGAAGTCGAAGGACTCGATCGTGGCCTGTTCCTCGAACCGGGCCAGGCGCAGCCGGCGGGTCAGGG
Source organism: Mycobacteriales bacterium (assembly GCA_038204125.1). GTDB lineage: Bacteria > Actinomycetota > Actinomycetes > Mycobacteriales > Nakamurellaceae > Nakamurella. The sequence continues at coordinate 29,820 of JBBRDH010000060.1, forward strand.
CTGAGGTGTCCCGGCGGGCGATCTCGTCCTCGCACAGCACCTGGAGGAAGTCCAGGTGGCCCAACGCCCCGGTCCGGGCCTGGGCCACCCGGGCGTCGAGGGTCTCGAGCATCCCGGTCAGCTTCAGGGTGCGCAGCGTGTCGTGCAGGGCAGGGTTCAAGACGGTCATCGGGATG
>JBBRDH010000061.1:0-29225 GCA_038204125.1 Mycobacteriales bacterium
CGCCGACGCCGGTCGGGCCAGGGAGTGAACCATCGGGACGCGAGGCTATCGCACCCGGTGCCCTGCCCGCAGCTGCTCCGACGGCGACCCTTCACCGGCCGGCGGGCTCGCCGAGAGGAAATGTGCCCTCGCCCAGCGAGGGTCCGAGGTCGCCGCTGCGATGGTGACTCCGACACAGCACCTGGTAGCGGACTCTGCGGTCGGTCCAGGCGGTTCCGGCCGGGACGGTTCCGGCCGGGACGGTGCCGGCTGGAACGGTGCCGGCTGGAACGGTGCTAGCTGGAAGGGTGTCGGCGACGACGACCTGGGCGCCCTCCCTCGCCACCTCCCCGTCGACGACCCTGGCGTTGAACCGGCCTGGTCGTCCGCACCAGCACAACACCTCGACCTGGAGCAGCAGCACCTCGTCGGCGAGCTCGAACAGCCGGGCCGAACCAGGGAACATCCGGCCCCGGAAGTCGGTGGCGATGCCGAACGCGTAGATGTCGACCTGCACGTCGTCGGCGAGTTCGGCCAGCTGATCGACCTGGGCCGGGGTGAAGAATTGCGCCTCGTCCACGATCAGGTAGTCGACGCGGCGGCCGGTCGCCCACGACGCTCGCACCAGTTCGTGCAGATCGACCGAGTCATCCACCTCGACAGCGGGCCGCGAGATCCCCATCCGGGAGCTGATCAGCCCGTGCCTGGAGCGGTCGAACTTGGTCAGCAGCAATCCCCGCCGGCCCTGCCGGGAGTGGTTGTGGTCAAGCTGCAGGGCCAGGGTCGATTTTCCGCAGTCCATCGGCCCGTAGAAGAACTTCAGAGTTCCGGCAGTCTGCTGACCTCGCCGCGAGCCGGCCGCCGGCACCATCGACAGCGCGGTCCGAGATCCGCCGGCCGGTTCGCCGTCAGCCCGTGTCGGTGCAGTCACTTGTCAGTGCCGCCACTCGCCGCGCTCGTCGAGAACCTGGCGCAGAAGATCGGGCCGGTCCGTCATCAGGCCGTCGACGCCCAGCTCGAGCAGCCTGCGCATCTCTGCGGGATCGTCGATGGTCCAGACGTGAACTTCCAGACCGGTGCGATGCGCGGCCGCCACGAACTTGGGCGTCACCACGGGCAGCAATCCGTACCGGACCGGCACCTGCGCAGCCACGGCTCCAGCGGCCGGCGGGGCGCCGCCGAACCGCGAGGCCAGTGACAGCCGGGTGACGGCCCGCGGGCCGAGCGAGGTGGCGACCGCCGTGCCGAGAGCCTGTCGGAGCGAGGTGAGCCTGGCATCCGAGAAAGAACCGAGACCGACGCGATCGGTGGCGCCGGACGAACGGAGGAGGTCGACCAGCGGGCCGACAGCCGCGTCGGTCTTCGGGTCGATGTTGAACCGGGTCGACGGGAAGCTCGCCAGAACCTCTGCCATCAACGGGATCGGTTCACGGCCACCGATCCTGGCCGTGCGGACCTCGTCCCAGGACAGCGCGGAGATCCGGCCACGGCCGTCGGTGACCCGGTCGAGACGGAAGTCGTGGAAGGCGATCAGGACGCCGTCCGCGGTGGCGTGGACGTCGGTCTCCAGGTACCGGTAGCCCTCTGCGACGGCCCGGCCGAAGGCGGCCATCGAGTTCTCGCAGCCGGCGAGATCGCCGGTGTGCCAACCGCGGTGGGCAAAGGCCCTGGGCCCGTCGCCGTCGAGGTAGCCCGTCATGATCGCAGTGTGTCATGCACCCTGCGCTTCCACCCGCTGACGCCCTGGCACCTGTGAGGCCGGGTGTAGACCACATCTTCGAGACCGTTCGCAAGCCCCGCGGTCGGCTGCGCACTACTCTGCTCGCCATGTCCGCCACCCAGGGTTCCGGCAGGAGAGCGGCTGCGGCTGCTCGGCCGACGAATGCCCGGACGGGCGGCCGGGCGGCCGTTCCCACACCCGGGCAGGGCGAAGGACAGGTCGAAGGGCAGGGCGACGGGCAGGGCGACGGGCAGGGCGACGGGCAGCTCGATGGGGGAGTGGTCGACCGAACCGCGGCCCACCGACGCTCGGTGCCGGCGCGCTGCCAGTGGTGCGGCCGCGAGTTGCCCGCTGTTGCCGGAGCCCGCGCGGTGGGCCGGCGCAGAAGGTACTGCGCCCAGCCCTGCCGACAACGCGCGTACGAGAACCGGCGCGCGCTCGACCGTGGACAGCTGCCCGCGGACGCGGTGGTGCTGTCTCTGGCCGAGTGGGACGGCCTGGCCGACCGGCTCTACCAGATGCGCTGCGCCGCTGAGGATGTCGGGACAGCTCTCGCCGAACAGGCTCCCAGGGCAGAGGTTTCGGCATTGGTGGGGGAGCTCATCAGCCTCGCCGCACTGGCCGAACGAATCCGCTGAGACATGCACTCCTCCGCAAGGACCCAAGGGGCCGCGCGGATCATCATCGCCGGCGCGGACGAAATGCGCCGGTTTGGGGCGACTGGGACAGGAGCATCCGACTTCATCCGCGCGACCGAATCCGCCCCGCCCGGACCCGCCGCGGATCAGCCCTGGCCCGGACAGTCAGGCGCCTGCGGCGCGCAGGACCAGCAGGGTGATCTCGCTGGGTGCGAAGAGCCGGAACGGCGGTCCCCAGAATCCGGTGCCGCGGCTGGTGTAGAGCGCGGTCCGGCGCTCCGGCGTGCCGGCCGGCGGCGGGACACCGGCGCCGCCGTGCCAGGAGAGTCCGGCCAGCGCACCCTGTTCGGCCCGGACGAGGTAGTGGAACGGCCAGATCTGACCGCCGTGGGTGTGGCCGGAGAGCTGCAGATCCACCCCGGCCGCGGCCGCGGTCCTGACCTGTTTCGGTTGGTGGGCGAGAAGGACCACCGGCAGATCTGGGTCCGCCCCGGACAGCGCTGCGGCCAGATCGGCACCGTGACCGGCAACGCCGGAGCCGGCCGCCGTCAGATCATCGATGCCGGCGAGAATCATTGCAGAGCCGCCCTTTTCGACCACCAGGTGCCGATTGCGCAGCGCCGTCCAGCCGAACTCCTCCATCTGGGCGACCCACGACGCGGCGCCGGACATGTACTCGTGGTTACCCGTGACGTACACCCGCTCCAGCGCAGCAGCGGCGCCCCGCAGCGGTTCAACCTGATGGCGCCGCTTCTCGATCGAGCCGTCGGCCAGGTCACCGGCGTGCACCAGGACGTCGGCGGCCAGCGAATTGACCCGGTCGACCACTCCGGCGGACCACTGACCACGGTTGATCGGGCCGAAGTGGGTATCGGTGATCATGACGACGCGGAGGCCGTCCAGACCCGCACCGAGCCGGTCCAGCGGAACCTGCACCGTGCGCACCCGGGGGATCCGGCGGGCCTGGAACGCGCTCCACCCGCAGCTTGCTGCCGTCACCGCGAGGGACACGGCGGCAACGGCTCTCGGTCGGCTGGGCCCGTGCACGCCGGCGACGGCCAGGATCAGATCTGCGATCCCGCCCAGGATGCTGATCGTGAACAGCTGCCACACCACGCCCAGCCAGGTATCCCCCAGAACCGCCAACCCGTCCCGGCCCGCCCGGCCGTGGCCCTTCCACATCACGATCGGAAAGCCGACGAGCGCGGCGAGAGCGAGCACCGAGCCCACCACGGTCACCGGGGCGGGCCAGCGCGGTGCGAGCACCAGCCGCCACCAGGGAATACCGTGCAGGAGCAGCAGGACCGCCGCCAGCACCGCAACGAACAGCACCGGACGGGGCCTCATCGGCTGTCCCCCGATTCGCCGCTGCGCCCGGTCGGCATCGGAGGACGGCGCATCAATCTCCCTGACACTTCCGGGACGTCGGACTGGTGTCCGCGGTCGTTGCTTTCGGAGCCGGAAGCCGGTTCACGGCATCGGCCTGCCTCACGCTAGCAGCGAGACCGGGATGATCCGGGCCTCCGGCAGCCCAGCCGGTGACACCGAACGACCATGAGCCGGCGCCTGGAGGCGAACCGACGGGCATAGTGGCAGTGGAGTCGGGTCGGCGGCCCGTGCGGAGCCGCCCGGTCCGCGCCGGATCGCCATTCGGAGGCCGCGGTACGGATCGCATTCGAATGACTCGACGAACCTTCCGAACGGGGGCAGTTGGTGGCGGTAGACCGTGAGGGCCCGGCGACCGGGCAGAAGGCGCAGTCGGCGGAAGTCCACCCGCGACCGACGAACAGCATCCGGAGCAGGCTCTGGCGGAACGGGGAATTGGAGGCCGAAAACTTCCCATTCCAGAAGATCTCCGAATATTTGCAGGAGGACGGCTGCTTGGTCTGGGTGGACATCTGTGATCCCGATTCCCGACAGCTCGATGATCTCGCCGAAGAGTTGACGCTGGATCCGCTGGCGGTCGAGGACGCCGTCGGGCACGCGGAGCGGGCGAAGGCGACGCGGTACGCCTCGCACACCTTCATCACCGCCTACTCGGTCGCCACCGGCGGCGAGATCGGCGACGGCGGCGCGGTGGATCAGGTCGACATCTCGCGGTCCAGGCTCATCATGTCCAGGGTGTCGGCCTTCGTACTGCATCAGGGTGTGGTGACGGTCCGCCGCGGTCAGGACTTCGACATGGACGAAGTGGTTCGCCGTTGGGAGGACAATTCCGATCTGCTCAAATATGGCCCCGGTGCATTGGTGCACGGTTTGCTGGACGCCATCGTGGACGGCCATTTCGACGCCGTTCAATTGCTGGACGACGAGATCGAGGGGCTGGAGGATCAGCTGTTCGACGACAACGCCTCCAGCAAGGTGGTGCAGCAGCGCACCTATCGGATCCGCAAAGACCTGGTCGAACTGCGCCGCGTGGTGCTGCCGATGCGCGAGGTGGTCAACGCGGTGCTCCGGCACCGGAAGGATCTGGGTGCGCCGGAAGAGCTCAACTCGTGGTTCGACGATCTCTACGACCACGTCCTGCGGGCGTCAGAGTGGACGGAGTCGCTGCGAGATCTGATCACCACGGTCTTCGAGACAAACCTATCGCTACAGGACAGCCGGCTGAATACGGTGATGAAGAAGCTGACAGCATGGGCGGCGATCATCGCCGTCCCCACCGCGATTACCGGATACTTCGGCCAGAACGTCCCATATCCCGGATTTCAGCAGCAGTGGGGGTATTTCCTGAGTGTTGGTGCGATCGTCTTCATCGCGCTGGGGCTGTTTTTCATGTTCAAGCGAAAGGACTGGCTCTGACCTCCATCAGCAGCGCCGAAATGCCGAACCTGGTGTTGAGATATCTTGTTGATCACCGCGGCGACCGAGAAGGAGACAGCCGATGCACAAGATGTCGCTGACGGCCCTGGTCCGGCAGCAGTTGAAGCTGGCCCACGACGCCTCCAGCGGGCGCAGTTCGCAGACGGTCCACGGCGGCCATGAGCAGGTTCTCCGCCAGACCCTCATCGCCCTGGTCGCCGGCAAGTCGCTCGGTGAGCACCAGACGCCAGGGGCGGCGACCATCCAGATCCTGCACGGCCGGGTCCGACTGACCGCCGGTGACACGGCATGGGAAGGGTCGGCGGGGGACCTGCTGATAGTTCCGACCGGCCGGCATTCCCTGCTCGCCCTGGAGGATTCTGCGGTCCTGCTCACGGTCGCCATGCATTGACCGACCGGATCCACCAACGATCACGCCGCGCCGCCCGGCGGCCGGTCGTACGCCGGTCAGTCGTTCGGCTGCCGGTAGGTCTTTCCGGTCTCCGGATCCACCGCGACCTGGCCGGCGGGCAGGTTGGACAGATCCGGTGCGATGACGGTGGCCTGCTCACCCGAGCCCGGCAAGGTGCTCGGAATACCCTCTTCCTCGGTGCCGCGCAACAGCAGGTCTGCGCTGCGCATCGGTAGGGTATGGCCGCGGAAATAGGCCGGGGACCGCCACCACTGCAGCGCGAGGAGAACGAGCCCGACGAGCAAAGCGGCGATTCCGACCACCGCCACCGCGCCCATGCCGAAAATGGTGACATTGTTTCCGTCCGAGTCTGTCAGCCAGTCGGCGCCTGAATAGCTCTTGACGGCGTAGATGAACATCGCGAAAAGGAAAATGCCGCCGGCCAACGGAACAATGCCGCGCATCATCAGATGCCTGAACGATGTTGTCAACGTCCTCCGATAGAACCAGAAACAGGCAATGCCGGTGAGTCCGTAGTAGAACGCGATCTGCAGACCGATGGAGCCGATCAGTGCGGCGAGCAGGTTGGTGCTGATCAGGGTGATCAGCAGGTAGAAGCCGATCGAGACGGCGCCCATGCCCAGCGTGGCCCAGGTCGGGGTCAGGTACCGGGTGTGGATGCGCGCGAACTTCGTCGGGAGAGCGCGGTAGACCGCCATCGACAACGCCGTCCGGGCGGTCGGCAGGATTGTCGTCTGGGTGGAGGCGGCCGCCGAGGTGAGAACGGAGACGGTGAGCAGCGCCAGGCCAACCTTCCCGAGTGCCGAATCGCCGAACAGGGTGGAACCGATTGCGGTGAAGACATTCGCGGCGTTGTCCGGGTTTCCCAGCCCGATCCCGTCGGTACCGACGCCGGCGAAGGCCACCACCGCGGTACTGACCAGGATGTAGGTGATCAGCAACAGCACCGTGGAGATCACCGCGGCCCTGCCCGGTGTCCGGCCCGGGTCCGATGCTTCCTCGTTGGTCGCCACCGCGGTGTCCCAGCCCCAGTAGATGAATGCCGCCGTCAGTACCGCGGGCGCGATCACCGAGCCGAAGGACAGGCCACCAGGCCACAGCCAGGAGATCGACGGCGTCAGCGAACCGGCCGTCGCCCGGTGCGAGTAGACCTTCACCAGAGCGACGATGGCGACCATCACCAGGGTGACGATTTCGATCGACAGCAACGCGTACTGCAACCGGGCCGAGACCTCGATGCCGCGATAGCAGATCCAGGTCATGATGACGATCCAGATGATACCGGCCACCGTCGACCAGAAAGTATTGTCGGCCAGACCTTTCGCTGCGTGGACGCCGATGTCGTCCATCAGCACGAAGGAATAGGAACCGGCTATCTGCGCCAGGTTGGCCATCACGATGATGTCGGCGGCGATGATCCCCCAGCCGCCCATCCAGCCGACCACCGGCCCGAAGGCCCTGGTCGCCCAGGTGAATGTGGTGCCGCAGTCAGGTTCGGCCTCGTTGAGTTCCTTGTAGGCCACCGCGATGAAATACATTGGGATGAACGCCAGCAACATGATGGCCGGCGCCTTGACCCCGGCCAGGATCGCCCCGCCGCTGGCCACCACGAATCCGAGGCTCGCGGCCAGTGAATATGCCGGCGCGGTCGACGCCATTCCGACGACCACGCTGCCCAGCAGACCGAGCGCGCCCGGTTTGAGGCCTTTGTCCACAGTTGTTCCATGATCCGGTCGATGTTGTGGCATTTGGACCGTCATCCGTGCTCCCTAGCGTCGCCCAGCCGATCATTGGCCTTGTTATTGCAGCCTGTTATTGCAGCTGAGGGGGGAATAAGCAAGCAGGGCGACCCACGGACGCCGGGTCGACTCCGAACGTTACAATTCTGTGACCGAATTCTGTCGGCTTCGCCATTTGCGCGGCCGAGGTTCGGTCGGTGTTTCGGGACTCGATGTCGCCCACCGCCCGGGGTACGTCGATGATGAAGGCGATCGAACAAGGAGGCTGCTGTTGGCGCCCGACCCGAGGGTGGTGTGGCCAGAACTGTCCGCGGCCTCACAATCCGTCCTGATCGATCTTCTGGTTCGCGGCCCGAGCTCCCGGGCCGACCTGGCCCGCCGGTCCGGGCTTTCGCCGGCCAGTCTGACCCGCATCACCAGGACAATGGTGGGCGCCGGATTGTTGGCCGAAAGCGGCCCCATCCCGACGTCCGGAACCGGCCGTCCACCACTTCCGATCGAAGTGAACGTGGATTTCGCACACCTGGTCGGCATCAACCTGACATCGACGACCCTGCACCTGGTGCGGACGAACCTGCGAGCGAAAATCCTCGACGAGGTGAGCATCCCCCTGACGGGAATCGATCCGGTCGCGGTGACCGCTGCCATCGGGCAGTCGGTCGCCGCTCAACGCGCCGTCGACCCGACCGTGTTCGCCGTTGGCATCAGTCTCGCCGGGCCGATATCCCCGCGCGCTCAGGTCATCTCGTCGTCCCCCTTCCTGGGTTGGGTCGATGTGCCATTGGTCGGCATGGTGCGGGCCGCGACCGGCCTGCCGACGGTGGTGGAGAATGATGTCCGGGCATTGACGGCCGCCGAGCACTGGTTCGGCGCAGCGGTGGGTTGTCGTGACTTCGCGCTGGTCACCGTCGGAGCTGGGGTGGGCTGCGGGCTGGTGGTGGACGACCGGTTGGTGGACGGTCGGTCCGGCGGCAGCGGGCAGGTCGGCCATCTGTCCGTGAGTGAACACGGCCCGTTGTGCGAACGCGGCCATCGTGGTTGTGTCCGAGGGTATCTCGCCTCGAGCTCGATCCTGGCGCAGATCCAGGTGGGGCTCCGCCGCCCGGACCTGACCTATCAGCAGGCGTTGGCGCTGGCGGCAGCGGGCGACCCGGTGGCCAGGCGGGTCGCCGAGGACGCCGGGCGGGCCCTGGGGCTGTTGATCGGCACGCTGTCCGCCGTCACGGCCCCGGAGATGGTGCTGATCTCCGGCGAGGGCGTTTCCCTGGTGCCTATCGTCCAGGACATCGTGGAGGATGCTGCGGCGCGGGTACAGCACTGGACCGTGCCCGCGGTCCCGATCGTCGTCACCCCGTTCGCCTCCACCGAGTGGGCCCGGGGAGCGGCCGTGATCGCCCTGCGTCATCAGGTCGAGGCGACGACCCCTGAGTCGGCGTGAGAGCGGCCCGGCGGGTCACTTGACCGAGCCGGCCGATAACCCACCCTTCCAGAAACGTTGCAGGGAAAGGAACATCGCTACTACCGGGATGACTGCGATGACCGCACCGGCGATCACCAATGATTGCAGGAGCGGTACCCGGGAGATCTGGGACTGCCAGCTGAACAGGCCCAGCGTCACCGGATAGAGATTCTGATTCTGCAACATCACCAGGGGCAGGAAGAAGTTGTTCCAGATAGCGACGAATTGGAAAAGGAAGATGGTCACCAGGGCGGGTGCCATCAATCTGGTCGCAATGGTGAAGAAGATCCGGAACTCGCCGGATCCGTCCAGCCGGCCCGCTTCGATGAGTTCGTCCGGCACCGAGGCGCCGGCGAAGATCCGCGACAGGTACACCCCGAACGGTGACACGATCGACGGCAGCAGGACCGACCAGTAGGTGTTGGTCAAATGCACTTTGGTGAAGATCAGGAACAGCGGGAGGGCGAGCGCGGTCGCGGGCATCAGGACCCCACCCAGCACGACATTGAAGACGAACTCCCGGCCCTTGAACTGATATTTGGCCAAGGCGTAGCCGGCCATGGCCGCAAGAATGGTGCCGATGACGGCGCCGCCCACTGCGTAGATCACTGAATTGAGCAGCCACTTGAGATAGATGCCGTCCTGCTGACTGAACAGCGCACCGAAGTTGCTGAACAGGCTGCCCCCGGGCACCATGCCGTTGGTACTGGCCAGCTGGGTCTGCTGCTTGCTGGCGGCGACGACGAGGATGTAGACGGGCAGCAGGAAATACACCAGGCAGACCAGCATGAACGTCATCGAGGCCACGATGGAGGCCGGGTGCTCCCGAGGGCCCTTGGCGCTGTCGCTGTTCGGGGTGGTGATGGCGCCGGCCGTGTCGGTCAGGATGCTCATGATGCCGCCCTCCGCGCTGTGATCTTGAGAAATCCGAAGGACAGGATGAATGTCCCGACGGCAAGAGTGACCGAGATCGCCGCCGATAGGTTGTAGTTGTTCTGCGCCGCGTTGTAGACGAGCAGGTTCGGGGTGAAGCTCGACGTGATATTCGTCGAGATCTGACTGAAGACAATCGGCTCGGTGAACAACTGCAAGGTACCGATGATCGAGAACACGGCGGTGAGGATCAGCGCCGGGAGTATGGAGGGGATCTTGATCCGGCGGGCGATCTGCCAATTGGAGGCGCCGTCGAGCTTGGCCGCCTCGAACAGGTCCGTCGGAATGGCCAGCAGGGCCGAGTAGATGATCAACATGTTGTATCCGGCGTATGTCCAGGTAACGACATTGGCGATCGACCAGAGTACGACGTGGGATCCAAGCAGGTCGACGGAAATGCTCAACTTCTTGAGCAGAGCCACGATCGGGGACAGGCCGGGGGAGTAGATGAAGCCCCACATGATCGCCGCGATGACGCCGGGAATGCCGTACGGCACAAAGAATGCGATCCGGAAGAACCTCTTCAGATAGACCACGGTCGAGTCCAGGAGCAGGGCCAGCGCGAGCGCCAAGATCAGCATGATCGGGATCTGAACGACGCCGAACAGCAGCACCCGGATCACGCTGGACCGGAAATCAGCCGAGCTGAAGACGGCCGCATACTGGGTGAACCAGCCGAAGACCTGGGTGCTCTTGCCGAAGATACCGCCGGTGCGTTGCAGCTTGAAAAGGCTTTGGTACGCCGCGTAGATGATCGGAATCAGGTAGATCAGGATGAAAGGTACGGCGAATGGAAGGATGAACAGCAACGGCGTCCATCCGGGGCCGCGCCGATTCTTGCGGTCGCGCTTGGCGGCCGGGGCCAGATCCACCGGACCCGTGGGAGTTCTGGGTGATGATGATGTCGTTGCTGATGACACGATTTCTCCGCTCGGTCGTCGGGTGGTCCGGCCGGAGCCGGACCACCCGGAACTGATCAGCTAGCTCCCGGCCACCGGGATGTTCTGGGCCTTGAGCGAGTCCACCGTCTTGGTCTGCGCGTTGCTCATGGCCTGATCGAGCGTCCCGGTACCGGCCAGCGCCGCGGACACTCCGTCCTTGATCCCGTTGTAGGTGTCGGTCATCGTCGGGCCGAACTGGAAGCTCTGGTTCACGCCTGCACTGGCAGCCTTGAAGACATCAAAGATCTTCTGGTCGCCGTAGAAGGGCACTCCCTTCTGCAGCGACGGGATGTCCAGCCCGGCGGTGGCCGACGGGTAGAGGCCACCCAGCGAGTTCTCCAGGGCCAGTGCGGCCGGGTCGGTGTTCAACCAGATGGCGAACTTGGCCGCCTCGGCCGGGTGCTTGGAGCCGGAGAGCACGGCGGTCGAGGAGCCGCCCCAGTCACCGGAGGTGGTGCCACCCGCGGTCCACTGCGGCATCGGGGCGACGGCCCACTTGCCGGAGGTGTCCTTGGCGTTGTCGCGGATGGTGCTGTAGCCCCACGCGGCACTGATCCAGGAGACGACCTTGCCGGTGTCCCAGGCCTTGTAGAGCTCCGGGGAGAAACCCTGCAGGTTGGTGGCGATCAGCTTCTTGGAGATCAGGTCCTGCCAGAAGGCGTTGACCTGACTGACCTGCGGGTTGTTGTCGAGGGTGACCTTGACCGCATCGCCGCCGGTTTCGAAGAGTTTGGTCCCGTTCTGCCACAGCAGCCCCGTGTACCAGTTGGGGTCGCTCTGCGAGAAGAAGGTGATGTACTGGGTCGGGTCGGCGGCATGGATCTTGGCTGCGGCGGCGGCGTACTCGGTCCACGTGGTGGGCGCCTTGAGCCCGAGCTTGTCGAAGATGTCCTTACGGTAGAAAAGGGCCATCGGGCCCGAATCCTGCGGGATCGCCCAGACTCCACCGGAGCCGGCGAAGTCCACCTGGCTCCAGGTCCACGGCACGAACTGGCTCTTGGCATCTGCCACACCGGGGCAGCTGGAGATGTCGGTGAGGCCGTTCTGCACCCGGAAGTTGGGCAGCGTGTCGTACTCGATCTGGCCCACGTCCGGGGCGGTACCGGCTTTGATGCCGTTCAGGAAGTTCTGATAGGTCCCGGTGTTGCCGCTGGGGGTTTCGTTGACCTTGACCTGGACGTTCGGGTTCGCCTTGTTCCACAGGGCGACCACCTTGTCCATGCCGGGGACCCAGGTCGAGAAGTTGAGGGAAACCGTCCCGGAGGAGGGTGCGCAGGAGCCGGACGGGGCGGCACCGGAGCTCGAAGCTGCGGCAGTCGAGCCCGAAGCCTGGGGCGCAGTGGCCGAACCCGAAGACTCAGGAGCCGTGGCCGAGCCAGATGGCTGGGACGCGGCGGCGGGACTGGAGGAACCGGCCGAGCCGCCGGCCGCGGGCGAGGATGAGCTGCAGGCGGCCGCGGTCAGGGTCAGGGTTGCTGCCCCCAGAACAGCAACCGTCTGCCGGAAACGCTGACGAGAGAACACTTTGCTACATCTCCTTTGATGTGGACCAGATCCTGCGTCAGGCGTGGGATCGGGTGCCGTTCCCGTTCAACGGTTGTCGACGGGCGCTTGTCGCTGGTGCCCGCAGCTTTCGCAGCGGATCGAGGTTGGGGTGGGCGGGCCCGCGTCTGCCATCCGGGTAGGCCGGGGATCCGCCCGACTGGTCATCGGCGGGCGACCGCCGAAATCAGGCGCATGCGTTCTGGATACATGGCCGGTAGCTGGATCCCGACCTCGGCCAGCACTCGGCCGGTGAGTTCCAGTCCGCGGTGCCACCACTGCGGCAGGCCGGCCGATTCGGAGTCGGGCGGTCGCGGCCCGGCCGGTGCGACGTGGTAGAGCAAATCCGGTTGCAGTCCGGGGAGCCGGATCCGGCCCGGTGGCCAGGTGATCGACCGGGCCAGGGTGGTGATTCCGAACAGGGCCCGGTCCCCGGTATCGGCGACCACACCGTTGATCCAGATCACCGGGTCCGGGTGATCCCCGACGATCACCCGGCCGGTATGCAGCAGTTCTCGCTGCTGCTTGTAGAAGGAGATCCATTCGCGGACCCGGGCGAACTCCGCTGCAGTGGTCCCGGTGAGATTCCATTCCACCCCCATGTGGCCCCAGATTGCGGTCGCCGCTCGGAAGTCGAGTTCGTGGTGCCGGCCTGTGGTGTGGGCGTCCGGCGCGCCGATATGGGTACCGACCATTTCCGGGGGCATGAGCAACTGGGTGTAACGCTGGATCTGTTGACGTTCGAGCGGGTCAAGGCAGTCGCTCGGCCACACCCTGGCGATGTAACGGGCGATACCCAGGTCGATCCGCCCGCCGCCCGCGGCGCACGACTCGATCTCGACCTGCGGGTGGCGCTGCCGGATCTCCTCGAGCAATCGGTACAAGGCCAGCGTCTGATTGTGCACGCCCGGCGTCCCGGCCGGCCCGTGGCCGGCCTCGACGACCATTCGGTTGTGATCCCATTTGAGGGCCGCGATCGGGTAGGCGTCCAGCAGGGCGTGCAGCCGATCGGCAATGTGGGCATAGGCCTGCGGGTGCCCGAGATCGAGCACATACTGGTTGCGGGTGGCGATACCGGTGCGGCCGCCCGCCCGGAAGATCCAGTCCGGGTGGGCCCGAGCCAGATCAGAGTCCAGATTGACCATTTCCGGCTCTACCCATAAACCGAAGTCCATGCCGAGCCCGTTCACCTTCTCGATGAATGCTCCCAGCCCGTCCGGCCAGACATTTTCGTCCACCAGCCAGTCGCCCAGCCCGGTCCGGTCGCTGCGGCGGCCGAGGAACCAGCCGTCGTCCAGGACGAACCGTTCCGCGCCGGCGGCGGCGGCGGTCTCGGCCAGGGCCAGCAGTTCAGCGGCGTCCTGGCGGAAGTACAGGGCTTCCCAGGTGTTCACCACCACCGGTCGCGGGGCCTGCGGATGCTGGGGCCGGCTTCGCAGGTGATGATGCACCCGGGCGGCCAACTCATTCATCCCATTGCCGTACACCGCATAGATCCAGGGGGTCGTGTAGGCCTCGCCGGGCTGCAACTGTCGTTCCCCGGCCAACAGCAGTTCGCCGGCGCCCAACAACGACACACCGTTGTAGGTGCGTTCGGCATAGGCGGTTTGATTACCCGACCAGCCGACGTGCAACCCCCAGACCTGCCCGTGGGTAAATCCGAAGCCGGTGGCCCCGGCCATCAGCAGGTAGGACGAGTCCTGCCCCGGTTTGCCCTTTCTCGACTCTCGAAGGTGGGTACCGGGGGCGAAGGTCGAGCGGCTCGGGATCCGCTCCATCGTGTGTCGCCCGGTGAAATCGAGCAATTCGGCGGCTTCGGCCGGAACCGGCACCGTGAGGCTCAAGGACACCAGATCGTAGGGCAGGTCCGGATCGACGTTGGTCAGCCGGGCCCGGAGCCGCACCAGCCCGGCGGCGGACATCTCGATCTCGATGTCCAGCGACAGCGCCGCAACGTCGTCGATCGCGCGGAAACGCAGCCGATGGACCAGGTCATTCTCGGCCGTCGGCCGGTCCACCCCGACCACCGAGAACAACGGCGAGAAATCTCTCCCACTGCGGCTTCCGACGAGTCCCGGGGTGCCGACCCAACCTTCCGCCGGGGTGGGCAGCACGCTGATCCGCTCGGGCACATCGATACGGCTGTCACCGAACGGCGCCCGGGATGCGAGCGTCAAATCGGCCAACGTCGATGCGGCCAGATCGCCTAGATCCGGTCCCCAGTACTGGACGGCCGGCAGCCCGCCACCTTCGGTGGACAGCACCAGGCTGATCCCGCCCGCCCGAAGATGGACGGTCGACCCAGGTCGCGGCGTTGCGATGGCATCCTCCGTGAAGAGACGTACTTCATAGTTCCGTGAAGGTAACATCTGCGAGCAATCACGGCGATCCGGCCCCGTCAAGCAGGCATACAGCCCCGTCGTCCGTAGATTCCCTCGGCATGTTTCTTGCGTGCCTAAACAAATTGGGTCCACCAAGCCGACCCCGTCCGATTCGTCCGACTCATCGGTTCTTCGTCGTCCGGGCCCGACGGCCGTCGAACGGGTGACGAGGAGGTACGACGTTCTACGGAGGGGTCCTCACGGCGGTGGACGCATTCCCCATGGTGTTCGTGGGATCACCGGATCGAAGGACGTCGAGACTTCGATACCGTCATCCTGTCAACGCGGGTACGAACGGTCTGCAGTTGTCCTCGGCGGTCCCCATCGACAGCGAGGCCCGCCGCGGCTCGGACCCGCCTCCTCCCGCCGTCAACCCGGCGATCACGCTCATCCGGATGTCAGCCACCTGTCCAATTACTCACGAGGAGGAGAACCGGTGAGCGCCAACAGCAAAGCCTTTCCGCAGTACTCTGGCTCATCCCGCTGGTATGACCGATCCAGGAACGAGTTGCCGATCGAACTGCGCACGGCCGGGGCAACACTGCCCGTTGTGCCGGGTTCGGCCGGTGCTCTGGTATCGCAGAGCGAATTCGGCGCGGGACTGACCACCGGTGCCGGCCCGGCATGACAGGCGCGCTCGACGACGTGGCCGGGTCGCCGGCAGGTGACCGCCACGTCGTGACCCTTCCGGACCGCTCCGCGCACTATGCCGCCTCAATGGCGGCGGTCACCGACAAGCTGGGCGGACACCTCGCTTTCGGCGGCGACTACAACCCGGAACAGTGGCCGGAAAGCGTGTGGCCCGAGGACATCGCGTTGATGCAGCAGGCTGGGGTCAACCTGGTCTCGGTCGGCATTTTCTCCTGGGCGCTGATCGAAGAGGCGCCAGGGAGGTACGACTTCGGTTGGTTGGACCGGATCCTGGATCTCCTGCACGCCGGCGGCATTGCGGTCGATCTCGCCAATGCCTCGGCGACGCCGCCGCCATGGTTCCTGCGCCGGTACCCACAGTCGATGTTGGTCGACGTCGACGGCGTGCGCCGCAGTCACGGTGGCCGGCAGGGGTTCTGCCCCTCCTCACCCGACTACCGGGAGGCGGCGGCCGCGCTCACCACGGCGATCGTCGACCGGTACGCCGCGCATCCGGCCGTGGTGATGTGGCACGTCCACAATGAATACGGCAACCACAACTGGAGCTGCTACTGCGACGTGTCGGCGGCGGCGTTCCGGACCTGGCTGCAGCGGCGGTACGGAACGCTCGATGAATTGAACGCCGCCTGGGGGACCCTGTTCTGGAGTCAGCAATATTCCGACTGGGCGGAGATCCTGCCGCCCCGATCGCCGGCCTATCAGACGTTCGCCAACCCCACCCAGCAACTCGATTTCGCCAGGTTCTCCTCCGATGAACTTCTCGACTGCTACCGGTCTGAGGCGGACATCATCCGGGCCGGTTCACCGCTCCCGGTCACCACAAATTTCATGCATTTCTGGAAGCACATCGACTATTGGCGCTGGGCCCAGGACATGGATCTGATCAGCAACGACCACTACCGGATAGCGGCGCTGGGCCCTGCAGCAGCGACCCACGGCGTGGCGATGGCTGCGGATCTGGTCCGGTCCCTGGCCGATGGGTCACCGTGGCTCCTGATGGAGCACTCCACCTCGGCGGTGAACTGGCAGCCCCGGAACCCGGCAAAGCCCGCCGGGCAGATGCGCCGTGACAGCCTGACCCATGTGGCCCGCGGCGCCGATGGCGCGTTGTTCTTCCAGTGGCGGGCATCTCGGGCCGGTGCCGAGAAGTTCCACTCCGGGATGCTGCCGCACGCCGGCACCGACACCGAGCGCTGGCGGGAGGTATGTGCGCTGGGCGCCGACGTGAAGGCGTTGTCCGACGTTGCCGGCAGCCGGCACCGCGCCGACATTGCCATTGCCTTCGACTGGCATTCGTGGTGGGGGATCGAGCTCGATTCACACCCGAGCACGGACGTCGACCAGATGAGCGCGGTGACTGGCTGGCACCGGTCGCTCTGGGAACAGGGCTACAGCTGCGATTTCGTCCACCCGGACCGTGACCTGTCCGGCTACCGGGTCGTTCTCGTTCCCAACCTGTACCTCGTCAGCGACGGCGCTGCCCGCAACATCGCCGACTTCGCCCGCGGCGGTGGCACTGTCGTCGTCGGCTATTTCTCCGGAGTCGTCGATGTGGACGACCACATCCGGTTGGGCGGCTATCCGGGCGCTTTCACCGACCTGCTCGGAGTGCGGGTCGAGGAATTCTCGCCGCTGCTGGCCGGGGAACAGGTCAATCTCGCCGACACCGCTGATTTCCTCCCGGCCACCGCCGGTGGCACCCGATGGACCGAGCTGATTAACCTGCCTGCAGGAGGACTCGAGACCGGGGGCGCCGAGGTGCTGGCGTCCTTCGCCGGCGGGATCAACGACGGCCGGCCCGCCGTCACCCGACGCGGCTTTCCTGGCGCGGCCGGCACGCGGGGTGGTTCGGCCTGGTACGTCGGGACGGAACTCGACGCCAGGAGCCTTTCCGCACTACTCCGGCGGGCGTGCGTCCAGGCCGCGGCGGTCCGGCCGCTCGAATTCGAGAAATGGCCCGCCGGGCTGGATGTCGTGGCTCGGGATAACGGCACTGTTCGCTATCTGTTTGTGATCAACGGGGGTTCGGCGGCGGTGCCGATCTCGTTCGAAGGGGTGGATCTGCTCAGCGGACAGCCGTGGGCTGCGGGCGACAAACTGGGCGCCGGCGACGTCGCGGTGCTGGCGGCTTCCCATTCCGGCGGGCGGTGATCGGAGCGCGGAGCGCCGGGGGACTGCGAGTCAGCCGCTGACCGAATTGCTCGGTTTCCGATTGGAAGGTGCGCCGCGACCTCGATGCTCGCAGCGGCCCAGAGCGAGGATCAACTTCCTCACCACGGATGAACCTGGTGACTCCTGTCCCACCGTCCCCAAAACCGCAACTTTCGTCCGCGCAACCGGCCGGGCGCAGCAGGCCGGGCCCAGCAGGTGCCTAGCGTTGACGGCTGCCCCGCTGCTCCTCGACCCCTGCGTCCAACTGACGGAGAACATGTTCGATGGAGGTGAGTACCGAACCCTGGAGCATCCACAGATCCGCGCGGCCCCGGGGGTCGACGTCCAGACTCATCAGCTCGCTCAGCACCGCGCGCGCCTCCTGGACAACACTGACGGTGCTCGCCACCGACTCGTCGACCCGGTCGATTTTGTGGGCACCGTATTCGGCGCTGACCAGGTCACCGAAAGCGCGCAATCCGTTGGCCAGGTCGTCGAACACGACGGCGAACGCACGGGGCAATTCGGTGCCGATCGGATCGCCAGACTGGTCCTGCGCAACGGGCGTTTCGTTGCCCATCACGACGAGCAATGCCCGCTCGGCGGCCAGACAGCCGTCGAGTCGATCCAGCGCCGATCGGAGACCGGGATGCACCTTGGCCTCGGTCAGGGCCCGGGGGTTCAGCCGCCGGCGCTCCTCGACGGCCCGGATCGCCGCGGAGGCCTCGCCGACGTCCCGGGCGATGTCCGCGGTCCAGTCGAGCCAGGCTCTGACTTCCTCGCTGTGCGGGGGCCGGTCGCCGAGAGTCAGCGCCACTTCGTTGAGCAGCGCCGCCTGCGACCGGGCCACCTTTCGCACCGAGTCGCTCGCCCTCTCGCTCGGGATCGAAACGGGCACTGCCAAGCTGAAACCGATCCCGACGACCGTGCCGACGAGGGTGTTGATCACTCGGACTTCGGCGGCCAATTGCGGTGAGGACACCGCCAGAATGAGCATGGCGGAGATCGGCGCCTCCAGCGATTGTTCGCCCAGCCGCAGCACATTCGCCAGGATCAACGAAGCAGCGATCGCCGCAGCAAGACTCCACCAGGTCAAACCGACCCAGCTGGTGAGCCCAACGGCCACCAGAACTCCGGTGAGCACCGCGCCGACCCGGACGACCCCCATCCGAAGCGTGCCGACGGTGGACGCCTGCACAACCAGGAGTGCGGTCAGCGGCGAGGTGAGGTCAATGACTTTGGGAGACAGCGCGTTTGCCACCAGATACGCGATCACCGCGGCGACCGTGAGCCGGCCGATCTGGGCTGCCCCCGGTCGCAACCGGGCCGGAACGTCCGACCACGACGTCGGGAAGGCGGGCCAGATCCACCACGTCAGCTGACGCAACCGTGACCGCGTCCATCGGGTCCGTTCGGGCCGCACGGTCACCAACCCTCAAGTTCGGAGCCCGGCGCCATCGCACGCCGGTGACGGCTTCCGTGATGATGCCACTCCCG
Organism: Mycobacteriales bacterium; assembly: GCA_038204125.1. Lineage (GTDB taxonomy): Bacteria > Actinomycetota > Actinomycetes > Mycobacteriales > Nakamurellaceae > Nakamurella. The sequence goes on from JBBRDH010000061.1 coordinate 18,867, forward strand.
GATCGAATGATCGGCGCAATCCCGACAAACCCGGTACACGGTCGATCGGCCAACGGCGAACAGCCAGCCGAGCTGGGCGCGACGATCAACGCCGGACACGACCGATCGACGCCGGAGCCGGCCGCAGGTTCGCACGGTCGCTGACCGCCCACAAGAGGATCCGGCTACGGAAAGCCCCAGTCAGGTCCGGCGCTTGTCGCAGCTCACGACGTCGCACAGCCGGTCATGGCCGCACCGACTCGAGCTGGTCGGCGGTGGACTCGGTGCGATGCGCGCCCCACCAACCGAAGCCGAGGAGTACGGCGCCTGGAACCACGCCAGAAACCAGGGCGATCGCCGGCTCCCCAGCACCGGTGGCCGCCAGCACGAGTTCAACGACCCCGCAGGTGGTGATCACACCGCCGAGCCAGTGGAAGAACCGCTCCCCGAAGACAACGGCGAGGGCAAAAGTGCACGCCGACCACCACAGATACCCACGCCACCCCAGCCTCGGGGGCGTGGAGCGGGCCGCTGAGCACGCGTGCACCAACGAACAGCGCCACGAACTCGGCGACCACCACGAACCTATACCCGCGACCGAACACCCGCCGCTCCTGCCCACCGCGGTCCCGGGACCGAACACCGGAACGGAAGACCGCAAGAATCACCGCAACGAACGCGGCTGCGGCCGGCACCCGAAGCGTCAGCGTCCGTCCCGTTGACAGCGGTGCGGCGTTGACCAGCACGTAGATCAGCCCGAACGCTGCAGCGATGAGCGATCCGATTCGTTGACCTGGCATCGGCGTTCTCCCGTCTTCTGTCGAGGCAGCCGGATATGGCTGCCCGGGTAGCCTGACATGATTAGATATAGTTGCCTCTACTCAATCTAGGGAGGTGCGGCAGTGGTTGCCCCCGACAGCGCATCAGAGCCGCGCACGAGCCGGCCCTACCGTTCCCGCATACGCAAGGAGCGCGCCGCGGACACCCAGCGGCTTATCGCAAAGGCGGCACGGGAACTGTTCACCGAGCACGGATTCGGCGGTACCACAGTGGCCCGCATCGCCGAGCGAGCCGGAGTAGCCGCGCCCACCGTCTATGCGATATTCGGCTCCAAGGGCGCCATCGTGCGGGCCCTGTTGCTACAGATGGAGCACGACGCCGACGGCGCCGGCTGGGCGCGACGCATCGCAGAGGAGACCGACCCGCACCGCAAGCTGCTCGCCTTCGCACAGTGGACGACCGCGCTGTTATCTTCGAGCAAAGTAGCCATCCGGGCAGCTCACGGCGCGGCCGGAGACCCCGCGATCATCAATCTCCGAGACGAAGGCGACCGGCACCGCCGTGAGGGTCTTCGTGCCGTGATCACCTGGCTTGCCCAGGTCCACGCCCTGCCCCCGGAGCTCAGCGAAGAACGCGCGCTCGACCGCGCCTGGATAGTGACCGGCGTCGAGGCTTACCTCAATGCCACCAAAGGGTGCGGCTGGGCCGTGGTGACGACGAGTCCGGCGCGTTCGTCTTCGCGCAGCCTGTGCACACCGACCCCGTTGCGGCGAGCGGCTTCGGCGATGCTCGCGCCCGCCTTTGGGTGTGAGTCCGGGGCTTCGGGTTGTGGCTGCGACTTCGAACGGTCTAAGCCCTATCGTCGGGCACATGACAAGGACTCTGATCACCGGAGCGAAAAGGGTCTGGGCTTCGAGACCGCCCGTCGACTCCTCGCCGCCGGCCACACCGTGTACCTCGGAAGCCGGCATGTCGAACGTGGGCTCCGAGCTGCCGCGCGGATCGGAGCCTGCGCCATCCAGCTCGACGTCACCGACGACGTGTCGGTGCGGGCAGCCCGCCAGACCGTGGAGGACGAAGGAGGACTGGATGTGCTGGTCAACAATGCCGGCATTCAAGTCGAGCTGACTGACGGCGGCGTGATCGGCGCCGCGGATTTGACCGCCGACATGATGCGGACGACTTTCGAGACGAACGTCTTCGGCGCGGTGCGCGTCTTGCACGCCTTCCTCCCGCTGCTGCAGCAATCGACCGCGCCGGTCGTGGTCAACGTCAGCAGCGGATTGGCCTCGCTCACTCGCCTCACGACGCCTGGCGCCCCGGGCTACAACTACCCGGGCGTGGCGTACCCGGCTTCCAAGACTGCGCTCAACGTGATCACCGTTCAGTACGCGATGCAGTTTCCGACTATCCGAATCAACGCCGTGGAACCTGGTTTCACTCAGACAGACCTGAACGGGAACAACGGTCTCCAGACCGTTGAGCAGGGAGCTGACACGATCGTGCGCATGGCGCTTGTGGGTCCCGACGGACCCAGCGGGACGTACCTCTCCGCCGAGGGTGCCCTTCCTTGGTAAATCCCGACATGGAATTGCAAGGCGGGTCGCGTACCCGGTAGCGGATCCGCCTGTGGACGCCACCGAACTGACGATCACCGAAAGGCTATTCATCGAAGTGCCGGTGGCGGGGACACGCTGCAGCCCGCGGTGACGGCAGCGCGGGCCAGGTCGTGATCCCAGGTGGCGAGCACCATCGACTCCGCATCAATGCTCAATGCTGTGGCCAGAGGGCCATATCCACCACACCAGCTGACGCACCCTGAACGCGTCCATCGAAGCCGTTCGGGCCGCACTCTCACCAACCCTTGAGTTCGGAGTCCGGCCAGGTAGCGACAGCGGGGTTCCGTGATAATGCCACTCGAACAAGACGCCCGAAGCCTGGGGCTTCGAATCCCTCTCCCCGCCGACAGGGCGGCCGCTCGCCGGCCTCCGAATGACCGGCCGCAGAATGGGCCTATGCCTGCCCGACCCGTCGCCCGGTGGTTGTTCGCCGATCAGCTCGGCCCGCACTTCGATCCCGGCGACGGACGGGTGCTGCTGGTGGAGAGCCGGCGTGCGCTCAGCCGCCGGATCTACCATCGCCAGAAGCTCCACCTGATCCTGTCGGCGCTGCGTCATCGGGCCGCCGAACTGGCCGGATCCGTTACGTTCCTGCAGACCGCCAGCTATGGCGAGGCGCTCGCGGCCTTCGGTGAGCCGGCCCGGGTCTACGAGCCGACCTCCTTCGCCGCAGAGCGATTCGTCCGACGGCTGGCCGAGCGGGGTCTCGTCGACGGGGTTGACGTAACCCCGGGCTTCACATTGCCCCGCAATGACTTCGCCCGTTGGGTGGGGGACCGGCAGCGGGTCCGGATGGACCACTTCTACCGTTACCAACGCAGGCGTCTGGACCTGCTGATGGACGGCGACCAACCGGTCGGTGGCATTTGGAGCCTCGACGCGGAGAACCGCGAGCCGCCGCAGCGGGGCGCGACCACCCTCGACGTCCCACCCCCATTCCGCCCGGACGAGGACGAGATCGACGAGCAGGTCCGGGCCGATCTCGATCGCTGGACGGCGGACGGGTCGCTCCGCACGGTCGGCGCGGACGGGCCGCGGCTGTTCCCGGTGACCAGGACCGAGGCGCTGACCTCGCTGCAACAATTCCTCCGGTACCGATTGGGGACATTCGGCCCCTACGAGGACGCCATGCTGGCCGGGGACTGGGCGATGGCGCACAGCCTGCTGTCCGTTCCGCTGAACCTGGGCCTGCTGGATCCGGTGGAAGTGGCCGAAGCGGCGGCCGCCGAGTACCACCGAGGCCGCGCGCCGCTCGCCTCGGTCGAGGGCTTCGTCCGGCAGATCATCGGCTGGCGGGAGTACGTCTGGCAGCTGTACTGGCACTTCGGCCCGGGGTACCGAAGGCTTAACCGCTTCGGCGCGACCAGGCCGCTCCCCGGCTGGTTCGCCAACCTGGACGCCGACGTTGTGCAGGCCCGCTGCCTGCGCGACGTGCTGGCCGGGGTCCGGGACCGCGGCTGGGTCCATCACATACCCCGGCTGATGGTGCTGGGCAACTGGGCTGCGCAACGCGGGTACAACCCGGACGCGCTGGCCGAGTGGTTCCAGACCAGGTTCGTCGACGGCTACGACTGGGTGATGCCGGTCAACGTCGTCGGGATGAGCCAGCACGCCGACGGTGGGTTGATGGCCACCAAGCCCTACCTGTCGGGCGGCGCCTACATCAATACGATGAGCGACTACTGCGGCGGCTGTCAGTATGACCCGAAGAAGCGGCTCGGCGAGCGGGCCTGCCCGTTCACCGCTGGGTACTGGACGTTCTTGGACCGGAACTCCGCAGAGTTGGCCGGTAATCAGCGGATGCGGCGACCCCTACTGCAGCGTGAGCGACTGAGCGACTTGGCGCAGGTGGTCGGCCAGGAGCGGGAGCGCGACGACGCCGCGCCCTAGCTGGGTCGCCCGATTGTCACGACGCCAAGGGTGACGATCAATATCAGCACGGTGTGAGCCTCGAGCTGCGGGCCGGTCAGCGGACCGAGGACGAAGACCGGGATACGTACCCCGGCACACCCAGGTCCAGGCTTTGCCGATAATGGGCATTATGTCAAGTGCTGGGTTATCCGTAGAATCCGCTCTCGCCCCCGGTTCGGGTAACCACCCAGCCTTCCCCACGACGATCCCCGGTGGCCAATCCTGCCTTCTGCGGGTGAACGTGCCGAGTCCCGGGGGCTTCAGAGGCTGACCGTTCCTCGTTGGCATCGTATTTGGTGGCGGTCGCCCGAGCGCTGGCGGTCATGCATCGGGCGGGCGACAGCGTCGAGGACTTGCGTGGCAGGTCAAGCACGCCATGGGTGGTCTGGACCGTCCCGTTCCATCACAAATCCTGACGGCCCCGCTCACCGAAATTGGGACGCGGCTGCAGAAGTAATCGCAACTGCTGGCTGTCGGATTCCGAGGCGAGCTGGAGCAGCACTCCCCCATCGCCAGCACAGATCTGCTCGACCGGGCGATGGCCAGAATCCCGCCTGGACGGCGCCGGTCCCTCCTAAAGGACTGAGTTGCTCCCTCCGGAAGGCGGATCACCACAGCTAAGTCTGTGAATTTGGCCAGGCCCCTGTTCTGCTAGCAACACGACGCCACCGACGGCGGCGCAGGACCGGGAGTCAGACGATATGGAAACGCAGCTCACCCCACTACGTTTCATCCAACGTGCCGCCTCGGTACACCCGGACCGGACCGCAATCACCGACGGTCAGCGGAGTATGACCTACGCCGCCATGGCCGCCGAGGTCACCCGCCTGGCGAACGCACTGGTCGCCAAGGGCCTGCAAAGGGGCGACCGGGTCGCCTATCTCGCGCCCAACTGCGCCGAGATGCTGATCGGCCATTTCGCGGTTCCGCTGGCCGGCGGAGTGCTCGTGTCCATCAATACGCGACTCTCCGCCGAGGAGATCGCGCAGATCGTCGAGCATTCCGGCGCCACGTTCCTGTTGGCCGACGCGCCCCTGGTGGAACCGGCCCGCGAGAAGCTCGCCGCGGTGACCAGTCTCCGCGAGATCTTCACGCTGCCAACGGAAGAGGGCCAGGATGTCGAATTGGCCTTCACCACCGGCTACGGCGATCTGCTCGCTGCCGGCAGCAACGAACCGCTCGATTACCCCGTGCCGGACGAGGGCGACCCAATCAGCCTGAACTACACGTCGGGCACCACCGGCCAACCCAAGGGCGTGGTCTACACCCACCGCGGCGCCTACCTGAACTCCCTCGGCGAGGTCATCCACCAGGGACTGGTCGACGGATCCAGCTACCTCTGGACGCTCCCGATGTTCCATTGCAACGGTTGGTGCACGACCTGGGCGTTGACCGCGGTGGCCGGTACCCACGTCTGCCTGCGGGCGATTCGGGCCGACGACATCTGGCGCCTGATCGACCAAGCCGGCGTCACGCACATGGCCGGCGCGCCAACGGTGTTGTCGATGATGCGCGAATCCGCACTGGCACACCCGCTTCGGCATCCGTTGACGGTCACCACTGCCGGGGCCCCACCCAGTCCTTCCATCATCGAGGCCTTTGCGGATCTGAATATCCGCGTTGTCCACGTCTACGGTCTGACCGAGACGTACGGCCCCTACACGGTCTGCGAGCCACAGGACTCCTGGCACGGGCTGTCCGCGGCGGAGCGCGCCCGGCTGACCGCACGCCAGGGCGTCGGCATGATCACCGCGGACGAGGCGAGAGTCGTTGCCACTCATGGTCATTCGGAGGAGCTGGTCGACGTGCCCGCCGACGGGGTCACCATGGGTGAGATCGTGATGCGCGGCAACACCGTGATGAAGGAATACTTCCGGGACCCGGCGGCCACCAGGGAAGCGTTCCGTGGCGGCTGGTTCCATTCCGGTGATCTCGGCGTCCGTTACCCCGACGGCTACATCAAGCTGCTCGACAGGGCGAAGGACATCGTGATCTCGGGTGGGGAGAACATCTCCACTGTAGAGGTCGAGCATGCGCTGTCCTCCCATCCGGCGGTCGCCGACGTCGCGGTGATCGCCGTCCCCGACGAGCACTGGGGCGAGCGGCCCAAGGCCTTCGTCGTGCTGGCGGCGGGCCGCACCGCCGACCAGGGTGAACTGATCGGGCACGTGAAGCAGCATCTGGCGAAATTCAAGGCCCCGAAGTCGGTCGACTTCGTTCTCGAACTGCCCAGAACATCGACCGGCAAAGTCCGCAAGGACATTCTCCGCAACGTGGAATGGGCCGGCCACGACAGCCGGATCCAGTGAAAGTCTGACAGCGAACATCTCGCAACGGCAGCGGTTCTCCGGCCGTTCATCATTCGGCCGCACCTTCGATTATTTCGCCTCGAGCGGATCAACCACGCCCATCCCAATTGTTGTCCCTTACCCGAGTAAAGGAGCATTACCCATGACCATTCATCAGCAGGATCCGGTCGCCCTGGTCGAACGCGACCAGAACTTCTTCCCCGCCCTCCTGGAGACCGCCACAGTCCGGGTGAGCAACGCCAGGGAACTCGTCACCGAGCAGGTCCGGTCGATCGCGGACCCGGCCCCCCTCGGCCTGGGCGCGTTCGCCCTCACCACGTTCCTGCTGAGCCTGGTCAACGCAGGCGTCATGCCGAAGGACACCGAGGCGGTCGTGCTGGGCGTCGCACTGGCCTACGGTGGACTCACCCAACTGCTGGCCGGAATGTGGGAGTTTCGCAAGGGCAACGTCTTCGGGGCGACCGTCTTCGCGTCCTACGGCGCCTTCTGGCTGTCGTTCTGGGCCTTCCTGACATTCTTCGCCAAAGGAATTCCGGCCGCTCATGTCGGCGTCGCTGTCGGCTGGTACCTGATCGCCTGGGCCGTCTTCACCGGGTTGATGTTCATCGCGTCGCTGCGCACCACCGCTGTCCTCGCGACCCTGTTCGCAGTTGTCACGGTCGTCTTCGTCCTGTTGGCTCTGGGTGCGATGAGCGGAAGTCATCTGCTGACGACGGTCGGCGGAATCTTCGGACTGTTGGCCGCCGGGCTCGCCTGGTACCTGTGCGTCGCCGCCGTGACGGCCTCGACGTTCGGCCGTCCGATCCTGCCGAACCGGCCGCTCGTCCGGTCCTGATATATGACAGCGCCCCACCGGGAGCGACCAGCTTCCGGTGGTGCGCTGCTGGTTGTCGTCCCCACCCGGTGGCGAGGTCGCGCGAAACTACAGAAGACCTCGCTGGGCGGCTCGAACGACGGCCTGCAGGCGGGAGTCGACGCCCAACTTCTCGAGCAGCGACGCGACGTATCCCTTCACCGTCGTCTCAGCGATGAAGAGCCGAGTCGCAATCTGCCGGTTCGAGCAACCTTCGGCCAGCAGATCCAACACCTCCCGCTCCCGGGGAGAGAGCATCAACTGGTCCTCGTTGCCGCGCAACATGCTCACCAGGTCCGTCGCGAAAGCCGCTGCGACCCTTGGGTCGATCACCCTGGTCCCAGCTGCGATGTGCTGGAGCCGGGTGATCAGGTCCGCGGATTCGGTGTCCTTGAGGAGCACCCCGTCCGCCCCTTTGGCCAGGCACTCCCGGATCAGGTCCGTTTCAGCGTAGGCAGTCAGGATGACGATGTGACCACGCCGGTTGCGCTCCTTCAGGAGGGCGCAGGTCGCCGCCGCCGTCGGCGGCTCGGGGGTGCGCAGGTCGAGTACCACCAGGTCGGGCTGGAATGTTGTTGCGATGGTGATCGCCTCCCCGGTGGTGCCGGCTTCTCGCAGTTCGAGCGCCGGGAACGCCTCGGCCAACAGCGATGCCACCCCGCGCCGGGCCAGTGGATGGTCATCGACGACCAGCACTTTGACCGCAACCGTTGCACGTCCGTGCTGTCGACGCTGGTCGTTCATGCGTCGTAACGCTGGGCCGGCAGCGTCAGCCGTTGGATGACCAGCCCGTCCGGATCGCGGTCGGCGGTCAATTCGAGCAATCCGCCGAGCGCGACCGCGCGGTCGGCGAGCATGCCGAGGCCGGACCCCGGTGACCACAGCGGCCGAGGCTCGTGGCCCTCGACGAAGGCCGACACCGCAGTGCGGTCGATCCCCTCGCCCCACTGCATCTGCAGAACCAGCATGACCTCGCTCGTGCCCCACCGCAGCGTGGCCATCACCTGCTCGGCGCCGGCGTGCTTGGCCGCGTTGCGAAGTCCCTCCCGCAAACCCTCGATCACCAGCAAGGTCACCTCCGGGGCGACGGCGCGAGGTGCCCCCCGGTGGCTCCACCACACCGGAACCCCACTGGCCGCGGTGAAGGTGCCGCTTTCGGCGACCAGAGCCAGGTCGAGGCCGCGCCCGTCGGGTACCCGGCAGAGATCGGCCAGGGTCGCCCGCAGCTCCAGCCGGGCGGAGGTGGCCACTGCCTCGATCTCGGCGAGGCTGCCCGCGAGTACCAGCGGATCGATCTCGCCGCGCGAACGGCGCGCCAGGACGCCGACCGAAAACAACGTCTGGGCGATCGAATCGTGCAGCCGCCCGGCAATCAGCTGACGTTGCCGGAGCTGGGCGAGTTCCGCCGTACTGGCCCGCATTGCCAAGTGGTGCAGGGCGGTGCCGGCCTCCGCGGCGAGCCCTTCGAGCCTGATCACCGCCAGGTCGCCGGGCGTGACCGATGTCCGCACCGCGGCGTACAGCAGCGCGGCCACGCCGTCCGGGCCCAGCACCGGAACGCAGGCGATGCCGTGGATGCCCTCCAGTTCCACCGCTTTCAGATACTCACCGGTGATCAGGTCCGTCCGGTGGTAGTCCGCGAGCCGGACCGGTCCCCCGGTTCTCAGGACGAGTCCGCCCAACCCGGCGCCTTTGCGAATGCGCAACGTGCGGTAGGCCTCGGTGGTGACTCCGCGGTAGGTCGTCATGGGGAACTGACCGTGGGCGTCCCGGACCGCCGCAGACGTGATGTCCATTCCGGTCACCGTCTTGGCGCGTGAAACCAGGGCGCTGACGACGGACCCGGCGTCCTCGTGCAACCCGACGGTGAGTGCGGCGGTGGCCACCCGCCCACTGTCACCGGTCTCGGCCGATAAAGCCAGTCAGCCGAACGGGGGGCGCGCCCAAACGTGCAGGTCGGTCAACCGACCGGCCCGCAACAGGTCAGTTGGTCACCCACTCCCACCAGGTGAAGGGCACCCGGTAGGCGTTGGGCGTGTTGTCGGCTGCGTGGCTGCTCAGGCCGTTCCTGCCGACGTAGTAGTCGGCCACCTGATCCCGGTTGGTGAACCCGCCGTCGCGTTGCCAGAGGTCGGGGTCGCCGATCGCGACAGCGTGGATGTGAAAGGGCCAGCAGCCGCCGCACTGCGCCGGCGTCCGCAGCCAGGCCGCGAAACCGGGGCGTTCGGCCGATTCTGCCTCAAGTCGCTGCAGGTGGTTGATTGGGATTGCCGATCCACCCCGCCCGTCGATCCGAAACAGGGCGTCGTAAGCCCGCGCAGCTCGGTCGCGGATCTTCCCCGTGACTGCGCAGCTCCCACACAATGACCGATTCCGTTTTGCGATGGGATCCCCGGTGAGACCGTTCAGGCGCAACGAACGACCGACATTGGCCGCGGGGAGTCCCGCTGGAGTCAAGGCACCATGGGAAGCATGACGGACTTGCGGAACAAGAGCATCTTGGTGGTCGGCGCGAGCGGTGGCCTTGGCGCCCAGATTGCCCGGCGGCTGGCCGCTACCGGTGCTCGACTGATGCTTGCCGGCCGGGATCTCGACCGGCTGCGTCAGATCGAGCTGCCGGCGGCGACCACGGTGACTGCCGAGTTGACCGACCCGAACGCTGGGCGGGCGCTCGTTGACGCGGTGATCGATCAGCACGGCCAACTGGACGGGCTGGTCTTCGCCGCGGGCGTGGTGGCCTTCGGCTCGGCGACCGACCTCGACGACGACGTGATCGATGAGCTTCTCCTGGTCAACTACCTGGCGCCGCTCCGGCTCACCAGAGCAGCCCTGGCTGTCCTCCCAGCCGGCGGCTTCATCGTGAACATCAGCGCGGTGGTGGCAGAAACGCCGGTGGCGAACATGTCCG
>JBBRDH010000062.1:0-28393 GCA_038204125.1 Mycobacteriales bacterium
CCTCCCGATCTTCGGGATCAGCCCCTCGTAGGTCAGGTTGATGCCGTCGACCTTGATCTTGGTCGGCTCCTTGTAGAGCAGGTCCTGCAGCTCCCGCTTGGTGTACCTGCGGATCGCCTTGTCCGGGTCGAAGAGGCCGGAGCCGATGAAGATCCGGCCGAACCAGCCGTCCATGCTGTAACCGGGGATGGTGAACGGACCTTCATTGAGGGATTTGCTGTCGTCGTAGAGCGCGGTCAGGTCGATGTCGGTGACGGAGCCCATGCCCTCGCAGCGCGGACACATACCGCCGGTGATGCTGAATTCGCGGCGCTCCTTCACCGTCCGGCCGGCCCGCTCGACGGTGACGGCGCCCGCGCCGCTGATCGAGGCGACGTTGAACGAGAACGCCTGCGGCGAGCCGATGTGCGGCTTCCCGAGCCGACTGAAAAGGATGCGCAGCATGGCGCTGGCGTCGGTGGCGGTGCCCAGGGTGGAACGGGAGTTGGCGCCCATCCGCTCCTGGTCGACGATGATCGCAGTGGTCAGCCCGTCGAGCACATCGACGTCCGGCCGGGCCAATGTCGGCATGAAACCCTGCACGAACGCGCTGTAGGTCTCGTTGATCATCCGCTGTGATTCGGCAGCGATCGTGCCGAACACCAGCGAGCTCTTCCCCGATCCGGAGACGCCGGTGAACACCGTCAGCCGACGCTTCGGGATGTTGATGCTGACATCCTTGAGGTTGTTCACCCTGGCGCCGTGGACCCGGATCAGGTCGTGACTGTCGGCAGCTCGCAGCGCGGCCGGCCGCGTCGGCGACCGGGTGTCCTTCGTCGTGGCCATGAGTTCACGCTAGCGGTCGGCCGGTGACCCGCGCCCGCCCGACCGGTTGCCCCGCGCTTGCCCGATCGTCGGACGATCCGGCATTAGGTTGGGACCATGGATTCTCGGCGGGTCGGGCGGAGCGGGCTCGAGGTGTCCCGGCTGGGGCTCGGGACGATGACCTGGGGGCGGGACACCGACGCCGACGAGGCGGCCGCCCAGCTCGAGGCCTTCGTCGGCGCCGGCGGCACACTGGTCGACACCGCGAACATCTACGGCGATGGGGACGCCGAATCGATCATCGGCACGCTGGTCCCTGATGTCATCCCGCGCAGGGACGTCGTGCTGGCCACCACCACGGTCGGCGTCGGGGGCGGCCGGGGGCGACTGCTGGGCGCGCTGGACGAGTCGCTCAGGCGGTTGGGAACGGACTGCGTCGATCTCTGGCAGGTGCACGCGTTCGACTCGTCGGTGCCGTTCCAGGAGACCTGTTCGGCGCTGCAGACCGCGATCGACAGCGGCCGGGCCAACTACGTCGGGGTCTCCGGATACTCGGGCTGGCAGCTGGCCACCGTCACCACATGGCTTGCCGCGCAAGGTGTTCCGGTGGTGTCGGCGGAGGTCGAGTACTCGCTGGTCGAACGCGGCCCGGAGGAGTCGGTGCTGCCGGCCGCCGCGCTGCACGGGATCGGTCTGCTCGCCTGGGCGCCGCTGGGCCGGGGGGTGCTGACGGGGAAGTACCGGCACGGCACGCCCGCCGACTCGCGCGGCGCCTCCCCGCACTTCACCCGCTACGTCGGCCGTCATCTGCGGCCGGACGCCGCCCGCATCGTCGAGGCTGTCGTCACCGCAGCGCAGGGGTTGGGTACCTCCCCGCTGGCGGTCGCCTGCGCATGGGTGCGGGACCGGCCCGGCGTCGCCTCGGCGGTGGTCGGCGCAAGGGATGCCGCCCAACTGCTCGGCGCGCTGGCCGCCGACCAGATCACTCTGCCGGCCGAGATCTACGCTGCACTTGAGGACGTCAGCAGTCCGCAGGTCGCCGACGACGCCCAATAGTGGGCGCCCTGGTGAGCGAACCCGAACTTCAGAATCTGTCGGCATTCGACGAATTCATCTCGGCCGGGCTGTGGCCCGGGGTGGGGCCTGCGGTGGCGCAGTTGCTCCTGGAGTCCGGAATCCGTTCGCCGGGGCAGGTGACCGTGGCCGCGCTGGCCGCCCTGCCCAAGATGACGGCCAAGCGGGCCGATCGCCTCTTCACCTCCTGGATCGGCGCCGGTCAAGCCTTTGCGCTCGCTGAACTTCTTGCGCCGCAGGAGATTCCGGTCCGGTGGGTGGGCCGGCTGCTGGAGGCCCTCGGTGACGATGCGGCGGCCCTGCTGCGGGCGGACCCGTGGCGGCTCCTCGTGCTGCCCGACGCGAATGTCGCTCAGGCCGATCGGATCGCGCTGGCCGTCGACCCGGCGATGCAGCGCTCGGACCCCCGGCGCGGGCGGTCGCTCGTCGACTGGACGTTGGCCAGATTCGCCCGGCAGGGTTCGACCGCGGCGCCGGTGACGCAGGTGGCCGAGGCGCTCCGCCCGTTCGGCGTGGACGCGGAGGCGGCCATCCGCGCCGCCGTCGCCGCGGATCTGGTGTCCATGGTTCCCGGGCCCGCCGGCTCTGATGACGCCGGTCCCAACGCCGCTGAGCCACCGGCCTGGGTGGCCAGGACCGTGTTGGCGCAGGCGGAGACCGCGATCGCCGAGCACCTCCACCGTCTGGCCTCCACGGGTAGGTCGCTCGCCGGGGTGCGCGCCGTGAAGGCGGCCGCCGCCGGGCTCGACGCGGTGCAGACTCGGGCCGTCGAACTCGCTGCCGCCCATGGGGTCTCGATCTTGACCGGCGGTCCCGGTACGGGCAAGAGCCGGACCGTCGCCGCCCTGGTCAAGCTGTGCCACCGGGTCGGCACGGACATCGCGCTGGCGGCGCCGACCGGCCGAGCGGCGAAACGGCTGGAGGAACTGGCCGCATCGCCGGCGACGACGATCCACCGACTGCTCGGGGCCCGGCGCGGCTCGGGCTCGGTCACCGCCGGGTTCGAGCACGATGCGGACCATCCGATCGACGCCGGACTCGTGGTGGTGGACGAGGCGTCGATGCTCGACGTCGAACTGGCCGCCGCCCTGCTCGCCGCGCTGAAGGACGGCGCCCATCTGGTGATCGTCGGCGACCCGGCGCAGCTCCCCTCGATCGGGCCGGGCCGGGTGCTGGGTGATCTGATCGATTCCGGCACCATCGCGGTGACCGAGCTGACCACGCTCTACCGGCAGACCGAGGGCGGGGCGATCGCCCGGTTGGCGATGGCGGTCCGGGCGGGCCAACTGCCGCCGGTCGTCGACGCCGGCCGCGAGGTGGTGGTGGTGCCGGCCAAAGGGTCCGAGGAGGGCGCCCGCCGGGTCGTGCAGTTGGTCACCGACTCCATCCCGCGGGTGTTCGGGACCACTGCGGACCAGTTGCAGGTGGTCACGCCGGTGCACCGCGGGCCGGCCGGAACCCAGTCGCTGAACCGGATGCTCAAGGCCGCGCTCAATCCGGGTCGAGGGACGGTTCGCGGTTTCGACGTCGGCGACCGGGTGGTGGCCACCGCCAACCACCTCGATGCGGAGCCGACCGGGTATGCGAACGGCGAGGTGGGCACGGTGGTGTCGACCGGGACCAATTCGATCAGGGTCGCCTTCACCACCGGCGAGTCAGAGATCGCCGGCAAGTCGCTGGGCGACCTGCTGCACGGGTGGGCGATCACCGTGCACCGGGCCCAGGGTTCGGAGTGGGAGGCCGTCGTCGCCGTGATGCCGCCCGAGGCCGGCTCGATGCTGTCCCGGCCGCTGGTCTACACCGCCCTGACCAGGGCCAGGCGGCACCTGTCGGTGATCCACGCCGCCGGGCCGATGCTGGCCCGCGCGGTCCGCCAGGTCGGCGCCGAGCCACGCCGGACGCGGCTGTGCGCATTGCTGCGGCAGAATGGCGGTACCGAGTAGAGGAAGTGACGATCATCCCCACCGATTCCAGGCGAGCACCGCGTTGGGCCGACTACCCAGGCCCGGCCGAGGCCGCCGGTGACTTCGAGTACCGCCCGCTGCGGATCGACGCCAGCATGAGCAGATCCGCCGCGGCGACGATGCTTTCGCTGCGCGCAGAGTTCGCCGGCTGGGAGCTTGCCCGGCTGCTGCGATTCCAGGACGGCAGCCGCCAGGTCTGGTTGCGCCGCAAGAAGTCGGCGGCGATTCTCCCCGACCTCACCCCCTGACCTCGTGGGGGCTCCGCTGATGCCCGGCCCCCAGGTCTCGTCCCCCAGGCCGGTGCCAGGGCTCCCCCAGGCTGATGTTCCAGAGAGGATCAATCCCCCGCAAGCGGGAGGTGCCCCCGTCCCTCACACGGACGAACGTCACGACTCCTGTCCCACCGGTCTCAAAAGCGCAAAGTTCATCCTCGCAGCCCCCAAACCGCAACCTTCATCCTCGCCGCCGGCCATCCGCAGCGTTCATTACCGCGGCGCGCGGGGGCACCCTTCCGCCACCGACGTTCGTGACGCAGCGGGTTCGGCCCCGCCTACCCCGGGGCGGATCACCTGGGCGGATCACCCGGGCGGATCACCCGGTCGGAACGGCTCCGTCCGCCTCGAGGGCGCCCACCGCGCGGTCGAGCCATTCGGCCAGGAGTCTGCGTTCGCCATCGCTGAGCATGTGAAGATGCGGCGCGATGGCCCGGAAAGCGACTGTCGGCCCTATCGACCCACTTGGTGCGGGTGCAGGTACATCGGAGACAACCTGCCGGAGCACTGCTTCGTACATGCACTCGGCCAGACCGGGATCGCGTTGCTCGGGAGGCGTCGACAGGATGGTGAGGACGGTGCCCGTTCCGGCCGAATGGATGAGGTCGACCGCGCGCTGCTCGCTGACTTGCAGGCGTCCGGTCACCGCGATCCGATGAACCCGTGATTCCAGGACGCGCTTGCCCGACTGCGCTGCGGGCGAGCGATGCTCGCGGGCCGGGTCGGTCAGGAGTCCGAAGAGGGTCGGATTGGCGACGCCGAAGTCGATCTGCATCTGCCACCCGATGCGCAGATCATCGAGCGGATCGGCGTTGTCCGCCGACGCCGCCTCGACGATCGCGGCCTTTGCCGAGACATAGGTGGCCATCACATGTTCAGCCACGGCGTCCAGCAGGCCGTCCTTGTCGCCGAACAAGCGGTAGATCGTCGGTGCCTGCACGCCGGCGGTCTCGGCCACCCCGCGGGTGGTGACCGCCGCCGGCCCGTGCTCCTGCAAAAGGCATGCCGCGACATCGATGATCTTCGCTCGGGTGTCACTCCGGATGCTTGCCGCGTCGATCATGTTCCGACGATAACGTATTCGTGCTGTCGATGTATTTCCGATGATACGCTTCGAGTGCTTCCACCGATACGAAGGGAATGACCTTGATCGTCATCACCGGAGCGACGGGCGCACTCAACGGTGCGACCGTCGACCAACTGCTGACCCGAATGCCCGCCAGCGAGATCGCCGTCGCGGTCCGCGACACAGCCAAGGCGCAGCGCTTCGCCGACCGCGGTGTGGCCGTGCGGCGGGGTGACTACGCCGACCCGGATTCCCTGCCTGGCGCTTTCGAGGGCGCCGACCAGCTACTTCTGGTGTCCTCCAGCGACCCGGGCGCCGATGCGGTGAGTCTGCACCGCACCGCGATCGAGGCGGCCGTCACCGCACGGGTCGGCCGGATCCTGTACACCAGCCACCAGGGAGCCGCAGCCGCCACGCCGTTCGGCCCCGGCCGCGACCACGCCGCCACCGAGCAGCTTCTGGCCGAGTCCGGTATCGCCTGGACATCGCTGCGCAATGGCTTCTACGCCCACAGCCTCAACTGGCTGATGGGCCCGTGGCGCCAGAGCGGGGTGATCTCCGTCCCCGCCGACGGGCCTGTCTCGTGGACCGCCCGTGAGGACGCCGCCGAAGCTGCCGCCGTCATCCTGGCCTCGAACGGCGCCTTCGAGGGCCCGACGACGTTGACCGCGAGCACAGCGCCGACTTTTCAGGACATCGCCGTGACCGCCGCCCAGATCACCGGCCGGGACGTCACCAGTGTGGTCGTGGACCAGGACGAATGGGTCGCCGCGCAGGTTGCCGCCGGGCGGCAGGAGTTCGTGGCCCGCTTCCTCCTCGGCATGTATCTGGCCGCACAGCAAGGTTACTTCGCCGGAGTCGACCCGCTGCTCGGCACCCTTCTCGGTCGCGAACCGCGCACCGTGCGCGACCTGCTCGGACAACCCTCCGACAGCTAGACGCACCGCCTCCGGCAAACGCCGCGACCGAGCCCTGGCCCCGGATACCGACCGGGCATCGCACCACAGCAACGTCAGCGGACGAGCCGGATTCATCGATAGGCGCCGCATGACGGCCGCACTGTTCTGCGGGCCCGCCGAGGGTTGGTGCTCTAGCCTCGGCGGATGCCGAAGTACCCGACGGAATCCCCCGACGAGTGGAAGAACGCCCGTCGATCCATCGTCCGTGATTCGCTCGGGATCGCGCTGGCCAGCGGCGCCTATGCCACCTCGTTCGGGGCGATCTCGATATCCAGCGGACTGACCGGCTGGCAGACGATGGTGCTGTCCCTGCTGATGTTCACCGGCGGGAGCCAATTCGGCCTGGTCGGCGTCGTCGCCGGCGGCGGGTCGGCCTGGGCCGGCGCTGCCACCGCCGTCATGCTGGGCGCCCGCAACGCCTTCTATGGGCTGCGGCTGTCCGGCGTACTGGGCGCTGGAGGCTGGCGCCGATTTTTGGTGGCGCATTTGGTGATCGACGAGTCCAGCGCTATGTCGATGGGTCGGGAGAGCCCGAGAGCGAGTCGGCTCGGCTTCTACGCCACCGGTCTGAGCTTGTTCCTGTGTTGGAACGTCGGCACCGCCGTTGGTGTTGTCGGTGCGTCGGCTTTGTCGAGCCCGCGGGTGCTGGGCCTGGATGCAGCTGTACCGGCAGTCTTCCTGGCCCTGCTCGCACCGCGATTGCGGGGCCGCGAGCCGTGGGCCGTCTCGCTGGCCGCCGGTCTGATCGCCATCGTCGCGACGCCGCTGGTGCCGCCGGGGATCCCGGTGCTGCTGGCCGCCGCCTTCGGCATCGCGGTCGCCGCCAGGCCCCGCGATCGGCCTGGCCGCAAGCCGCGCTCCCCCGACGCGAACGAGGCCAGCTGATGTGGCCGGCCCTGTTGGCGGCGAGCCTCGGCTGCTACCTGTTCAAGCTGGCCGGGCTTTCGGTGCCCGCCAGGGTGTTGTCCAGACCCGTGGTTCAGCGGATCGCCGTGGTGCTACCGGTGGTCCTGCTGTCCGCACTCATCGCCGTCCAGACCTTCGGCGCCGGGCGGTCTCTGGTCATCGACGCCAGGCTCGCCGGCCTCTGTGTCGCCGGCATCGCAGTCTGGCGGAAATGGCCGTTCCTGGTCGTGGTGGTGCTGGCGGCCGCCACCGCAGCCCTGGTCCGCCGCTTCGTCCCTGGCTCTTGACGGGAGCCGCTGAGCCAGGAACGTCAGCAGTTGTGCAGCAGTCGGGTCAGCACCCGGGTACCGAATTTGAGCGCCTCGATCGGCACCCGTTCATCGACACCGTGGAACAGCGACGCGAAGTCGAGGTCGGGCGGCAACTTCAGCGGTGAAAAGCCATACCCCGCAATGCCCAACCGGGCGAACGCCTTGTTGTCGGTGCCACCGGACAGCATGTACGGCACCGGGTGGGCATCGGCGTCCTCGGCGACCAGGGCAGCCTTCATCGCCTCGACCAGCGGACCGGAGAACGGCACCTCCAGGGGCGGTTGCCAGGTCCAGGTGATCTCGATGCCGTCACCCACGATCTCGGCGATCTGTTCCCGGAAATGCTCCTCCGATCCCGGCAGTACCCGGCAGTCAACGGTCGCCTCCGCGGTCGACGGAATTACATTGGCCTTGTAGCCGGCCTTCAACATCGTCGGGGTCGCGGTATTTCGCAGCGTGGCGTTGATGATGCGCGACACCGGGCCGAGTTTCCCGATCGCGCCGGCCAGGTCTTCCGCCGGAAATTCGAGGCCGGTCAGTTCGGCCATCCGATCGAGAAAATTGCGGACCGTCGCCGTCATGGTCAATGGGAATTTGTGGGTGCCCAATCGGGACACGGCATTGGCGATGCGCAGTACAGCATTGTCGTCATTGATCATTGAGCCGTGGCCGGCCCGTCCGGTGGCCTTGAGATGTGCCCAGGCGACGCCCTTCTCGGCCGCTGCGACAAGGTAGGCCCGGCGGGTGTCGTCGAGGGAGATCGAAAATCCACCAACCTCAGAAATTGCCTCGGTGGCGTCGGAGAACATTTCCGGGTAATAGTCGACGAGCCATTGCGCACCCCAGGCTCCGCCGGCTTCCTCGTCGGAGACGAATACGAAGATGATGTCGCGCGGCGGTACCTGGCCCGAGCGTTTGAATTCCCGCGCCACGGCCAGCGTCATCGCGACCATGTCCTTCATGTCGACCGCACCGCGGCCCCAGACGAACCCGTCCTGTACCGCCCCGGAGAACGGGTCGACCGTCCACTCGGCGGCGTTGGCGGGGACCACGTCGACGTGGCCGTGGATCAGCAACGCCCCGCGCTCCCGGTCGGCGCCGGGCAGCCGGCAGATGACGTTGCCCCGGCCGGGAACCGACTCGACGTAGAACGTCTCGTATCCGACCTCTTGCAGCTTCTGTTCGATGTACCTGGCGGCTTGCGCCTCGCCGTCACCAATGCTCTCCGGCTCGCCGGTGTTCACCGACTCGAACCGGATCAGCTCGCTGCACAGCGTCACCACCTCGTCCTCCGCCCGGATGCCCGTTTCCGACCCTGGGTCGGAGGATCGCGGTGACGATGGCATAGCTGAGTCCGACATGATGCTTTCCTACCACCACCGTCCGTCCGGCCGACCGCTGACCGGCCCGGACGGCTGGTTCGGCATCGGCTCGACGATCCAGTAATGTTGGCGATCGCGATGCGCGGCACCAGGCGCAGCGCGACCCGGTCCGGGTGGCGGAATGGCAGACGCGCTAGCTTGAGGTGCTAGTGCCCTTAGGGGCGTGGGGGTTCAAGTCCCCCCTCGGACACTGTGTGGACCTGCGGAAACGTCATGACCATGGGCGTCGGCCGGTCGAGGTCCGGGCTGATTCTTGTGCTCACCGCCAATGTCCGGTGACCCTCCGGTCGGGCTTGACGGGGTCCACTGGAATGTGCCGCAGGTGGCCTATTCTTGGGGTGTGGCCCCAAATGGCTCCGCAGTCAACGCGGACGGAGATGCACAAGATGGCGAAGAAGATCCCCGAACAGCCTGATGGGGGCCCGCAGCCTGCCGGTCTGGGTGCGGATTACCTGCGGGACGCGTCCGAGCTGATGCTCAGTCAGTTCCGTGCTGCCACCGAGATGGCTATGAGCGCGGGTCGGCTGACCATGGGTGCGGGCGGGCTCCCGAGCACGGAGGCGGCGGCGGGTGTGCTGGCTTATCTGCAGAAGTTGGCGGCACAAATCCCTTTACCCAACGCCCAACTCGATCTGCTCATCAAAGAACTTCAAGCCAAAAGGGCCCTGATCGGCGCGCTGCAACTGCAGCTCGGGGCGTTCGAGCAGCAGTTGGAGATGATGGAAAAATCACTGCAGCCCCTGCAGGAATGGGGGCAGCAATGGTCGGACGTCCAAAAATCCCTCACCGACGCGGTGCGAAACTTTAGTATTCACACTCCCGAAGGCGGCCCTGCCTAGGTAGGCAATACGGCTAAGTCCCCATCCGGCCACCTGAACCGCCCCGAGCCGGCCGCGCGGACAAAGTCGGACTCACCCGCCCCACCAGCCCCAAAACGGCCAACTTCCATCGCGCAGCCGACTTTGATCAGCGCGGCATTGCGGCTCACCTCGAGGCTCCAGCCTCAGGCGGCGGCCGCGATTGCAGCCTGGCGCCCGGCCCGGCTCGCGCCGATCGTGGAGGCCGACGAGCCGAACCCGACCAGCTGGATCCGCGGATCCCGGGCGACGACTGTGCCGTTCATCCTGATCCCCCCACCGGATTCCCGGAGGTGGAGCGGCGCCAGGTGGTTCAGCGCCGCCCGGAAGCCGGTGGCCCACAGGATCGCGTCGGCCCGTACCTCGCTGCCGTCGGCGAACCGCACGCCGTTCTCCTGGATTTTGCTGAACATCGGGTGCGGGGTCAGGACGCCGGATTCGATGCCGCGGCGATAATCGGGTGTCAGCATCAGCCCGGTCGCGGCCACCACGCTGGTCGGCAGGAGTCCCTGCCGCACCCGCGCGTCCACGCGGCGCTCCACGTCCCGCCCCCATTGGTCGTCGAAGGCCTTCTCGGTGAACACCGGCGGTCGGCGGCTCACCCAGGTGGTCGTGGCCACCCCTTCGAGCGCAATCAGGAATTGAACGGCCGAGGTGCCCCCACCGACGACCACGACGTGCTGCCCGCGGAAATCCTCCACCGAGGTGAAGTCGTGGGTATGCAATTGCCGACCGCGGAAGCGTTCACGCCCCGGGTAGGCAGGCCAGTACGGACGGTCCCAGGTGCCGGTGGCGTTGATCAGGCGGTCCGTCAGCCAATTGCCCTGGTCGGTAGCGACGATCAGCGGGCCGCTCTGACCTGCGGGAGAGCTGACCGCGGTCACCCGCACCGGACGCAGGACCGCCAATTCGAAGCGTCGTTCGTATTCGGCGTAGTAGTGCCCCACCACCGCAGACGCCGGCTCGTCGGCGTCGAACCGGCCCATCGGCAATCCCGGCAGGTCGTGGATGTTATGGGTGCGGCCCAGGGTGAGCGAGGGCCACCGGTGCTGCCAAGCGCCACCGGAGAAGTCGTTGCCGTCGAGGACGACAAAGTCGCGGCCCGCGGCCAGTCCACCGCGGCGCAGGAAGTATGCCGCGGACAGCCCGGCCTGGCCGGCCCCGATCACCACCACTTGGGTCACAGCCGGCGGCAGGTCAACAGCGGGCAGGTCGAGGACCGGCCCTGTCGTCATCACCGCTTCCGCCACATCAGACGGAACGCACCTCGCCGGGCGCGGTATTCCTCGGGGCGATAAATCTCGGGGCGATAAATCGACAGAAATGATTTCCGGCAGGGTGATATCTGTCAGGTTCGGGGACCTTCGCCTCTGCTGCCAGTGCAGCCCGCAGACAACGATGGATCATGAGGGCCGCTCGCGGACGCGGATGACCCTTGACGGCAGTGCCCAGCCCAGGGAGCGAACATGACAAAGGTAATGGTGGCCTACGCCACAAAGATGGGTGCGACCAGAGAAATCGCCGAGGCGATAGGGATCACGCTGCGCGGGGCCGGGATGGAGGCGACCGTGAGCGACGCGTCGGAAGTGGCGACCCTGGCCGGCTACGACGCCGCTGTGGTGGGAAGCGCCGTCTACATGGCGCACTGGCGGCCGGAGGCGGTCGAGGTGCTGGAACGGCAGGCCGAGCACGGAACCAAAATGCCGATCTGGCTGTATCAGAGCGGACCGCTGGACCACACCCAAATGCCCGCACCGGCAAAGGTTCAGCGGCTGGCCATTGCGATCGGCGCCGCCCCACCGGTTACCTTCGGCGGCCGGGTCGAACCGGGAACGGCCAAAGGATTCATTGCCAAAAAAATGGCGAAGGGACCCAAGGCCGGTGACTACCGTGATTTCGACCAGATCGCGCAATGGGCGACCGGCATCACCACGGAACTTGCGTCGAGACAAACTGGCCGGTAGTGGGGGCTGCCCGGCGCGGCTACTTCGTTCCGCCGTACCGGCGGGTGGTCACACCGTTGAGCAGTGCAGCGAAGACCAGCACCGCCCCCAGCGCCAGCAACTGGTACTGCGACCCCTGATTGTCCTCGAAGGCCAGCAGAATCCCGGCGTTGAGCCAGACGATCAGCAGCGTGGCCAGGATGATTCCGGCGACCCGACCGATTCCGCCGGTGATCGCCACTCCCCCGAGTACCGCGATGGTGATGGCCGGAAGTGCCATTCCGTTGCCCGAAACGCCGGAATCCGGCCGGGCCGAGGCGAATTGACCCACGGTCACCACCGCGACCAGGCCGGAGATGATCCCGCTGATGACATACGCCTTGAACCGGGCGTCGCGGACGTCGATGGCTGCCCAACGGGCGGCGACGTCGTTGGTGCCGACCGCATACACGCGTCGGCCGTAGGTGGTTCGGGCCAGCAGGAGCCACACCACGAGCATCGTCGGGACGAGGAAGGTGAAAATGCCGAGCGGAACATTGGGCAGATTGCCGCCCACCAGCGGGATTTCGACCGATCTGGCCGAGGAGAAGAAGTCCTGGATCACCTTCGGGCTGATCGACCGCTGGTCGTGAATGACGATGGCGACGGACTTGTAGGCGTAATAGGTCGCCAATGTGGCGATCAGCGCCGGGAAACCGACATAGGCGATCAGGAAACCGTTGAGGGCGCCCAAAAATGCCCCGCAGGCAACGGTGGCCAGGATGGCCAGCCACACCGGCCACCCCCACAGCCCGTAGGTGTATCCGAAAATCATTCCGGACAGCGAGACGTTTGCGCCGACCGACAGGTCGATACCGCCTCTGCCCGAGAGAATGACGAACAGTTCCGCCAGGCCGAGCATCGCCAGCGGCACGGCATTGATCAAGGCCGACGCCAAATAGTCGGAATCATAGGGACCGGTGAGGTAACCACCCGCGTCCAGCACTGTCATGACCACGACGACCGCCACGATGAGGATCGCCAACAGCACGATCCGCTGGGTCAACAGGGCTCTGATGATCCGCTGCGGCACCGACTCGCGGGTCGTGTCCCCCGGCGCTCCGACCGACGTATCGAGCGGCGCATTTAAATCCGGGCCGGGCCCCGGATCCTCGGATTGTTCGCGGGTGGTGGGCACGCTCATCGCCGCCTCCTGGCCCGCTCGCGGATCAGGTCGGCGCCGACAGCGATGATGATCGCCACCCCGACGAACAGATCGGACAGCTGCGACTTCCAGCCCAGTTGGGTCACCCCGGAGGTCACCGTCTGGACGAGGAGCGCACCGAGGACGGTACCGAGGACCGAGCCGCGCCCGCCCATGATCGAGGTTCCGCCGATGACGACGGCGGCAATTGCCGCCAGTTCCTTCCCGGTACCGACCCCCTGATCAAGGGTGGACGTGCCCTGCGCAATGACAAAGCAGGCAGCCAGGCCCACCAGCAGGCCGGTGATGACGTAGGCGAGCATGACCCGCCGCTGCACCCGGACGCCGGCAAGACGGGCGGCATGTTCGTCGCTGCCGATGGCGAAGAAATGCCGGCCACCGGCGGTGTGCCGCAGATACCACCACGCGGCGGCAGCGATGAGGACAGTGATCAGGAATGCGTGTGGGACACCGAGCGTCCGGCCGGCGGCACTACGACCGAAGGTGTCGAGCGTCGTCGGGATGCCGTTCACCGTCGACGAGCCGAAGATCTGCAATCCGACCCAGCGAAAGATGTTCGCCGTCCCGAAGGTGATGATGATGGCGTGGACCCGGCCGTACGCGATCAGCACACCATTGACCAGGCCGAGTACTCCACCGACCGCGATGGACACGACGACGGCCACCGGCAGCGGGACTCCGCTGTCGACCATCATCTTCGCGGTGATCACCGCGCACACCATCACGATCGCACCGACCGACACGTCGATGCCGCCGGTGATGATGATCAGGGTCATACCGATGCCGATCAGCGAAACCGGTGCGGCCGCAACCAACAGCGGCTGGATCGAACCGGCGGTCATGAAGGCCGGGGTCGCCATTGCCAGGATCACCCAGAGTGCGGCGATGACGCCGATGAGAACGAACTCCTGACCGGTGACCGGCGGCGGAAGCATCCGCACCCGGCGCCCCGCCCGCCCCCCCTGGGCAGCCGACGAGGGAGTTGATCCTTTCGCGGTCGTCGAGGTGGTCATGAGACGAGCCCGGCGCCCGCGACGTCGCCGGCCGCCGCGGCCAGCACATCCACCTGGGTTGAATCCGGCCCGAACTCGACCGTGGTGGTCCCCGCTCTGACCACCTGCAAACGGTCCGAGATCCGCAACGCCTCTGAAAGATCGGAGGTGACCACCAGGACAGCGGTGCCTGCCGAGGCGAGTTCGGAAATGATCCGGTGTATCTCCTCCTTCGCGCCCACGTCGACGCCCTGGGTCGGCTCGGCGAGGACGAGCAGTCTGGGTGGCTCGACCAGTTGCCGAGCCAGCACGACCTTCTGCGCATTGCCCCCGGACATCGCGCTCACCGCCTGACGTTCGTTCGGCGTCTTGACCCCGAGCCGGTCGATCAGGTCGCGTGCCACCGCCTTCTCCCGGCCCCGATCGACCCAGGTCCGCAGCCGGCTGAGCAGATCCAGATGCCCGGAAGAAATATTGAAGGCTATCGACTGGAACGAGAACATCCCCTGCTGCTTGCGGTTTGCCGGAAGCAGGGCAATGCCAAGCCGTTGGGCGTGCCGCGGGTTGCGTGGGGCGACCACTGTTCCATCAAGCCTGATCAGCCCAGCGTCCGCGTGCTCGATTCCATAGATGGTGGCCGCGATCTCGGAGACGCCGGAACCGACAAGCCCGTAGAGCGCGACGATCTCGCCGGCGAACACCTTCACGTCGACCGACTGGAACTCCCCGCGGTGCCCCAGACCGGACAGTTCAAGTCTGGGAACACCGGTGCGGTCGATCGACCGGTCGTGTTTCCGGTCGGTCAGGATACCGCCGACCATCAGTTCCACCACCTTCCGGACGGTGAGCTCACCGATGGGGTACGTGCCGATCGTGCGGCCGTCCCGCATCACGGCAACCTCGTCGGCAATCCGGAACAGCTCGTCGAGCCGGTGCGAGATGTAGATGACCGAAACGCCGGACGCGGTCAGTCGACGGATGACGCCGAAGAGGATCTCGATCTCGGCGTCGGTCAGGATCGCGGAGGGCTCGTCCAGGATCAACACCTTGGCGTTGCCCGCCAACGCCTTGGCGATCGAGACCTGCTGCTGTTCAGCGATGGACAAGGTGCCGACGGTGGCCGCGGCGTAGCGGGCGGGCAGTCCCAGCAGAGCGAGGAGTTCGACCACCTCGGCGTTCTGTTCGGCCCAGGCGATCCGCCCACCGCGTCGGATCTCCCGGCCCAGGAAAATGTTCTCCGAAACCGTCAGTTCCGCGAACAGGGCCGGCTCCTGATACACCGTGGCAATTCCCAGGCTCATCGCCTGCAGCGTCGAGGAGATCGAGACCGGGTCACCCTCGAATACGACCGTCCCGCTGTCCGCGGCTTCGGCCCCGGAGAGGATCTTGATGAGGGTTGACTTACCGGCACCGTTCTCACCGACGAGCGCCAGTACCTGCCCGGTCCGGACGGTGAGATCGGCATTCCGGATCGCCCGCACAGCGCCGAACCGCTTTGCGATGCCCGTCATCTCCAGGCGGATCTGCTGAGCCGGAGTCGGCGTTCGGGCGGTTACGGCCACCTGCGTCCCCCGGGTTCCGCGACCGATCGGCTCAGTACGGGTATTTGTCGACGGTTTCCTTGGTGAACGTCAACGGCTTGCCCATCAGGACGACCTTGGTCGCCGGATCGTAGGTGACGTCCGAGAGCGCGCCGTCGCCGACTTTGGTGGTGGCGGCAAAGGGCTTGCCCTGGGCCATCTGAACGCCCGCCCAGGCAGTGAGGTAGCCGAGCGCTTCGACGTCCCAGAGCACGCCGGCCGAAGCGGATCCATCGGTCAGGTACTTCTTCATCGATTTGGGCGTGCCCATTCCGACGGTGAACACCTTGCCGATCTTGCCGGCGTCGGCGACAGCCTGCGCCACTCCGGGGCCGGCAGTGCTGCACACGCCGACGAACCCGGTCAGGTCGGGATGGGTGTTCATCAAATCGGTGGCCTTCTGGGTGGCTGCCGCGAAATCCTCACCGGCGAAAACGGTGTCGACGATCTGAGCGTTCGGATACTTCGTCTTCGTGTAGCTC
Source organism: Mycobacteriales bacterium (assembly GCA_038204125.1). GTDB lineage: Bacteria > Actinomycetota > Actinomycetes > Mycobacteriales > Nakamurellaceae > Nakamurella. The sequence continues at coordinate 15,797 of JBBRDH010000062.1, forward strand.
TTGATGACGGCGATCCAGGAGTTCAACGTCGCCGCCGTCTCACCGCACGAGACGATGGCGAACTTCCCCTTGCCGCCCATCGCCTTCATCAACGCATCGGTGTTGGCCTGGCCGATGCCCTCCGCACTGGCCATGAGAACCATCGCCTGACGCACCGAGTTCGGCGCGTCCGTATCGGCAGTCCCCACCTTGATCCCCGCGTCGGCGGCCTGCTTCATCAGCGGCGCCATCGAGTCCGGATCGTTGGGTGCGACGAACAGCACATCGACCTTCTTCTGGATGAATGAGCGGACCACATCTGCCTGGGCCGCCGCGTCTGCCTGGGTCGGCCCCTGGTATAGCCACTCGACATCGGGCATGGCAGCCATCGCCTTCTTGCCGCCGGCATTCATCGCCTCGAAGTACGGGATGCCCTGCAGCTTGGGGACAAAGGCGATTTTGATCTTCTTGCCCGCCGAGCCGCCGCCGGAACTGGTGCCGGCGGCGACAGAAGCCGATGAAACCCCGGAGGTGGCGGCGGCCGCCGCACCGCTGTCATTCTTCTTCGTACATCCCGACAGCAGCAGCGCGGCCGTAAGGGTGAGCGCCGCACAGGCGTTGAACCGGCGGGAACGAGGCATCGAGTCTCCTGACGTCGAGCGGCTTTGACCTGACAAAGCTCCAGGTTCACCGAAAGGTAGACCTGGCCTTCTACGCTGTCAAGAGATAAGGCTGTGGGCCGACCAACATCAGCCGTGTCAAACACCGCCACTTTGTGCCTTGCGCGCCAACAGCTTTGCCCGGCAGGTTGCAGGTCCCCGAGGTTTCTTGATCAAATCGTGACGTGAGCGGCGCCCGGCCAAGATCCGGCCGGTGCTCCGCTCTTGTCCTGCTCTAATTGTGTCCGCGATCCGGTCGGGTTGCTACTTGAACGGAACCCGTTGCCAGGTCAGGACGGCCGGGCTCTTCTTGTCGATGCTGACCTTGACCCATTCGTCCACATCAGCCGACCCCTCGACGGTGATCCGGTTGAAGTTGGCCGCCCCGCGGGACTGGCCGTAGAACGCCAGCCACTTGGAGCCGGCGGCCAGCGGGTTGTCCTGGTTGAAGACGTGGCTGTCGCCGTTGAACAGGTAAACCGGACCGGCGAAGTCGTTGCTCTCCTGGATCAAAGCGGCGACGATCGGGGTGAACGCGAAGTAGTCGGCGTAGGCCGGATCCGGCACCGTGATGTCGAACATGTCGGCCTGGGTGAACAGGACCACGGCCCGGTCGGAATGGCGCTTCGCAGCGGCAAAGGTATCCCTGATCAGGGCGATGTCCGCCGCCGTACGGCCGAGAACCTCTGAGCTCTGCTCGGCGGTCGGCCCGGTGTTCCCCGTCCACGGGGCGAGACTGTTGTTGCTGCCGACGATGTGGACCGCGGCGAAGGCGACCCGGTCACGCTCGTACCGAACGTTCTCCACAAAGCCCTGCGCCTCCTGGGAATCGACCTGGACGGGCCGCTGCCCGAGGGTGACCCCGGGGCGCGGGAAGAACAGGTCCCGAACGGCGGTCAATCGCTCGAGCGGGTTGTAGGCCCCGTTGCTGGGCCGATGGCAGTCGGTCCATTCATTGTCACCGGGGGTGTAAACCAGCGGATCCCGGAACTGGTCGAAATCGGCTTTGATGGTCGCGAAGTACGAGTCGTCGCAGCGGGACGATCCGTTCTTGATATCACCGAGGTGGTTGACCAGTGAAACCTGCGGATCGGCGTTGATCTGCGCAATGTGCGCCGGAAAGGCCGCGATTTGCGCCGGGCCATAGGGAATGTCGCCGATCACGCCGAAGGTGAACGGTCGGCCCCCGTCATCGTGCTCACCGCCGCGCTCAGACGATGCGGTGGCGGAACCGGCGGACACCGCCACCAGGGTCAGCGCCAGACCAATGGTCACAGCGGCGGAACGGATAATTCTCATCGGCTCTCCTTCGGTGGGCGGGTTTGCCCTGAGGAGTGTCACGTCCGCCGGTGAACGCCGCCTGTCCGGCCGGCGACCGTCGCCTGAACAGAGGCCGCAGAGGTCGCGGCATATTTGCGCCGGCCCCCTCACTCGCCGGAGGGGCGGGACCGGCTCTCCTTCGTCGCCGAACGGGCTTTCTTTCCTGCCAGGCGCCGCTCGATCGACCCTCTGGTCGGCCTGGTCGGACGGCGCCGGGGCGGCGGCGGGGCGAGTGCCGCCTGCAGCAGCGCAGCGAGGCGCCTCCGGGCGAGTTCCCGGTTCCGCAGCTGCGCCCGCTGTTCGGAGACCGCGATGACGATCTCGCCATTGACCAGATGTCGGCTCAACCCCTCGAGCAGCCGAACCTGCAGAGGGCCGTCCATGGCCGTGAAACCAGTTGATGCCATCGGGTTCCAGATCAGCTCGACCCGACTGTCCGCCGTATTGACGCCCTGGCCGCCCGGTCCGGAGGAGCGGGAGAACCGCCACCTGAGTTCGTCCGGCAGGACACTGAAACCGCGGCCGATTGGCAGCGGTACATCAAGCCTGCCGGACAGCGGCGGCGAGTTCACCGCCGCTCCGCCGCGGGGGGGATTACCGGCCCGTGGTCAGTGCCGGAGAATCGTCGCCAGGAACTCCCGGGCCCGCTCGGTGCGCGGCCGGTCGAAGAACTCTGCGGGGCGAGCCGTTTCGACCACTTTGCCGGCATCCATGAAAACTATCCGATCGGCGGCCCGGCGGGCGAAACCCATTTCGTGGGTGACCACGAGCATCGTCATGCCGTCGGCGGCCAGTTCCACCATGACGTCGAGAACCTCATGGACCATCTCGGGGTCCAGAGCGCTCGTCGGCTCGTCGAAGAGCATCAACCTCGGGTTCATCGCCAACGCCCTGGCGATGGCTACCCGTTGCTGCTGGCCGCCCGAGAGCGCGGCGGGCATGCTGTCGAGCTTGTCCGCCAGCCCCACCCTCACCAGCAGCGCGTTCGCCCGGGTCCGGGCCAGCTCCCTCGAAACGCCCCCAACCTTGACCGGGCCGAGCGTGACGTTGTCGATCGCCGACAACCGACTGAACAGGTTGAACGATTGGAAGACCATCCCGATGGACGACCGGAGCCGCGCCAGTTCTCTTCCGGTCTCCGGCAACTCGGTGCCGTCGATCGTGATGGTCCCCGAGGTGGCCCGCTCCATCTTGTTCACGCACCGGCACAGGGTCGACTTCCCGGATCCGGACGGGCCGACCAGGACCACCACCTCCCCGCGAGCGACGTCCAGATCGACTCCGTCCAGGGCCACCACCGAACCGAACCGCTTTCGCAGACCCCGAATCTGCAGCAGCGGCCGGTCCGGCTGGGGGATCATCACTCCACCTTAGAGAGCGCACCACTGTCGGCTGATTGGCCGCCTTTCCCGTCTTCGCCCTCTTGCGGGTGGCCGGGCTGGGTCCGGAGCGAAGCGATGATCGAAATCGTCAGCGCCAGCACTATCACGGCCAGCGAAACCAGCGACGGAATCTCGGGTATCGCCGGCGATATCACCTTGTGTCCCGCCTGCAGGAACAGTTTCACGCCGATGAACGCGAGAATGAACGCCAGGCCCTTGCCGAGATGGTGAAACCGGCTGAGCATGCCGGCCAGCAGGAAATAGAGCGCTCGCAGGCCCAGAATGGCAAAGGCATTGCTCGAGTAGACGATAAAGGCATCGTCGGTGACTGCGAGCACCGCCGGGACGCTGTCCACCGCGAATACCAGATCTGCGGCCTCTATCGCGACGACGACCGTGAGCAGTGGCGTGGCGACCCGTTTGCCTGCCTCCCTGAAGAAGAACTTCGTCCCGTGGTAGGTGTCGGAGACCGGTACGACCCTGCGTAGCAGCCTGACCGCGAAACTCTTCCCTGGGTCGATCGTGTCGTCGGAATTCTTCAGCAGCTTGATCGCGCTGTAGATCAGGATGGCGCCGAAGACGAAAAGTACCGCCGTGAAGGTACTGACTATCGCGACGCCGGCCGCAAGGAAGATCCCGCGGAACAGCAGCGCCCCGATGACCCCGTAGAAAAGGACCCGATGCTGATATTCCCGTGGTACCTGGAAGTAACCGAAGATCAGGGCGAAGACGAACAGGTTGTCCACCGAGAGGCTCTTCTCCAGTAACCACGCGGTGGTGAAATCAACTGCCGGGCCGCTACCCAGGGTGAAGTACAGGACGCCGGCGAACACGAGGGAGAGCGCCACCCAGACGGCGCTCCATACTGCGGCCTCGCGGAAGTTGATCACGCGGGCTCGGCGGTGGGCGAGCAGGTCGATGGACAACATGATCAACACCACGGCGCCGAACGCCAGCCAGGCCCACAGTGGGACGGTCATTGGCAGAACTCCTGTCGTTGGGGGGAACCGGTTGGCTCCGTCCCTCCAGGATCGGGGGACCGAGCTGCGCAGTCCAGGGTGCAATCACCCCACGACGGGCGGTCGCTCATTGCCGATATCCGGCAATTTCAGCTACATCCGGGTGGCCCCCTGTGGCAGCTCGGGTGACGTTCACAGGAGTCGCGAAGTTGATCCACGCCAAGTTGATCCTCGCCGGGGCGCGCAGCCCGGACGAACGTCAGCGCGGGGAACGCGCAGCCCGGACGAACGTCAGCGCGGGACCGGTCTCGGCGAACCCGGCCAGCCGATCAGCCTGGCCCCGAGCACCGAGGTCTGCAACTCCAGCCGCCCGGCCGGGTCCGCCAGATCGCGGCCGGTCAACGTCCTGATCCGGTCGAGTCGGTAGGTCAAGGCCCGAACGGAGAGATGCATGTCCCTGGCGGCCGCGGACGCATTTCCGGCAGCGCCAAAATAGGCTTCCAGGGTCGCCAGCAGCGGTTCGGCGCCGCCCCTTGCGGCCACCAGCGGGCCGAGCACATCGGCGACCAGTTCGCGCAGGGCGCCCTCGTCCCGGGCGAGCACCCGATGGAGCAGAAGGTCGGAAGCGTCGAGGATCTGCTGATGGGAGCGCAGTCGGCGGGCGAAACGAAATGCGTCGCGGGCATCCTCGTAGGACATCCGGACCCCGTCGGGCCCGGGATGCGGCCGGCCGATGGCGAGGCGCCATTCTCCAACCGGCGCAATGCGTTCGAGCCGGACGTTGGCGGCCCCCGATCCCCCGGGCGCTGCCGGTAGCTGGCTGACGAGCCGGCTCCGGACCTCGTCGACCGCGGCCCGGTCCGGGGCAGCAAAGATGACTACCAGGGACCCGTCCTTGGTGGTGACGAACGGGTCGGCATCTGCCTTCGCCCCGTGCAGGGACCGTTCGATCGTTCTGGTGACCGACGAGCCGTCGGCGAACGGCCGGGCGGCGGTGACCACTACGACGGCCTGTGGGCCGGCCAGCCGCAATCCGTAGAAGGCGGCCCGGTCGATCATTCCCACTCCGGTCCTGGCGCCCCCGATGAGTAGGTCGTCGACGAATTCGCGCCGGGCCGTGGCCTGCTCCCGCATCACTTCCCGGCGGGCCAGTTGATAGCCCTCGGCCAGTGCAGCAACTGCTTCGTCACAGGCGCGTAGCACCGTTTCGCCGGCTCGGACCACGCCCGCCGGATCCGACCCCGCCCCCTGCACCTCGGGGAGTTGCGGCCACAATCTCCACGCCGACGACAGGTACAACTCGACCAACGCCCGCAGCGCCACCCCCCGACGAGCTGCGGACCGACCGGCGTCGGCGAACCGGCGGAGGTCGTCCCTGCGCACGCGGGAGTGGTCGCGGACCAGGGCGAGAACGGTCGGCAGAAAATCCGCCAGCAGGTCCGGATCGAGGCCGCCCGCCGCAACCGCGGCAGTTCGGGCCAGTAGTTCGAGGGCCGGGTCGGGGGCCTGGGCCGTGATGACGGTGCCCCCTTCGGGCTGGCTGGCTAGTGCGGACTGTCCACCGGAACCGGGTCGCACCGACGCTTCGCTGAGCATCACGACCGGTGACGGTCACCGTATAGGCGCCTGCTCTTCGAGGAGTCCCGACGATCATGCCGTCGGTACGGATCGACGTGCCGAGCGGCAGTCCGGACGTCGATGACAAGACCCCGACCCGACCGGAGTCGACGGCCTTGACGTCCAGGCCGACCGCCGACCGCCGACCGCCGCCCGCCGACCCGATGCGTTGGCTGGTGTCGAGCTTCATCGGCCTGTCGGATCGACCGACCTGGCGCCGTACATTGCGGTGGTGACACCGTGGAGCAGTCCCACCCGCCGCCCGGAGGGTGAAGGTGCCTGAAGGTCATACGCTGCACCGGCTTGCCCGGCAGCACCAGAAGTTGTTCGGCGGCCGGGAGGTGGAGGTGTCGAGCCCCCAGGGTCGGTTCGCCGGCGGCGCCGCGATGCTCGATGGGCGGACGATGCGCCGCGCCGAGGCCTACGGGAAGCACCTGTTCCACGACTATCGCGAACAACTGACCGGCGAGCAGGTGACGCTGCACATCCATCTGGGGCTGTTCGGGAAGTTCACCTCGGGGACCGGGGAACCGCCAACGCCCCGGGGGGCGCTACGACTACGGCTGCAGACTGATCAGATCTGGACCGATCTGCGGGGGCCGACCGCCTGCGAACTGCTCGAACCGCCGCAGATCGACGCGCTGCTGGCGCGCCTCGGCCCGGATCCCATCCGACGGGACAGCGACCCGGACAAGGCATTTGCGCGGATCAGCAGGAGCCGGATGACCATCGCAGCTCTTCTGATGGATCAATCCGTCATCGCCGGCATAGGGAACGTCTACCGGGCAGAAATCCTGTTCCGCCACCTGATCGACCCCTTCAGCACCGGGCGGGATCTGCCGGTCGAGACCTGGCAGAACCTGTGGACCGATCTCGTGGTCCTCATGAGGTCGGGAGTCCGGTCGGGCCGGATCGTCACCATCCGGCCCGAGCACCGGACGCGACGGGGGCCCATCAACCGGGCCGAGGCCGGCTATGTCTACCGCCGCACCGGCCAGCCCTGCCGGCTGTGTGGGACGCCAATCGCGACCGCGGAGCTGGCTGGGCGAAACCTGTTCTGGTGCCCGAACTGTCAGGCCAGCTGAACGCCTGCCCTCAAACTTGCGGTTCGGCTCGGGTCAGCGCTTGCGGCGGCCGCCCGCACCAGAACCCACCTTCGCCGATGCTCCCCCGGACGCCCGGAGCGCGGCACCCTCTTTCCGGTGCTGCTCGTCCTTGGCTGCGGTCTTGTCGATGACCCTGGTGTCCCGCGCGGGCAACTGGAGTTCCTCCTCGGCGGGCATCCCGGCCTGTAGTTGTCGTCCGCGCTCCACCTCCGAGTCGACCTCGGCGCCGAACAGGAGCGCCACGTTGGTGATCCAGAGCCACAGCAGAAATACGATGACACCCCCGAGCGAGCCGTATGTCTTGTCGTAGTTGCTGAAATTCGCCACATAGATGCCGAACAGCAGAGAGGCGATGATCCACACCACTACCGCAGCCCCCGCGCCCATACTTATCCAGCGGAATTTCGGCTGCCGGACATTTGGGGTCGCGTAGTACAGCATCGCAACGATCAGGACCACGATGGCCAGCAGCACCGGCCACTTCGCGATGTTGAAGATCAGCACTGCGGTACTGCCGATGCCGAGCGCGTCACCGATCGACCGGGCGACCGGCCCGGTCACGATCAATCCGACCGCAACCAGCGCTGCCAGAACGACCGCAATCAACGTGATCAGGATCATCATCGGCCGCAGTTTCCAGAACGGCCGGCCTTCGTCCACCTCGTAGATCCGGTTCATCGCCCGGCTGAATGCGCCGACATATGCCGAGGCCGACCAGAGCGCGCCGGCTAGCCCCAGCAGGATGCCCAGCCCGGCAGCCGGTTGTTGGGTGAGTTGGGTGAGCACACCCTGCACCGTCGATGACGCGGCGCCCGGGGCGATCCCCTTGATCAGGTCGCTGAGCGAACTCGTCCCCGATTTGCTCTGACCGAAGACCGACAGCAGTGAAACAACAGCCAGCAGCGCCGGAAAGAGGGCGAGAACCGCGTAGTACGTCAGAGCCGCAGCAAGATCGAGACATTGGTCCTTGCTGAATTCGCGGAGGGTCTTCTTCAGGATGAATTTCCGGGCGGGTCCGGTCAGATCCTTGACAGAGTCGGGCTTGCGGTCGTCGTCGGGGTCCGGTACGGACTTCTCCCTGGACCCGGCATTTGCGTTCACCACTTGTTTCCCCACCGTTCGCTCAATGGTTCGGATTGGCCCGGTGGCCCAGCTTTTACAGGAGATGCAGAGCATTCCCAGGAATGGCCGGGCGTCGCCGACACCGCGGCACGGTACTACCCGCTGCCACCGACCGCACCGATTCCCTGCTCCTTCCCGCTCCAAACCATCCGGTCGAGTGGGCATCCCGAGGATCTCGACCGTCGATCGGTCACCCGGCTGACCCCGACGGTGAGCTCGGAACCGGCGGCCCGAGATCACGGCCGAGGGGCGCGTTTGACCCCCGCCGCGGGAGGGTAACGGTTGCATGACGATCGATTCCGGCGAGCCCGGGCGGTGCCTGGGGGCTGGTGCCACGGGCAGGCCCGGCCATCCCGGCGCCGATCGTCCAACTACCTGACATGGCGGCGAGGGTCGCCTCAACAAGGAGGATTGATGACCAGCACGCAAAATCCAGAGTCGTACCTCAACCGCAACGTGGTTGACGACGCGGGCAACAAGATCGGGTCGGTCGGCCAGGTGTACCTGGACGACCAGACCGGCCAGCCGGACTGGATCACCGTCAACACCGGGCTTTTCGGCATGAAGGAAAGCTTCGTCCCGCTCCAGGGTGCGTCGTTCAACGGCGAAGACATCAGCGTGCCGTTCGGCAAGGACGTCGTGAAGGACGCCCCGCACATCAGCGATGCCAGCCATCTTGACGCCGATGAGCAGGATGAATTGTTCCGTTACTACCAGCAGTACACCGGGGGCGGCTCTCGCACCGTCACCGAAACGACAGAAACGACTGGGACGACCGGGACCACCGAGCGGGTCACCGGCCGCGAGACGGTCGGACACGACACGTCAGGCCCAACCACCGATGACGCGATGACCCGGTCCGAGGAGCAGCTGCATGTCGGTACCGAAAGGGTCGAGGCCGGCCGGGCCCGGCTGCGCAAGTACGTCGTCACCGAGCAGCAGACCGTGACCGTCCCGGTCACCCGGGAAGAGGTGCGGATCGAGCGCGAGCCGATCACCGAGGCCAACCGTGGCGAGGCCCTTGCCGGTGGCGACATCACCGAAGAGGAGCACGAGGTCATCCTGCACGAGGAGCGGCCGGTCGTGACGACGGAAGCCGTTCCGGTGGAGCGGGTTCGGCTCGGCACCGAAACCGTCACCGAGCAGCAGACCGTGACCGGTCAGGTGCGCAAGGAGCAGATCGAGCTCGACGGCGACACGGTGAACGAGGACCATACGACAGTGAACGAGGATCGCAACCTCAACCGCTGAGCCTTCCGGCGCAGTTTGCCACCCGGAGCGCGCTGCCCCTCACACCTCCTGGTGTGGGGGGCGTTCGGGCTTCGGGCAGGTTCCACCCCGCAAACAGTTCTGCCGGCGACATTGGTCGCCGGCGCGAGGTAGTGAAGGAGATCGACGTGCCGGGAACCGACGAATCCACCGTGGAGAACCCGTCCACCGCAGTCAATTCGACCGAGGAGTCCGCGAGAGGCGGGCAACAGTCCGGCTCACCGCAGCCGGACACTGCCGCCGGTGAGCCTGTCACCAACTCCGAGGATCTCACCGAAGCGGAAAAGGCGGTCGCCGGCGCCGGAAGTTACGAGGGCGTTCCGATGAGCGACGACCAGCTCAGCGACGTCTGGCAGACAGAGCCTGCCCAGAACGGGACGGGGGGTGCCGACACCAGCACCGATACCGATACCGATACCGATACCGATACCGATACCGACGGCGTTCCTGCCGGGCGCGCGGAGGGTTCCGGGGGCGGCGCGCCCGAACCGCCGGACTGACCCGCCGGGACGGAGGCAGGGCCTGCGGGTAACTTGAGTCGGGCGGCAAACCAGGCAGCCGGCTGGTGCCCGGCGTTCGCTTCCGCAATTCGGCCGACACCACCCCATGACCGCGGATGTGGACTGCCTCATGACACAAAAGACCGACCAGAACCCCCGGGTGGCCGTCGTCACCGGCGCCTCCAGCGGTATCGGTAGGACGACCGCTCTGGCCCTGGCCGCAGAAGGCTGGGCCGTCGTTCTCGCGGCCCGCTCATCGGTCACTCTGGCCGAGGTGGCGGCTGAATGCGCCGCAGGGGGTGGCCAGACCCTGGTGGTGCCAACGGATGTCGGAAATGGATCCGAGGTCGACGCACTGTTCGAGCGGGCAGTGCAGCGATTCGGTCGGGTCGACGCGGTCATTCACGCGGCAGCTGCGGTCGGCTACGGGAGGTTCGAGGACATCCCCGTCGACGTGTTCGACCGGGTGTTGACGACCAACCTCACCGGCACCGCCAACGTGGCGCGTGCGGCGCTACGGGTCTTCCAGCCCGCTCGGCGCGGCCATCTGATCCTGCTCGGATCACTGCTCGGCAAGATCTCCGTGCCGCTGATGAGCCCGTACGTGACCAGTAAATGGGCGGTGCACGCTCTCGCGCGGGCTATCTACATCGAGGCCAAACAGACACCGGGCATTTCGGTGAGCCTGATATCCCCTGGAAGTGTGAATACTCCGGCCTATTATCAGGCAGCCAATTACCTGCACCGAGAAGGCCGGCCACCACCTCCGGTGGATCAGCCGGAAAAAGTGGCCAGGGCGATCCTGCGAACCCTGCGCTCACCGCGCCGCGAGCGGTCGGTCGGCCTGCCGAACCACCTGGTGGTCCTGGGTTTCAGAGTCTTCCCGGCACTGTACGACGGCCTCGTCACACCGTTGCTCAAGGCTTTCGGATTGTCCCGACGGGACATCGCCGACCATTCGGGGACCGTCTTCGATCCGCTCCCGGCCGGAAACGCCGCCCATGGCCGCTGGGGACGTCTCCGCAATCGCCGCCTGCCCCGTTGATCAGTCGATCCAATCGCCGCCGCCGATCTCGCGACGGAGGAACTGATCGGTGATCTCGGCGAGGCTGACCGAGCCGACCAGAACTGGTCCGTCGAGGACAGGCAAGGTCTGCCACGAATGGCGGACGGCAAGCCGCATTGCCTCTTGCAGGGTGCTCACCGGCGTCACCCAGCCCGCCGTCGGGTCGAGCACCTGCCGCAGACTGGTCGCCTCGGGGCTCCGGCCGACGGCAACGCACTCGTAGAGGATGTCCTGGGCGCTCAGCGCCCCGAGGAATCGCCCGTCGTCCTCACAGACGAATACGCAGTTCGCGCCCCGCTCGCGCATCCAGAGGGCAGCCTCCACCACCAATGCGTCTGCGGGTAGCCACGTAGGGTCGGTGGACATGAACTCGCCGACCAGGACCGGCATGGCCATCCTTTTTCCAATCCTCGTGCCGCGGCTCAGGCCCACCGGTGCGCGGATCGAGGTCTGATCGAGCGAGAGTCCGGCGTGCCCGCGACCAACCTGTTTCCCCGTCCCACCGGGACTCAGTCGTCATCCGGCGGTCGATCTTGCCCGATCAGATTCTCTGCGATCCTGGGAGAGTCGTCCGTGCGGGCGGATCTGCGGTTACGGTGGTTTGCACAGGAACGGAAGGAACGTGACGGGGATGACGATCAACTCGGCCGATGCGCCGAACGAGGCCACCGTTGCCGGACCGGCCGGGGCCGGGGCGGGCCGGGAGAAGACAGCCGCCGCCGAATCCCACTCCTCCACCCCGAAATCCCCGCCCGGCGCCACACCTGCCACCGGTTCGGCCGGTGGTCGGGGACAGTTGGACAAGGGGCGCATTCTCCGCGCTGCGGTGGCGATGATCGACGACGAGGGGCTGCACCACCTGACCATGCGACGCCTCGGCGGCTATCTGGGGGTGGAGGCGATGGCCCTCTATCACTATGTCCCCGGGCGTGAGGCGTTACTGGACGGAATTGTCGAAACCGTCATCGACCAGCTCTACGACGACCCCGAGGTCCATGTGACCACGGTCGACTGGCAGGATTATCTGCAGCGCCTCTCGCATGGCGTGCGTCGGGTTGCTTTGGCCCACCCCAAGGTTTTTCCGCTCATCGCCACCCGGCCGTCGGCCGCTCCGTGGGTGCAACCGCCACTGCGGAGCCTGCGCTGGATGGAGTCATTCCTGGAGAACCTGCATCGCTGTGGATTTTCCGACGCTTCATCGGTCGCCGCCTACAGGGCGTTCTCCAGCTTCCTGCTCGGTCATCTGCTGCTGGAAGTCTCAGCGCGCGGCGCCGATATCGGGCCGATCGAGGAACCGGATCCCGGCACGCCGCAGAAGTCCGATCTGGACGGCTATCCCCGGTTGATGAAACTCGAGAGCGAATTGTCCCAGGATCATGGGGCCGCCGAGTTCGAGGAGTCCCTCGAATCGCTGCTGGACCGCCTGGAATCCCTCTCCCGCCGCTGAAAGCGGTTCAGCGCGAGGCTTTCCGGGCTCGGCTGCGCAACTGCAGGATCCGGATCGTCCCTAAAAGGGCGACCACCAATGCCCCGGCGATCGCCGCGAACAACAGGGCGATACCCAGTTGCAGCGAGCCGGCAAAGCCGAGGAACTTCACCGACGCCGGATTCGAATTCT
>JBBRDH010000063.1:0-27688 GCA_038204125.1 Mycobacteriales bacterium
CGACGACGTCACCACGATCGAGCTGCGCGCGGTCGCCGGGTTGAGCCTGCCGCTGGTCTACCCCGACTACAAAGTCGACGCAATCCTGGTCCCCGATCCCAAAAACCCCGCCGGGCTCCTACGCGACGGGACCAAGTACACCAACGCGCCGCTCCTGCCGTCGTTCCCGTATGTGGCACCACCAGCCAGCGGCTACCTCACCACCCCCCCGGTCCCCGCGGTCGGCTGACCCGATGACGCTCACCCGCACGGAGCTGCAGGCCGCGAACACCGCCGAGAACCCCCACGCCGGCAAAGGTCACGCCGTAATACTGGACATCGGCGGTGACATCGGAGCGCTGATCGTCACCATGCCTGCAGCGATGGCGGATCTTGAGGTCGAGATCGTTCCGGCCGGGTCGCGCCAACGCGACCCGGCCGGCGCGGTGGCGGACCGGCATGGCCACCCGCACCCCCACGCCAGCGACCATCATCACGACCACGACCACGACCACGACCACGAACATCCGCACATCCATGCCGCCGGTGCGCCGCCGCACGTCGCCGTGGTCGCCCGGCCGCTACCCGACGGCACGGTCACGCATTCGTTGGTTTACGACTCCGTGCCGGCCGGCCGGTACGACCTCTACGTACGCCCATCCGGCCCAATCCGCCTGACCGCCACCATCCGGGGCGGCCAAGTCACCCAACTCCAATGGCCCACCGAAGGCGAACTGGACACCGGATCTCGCTGACCATTCCCGGTCAGCGGGAGCCGGTGGGCCGCCAGGTCCCGTTAGGCTGCGGCCCGCGCAGTAGTACTCGAACCCGGCCGCATCCGCGACCACGGGCGATGGCGTCCGCTCCTCGCGGCGGCCACCGTCGCCCGGCCTGAAGACCTCGAAAAATACTTGACACGCAACTGTTCGGACTATTTGGGTTTCTGGCTCAGGTTTAGTGACCGTGGGGCTCGCGACAGCAGTGCCCTTAAGAGTCCACCAGTCTTACTCGACCGGATGGGAATCACAAGGTTCGGGGGGCTGGTATCACCGAATGGCTGTCACCGCTCGTGCCACCCAGGATTCGGCGGCTTTTGTACCCGCTACCGACGCTGGCCGCCGGCGCTGGAGACCGCGTTCCAGAACGCCAATCCCCGGGCTCCGATGGAATCATGCCGATCGACGATTCGACCCTCGCCTGTTAGCCGTGTCGGTTCTGTCCGGCCTGCGCGCGGCTGACGCGGCGCGGCTACGACAACTCTCCGGGATCGAGCCTCGCCGCGGCGATCCGATCCACGGAATGTTTCTCCTGACGACCGTGACTACTCTCGTGATCGACGGAAACAGCAAAAGCAAAAGAGCCGGCTCTGGTTAATTCCGGAGCGCAACATCGGGCTGGGCGCGCTCGTCCTCGGCATCGTGCGGGTGATCTGTAATCTGATCGGAATGCCGTCCCAGGTTCTTCAGTCCGACGCTCGTCGACGTCCGGAACCGCATGCTGCCTGCACTCACAGCTCCCGGTTGGACCGTGTGTGAGGGATTAGCGAGCTGATCAACTTGCCCCGATGATCGGTTCATGTTCGCCACTATCGTTGCGGCCAGCATCCTGGTGCATATCTTCGGTGTCGCCAATTTGACCCGGGCTACCGTACTGCTCCTCGTCATCGCTCTCGTAGTCGCGATGGCTATCGGCGCCGTCTCAAACATCTCGGTCGCCTTCCTGGCCTATCGCCTATTACGCAACGATCCGAGGGCGGTGCGGGCGGAGAGGCAACCGGACCGAAGCCCTTCGGTTCAAGACCCACCCGAGAATCGACCCGGGGGGTCGGGTCGCCGGGTCGCCGGCGGCCGCGCACAATGGGACATCATTGCCGCAACCGGGGAGGTTCCAATGCACCGATCGTCTCCTTCCGCATTCTTGCTGGGTCGTCGAGGCCGCCGGATTACTGGGCGACGATGGGGGGTGGGGGTGCCGGCTCTGGCCGTCGCCGCGATGTTCCTCTCGGCGGTGCCCGCGACGGCCTTGGCCGCCGGGTCGGTGGGAGCGGCGGTGCTGCACGTGGGTCAGGCCGCCCGCCAGGATGTGCCGTCGCTGCCCGGGTCGGAACCGGACACGCTGGTGGAACCCGACGTGGCAGTGTCGCCGTTGAATCCCGATATCGCCGTCGCTGTCGCCCACGACGGCCGGTATCCGGACGGCGGCGCTGTGGGTATCGAGACGGCCTGGACCGACAACGGTGGGGCGAGCTGGCATCACCGGCCGCTGCCCGGGGTGACCGCGACGACCGGTGGCAGCGCGACCTGGGAACGGGCCAGCGACCCGATAGTGGTGTTCGCCGCGGACGGGTCGGCCTACGTGTCAACGTTGGTGTTCAACGCCGGATGTGACAGCGGGGTCGTGGTATCGCGCAGCACCGACGGCGGCAAGACTTTCGGGCAGCCGGTGTTCGCTCATCGCAGCGCCACCTGTGACGTATCCGACGACAAGAACACGCTGGTCGTCGATACCAGCTCCCGCAGCCCACACCGGGGCCGCTTGTACCAGTTCTGGACGCCGTTCTTGACGGACATCTTCGGTAACTTCGACGGTTCTCCGCAAGCACTGGTGTTCTCCGACGACCACGGCCGGACCTGGAGCAAGCCGATCAATGTCACCCTTCCGCACGCCAACACCCAGAACTCACAGCCCATGCTGTTGCCCAACGGCGCGCTGGTCGACGCCTACATCGATTTCGGCCCCAACGCTGCGGCCGAAGGCCCGGAGGCGGCCGCCGCCCGGGCGGGTCACCGGCAGGCAGCCGTTGCCCCCTCGGCGGCTGCCGCCGCCGCCGCCCAGTTTGTGCCGGTGTTCACCACGGCGGTGTCCACCGACGGCGGCGCCACCTGGAGTCCCGGCGGCGATATCACCCGGGACCTCGGAGACGGACCGGCCGGATTTCGGTGCTGCTTGATGTCGGCCACCGCTGACCCGGTCAACGGTCGACTGTACGCAGCATGGAATGCGGTGGACACGACCAAGGTGAGGATGTCGTCCTCGACAACCGGGAAGAAATGGTCGACACCGGTGACCGTCAACCGGCCATCGGCCGCATTGCTGGGGGTGAACGTGGACGTGTCTGCGTACCGCGGGACGGTCGCCGTTTCCTATGGGGTTACCAACAGCGACATCAAGAATGGCCGTTTCGGGAGGCAGCTGTTGTCCTTGTCCCGTGACAGCGGTGCCCATTTCCTGGATCCGGTCGTCCTCGGCCCGAGGACGGACTACGCCTATGCTGCTTTCGCACGTGGCATCTTTCCGGGTGATTACATCGGCTCGGCGATGACCCGCGACCGCTTGTACACGGTCTGGATGGTCGCGGGTAAACCACCTGTGATCGGAGCGAAATATCACCAGGTCATGTGGGCAGCCGTCCTGGATACAAGTCCCGGCCCGCTGCAGAACGCCGTCGCGCCCGCAAACGTACTGAACTCCCTGCTGTCACCCTGACCCTTCTCCTGCCGAAGTATCGAGCGAAGCAGTGATTTGATTTGACCCCGGAATGCAGCACCAATCTGTCATCGGCCGGGACCGATCCCGGTCCCGTGCTGGACACGCCGCTAGCTTCCACGGCAATGGGCCCGCTGAGAAGGGAGTTCACTCCTCGCGTTCGAGAAGCAGAAGTTGGGGGGTGGGAGAATGCGCCTGCGCTCTCAGGACCCCGATATTCATGAATGCACTTGTGCCAAACGCGCCGGGAAGAAACTGGACGGGCTGCCATTCGCCGGACAGTCAACTCGCCGAAAGCGGCGTCGATGTCGGCCTCAGCGACGCCGCCAGAGTGCCGTCAGGACATCCACCACCCCAGTCGGACCAGGCCTCCGGCTCCCCAAGTCGGCCGTACAGGTGAATGTACCCATACGGCGCAGTCCAGAACGCTGGCGATACTGCGGAAGCAGCATGGTTGGTACCGGACGGAAAGTTGCCGATGGAATGAACCGCTCGTCTCAACTCACCTCGACACTCAGGGCGCCCGACTGCCGGGCGCCGGCCGTCCCAACTGCAATGATCAGCTCATCATCGATGCCAGCGATGGGGGCGCTGATCCGGATGCCCGCAGATTCCACACCAGAGATACCGCCATCGCGGCGAAACCAGCTCGCCCGCAGACGTTAGGATTTCGTCGTGAACCGCGACAACGGTGTGGCTCAATGGTTCGCCGTGCGGTGTCTGTTCGCGTTTGGTGGGCTTGTGCCTACCGGTCAGGAACAGATGTATGAGGAACGGATCACGCTGTGGCAAGCAAAAGATCAGCACTCGGCGATCGAGCGGGCAGAGGTGGAGGCCGAACAGTACGCGGCGGCCATTCCGGAGCATCCAAGTGTCTACCTGGGGTTTGCCCAGGTCTTTGAGCTTGGCGACCCGGTCCGTGATGGGGCGGAGGTGTTCTCACTGGTGCGGGACAGCCATCTTCCGCCCGCGCGCTATCTGACCCACTTTTTCGACACGGGAGGTGAACACCAAGGGATCTGGAACGATCCGTCCGCGTAGGAGCGCCGGCAGAGCGTCACCCAGGCCGTGAGTAATCTTCGCAAGAACTGAGTGATTCGAATTATCGCGATCGTTTCGGTCGCGGTCGCCATCGCAAGTCTGTACGTCGGTGCCTTCACCTCGGCGCGATGGTCAGGACTCACCGCCGGGCGGTTGTGTTGTACTGCTCGCTGTTCTCGCAACGGCGCTGTCGGCGTTCCCAGCGCCCTGACCGAGCTCGCGAGATCGGGTGCTCGATCCTGCAGTCGGCCACGTCCAGGTCCGCGGTGACACCGGCGGTGCACCTGCAAATGCATGGCCTACCGGGTGCGGCCGCTCAGTCCGTCGCATCGAGGGTGGTCATCAAGCGGTCCACGCTCGCTCCGAAACGCGCGAAAGCCTGGCTGTAGCAGACGAAGTCGGCGGTCCAGCAGTCCCCCTGCTGCGGGTCCGAAGGGGCATTGTTCATGATCGGATCGGTGTAGCGGTCACCGAGGTTGGTGATGATCGCGATGACATAATTGCGACGTGGGTTGCCCGGCAGCGAGTGCACGACGCCGACGTCGGAACCGTAGTTACGGGTCAATCCGGTCTTGTGACTGAACTGCACCTGCGCGGCGGCGTTGCAGGGACGAGTGTCCTGAAAATAGGGAATTCCGTCGACCGTTGCGGCACCGGTGTTGTCGAGCCAGCGCTGCGGGGTCGCGTTCGGAATGCCGGTAACCGGGTAGAGCGAGGTGTTGCCAAAGGATGCCGGCAACGTGTGGCCACACCAGTTCGTCGTGGACAGCGCCTCGTTGAAACCCTGGTCGGCGAGGGCGGCCTTGAGGACAGAGCGGGCCGAGTTGCCCAGGTCGTCGCTGGTCACCCGACGTCCACCCGCATCGCGGAACAGCGTCCCGCGGTCACCGTCGACCAGGAGCAACAGCTTGGCCACGTCGAACGCGCCGACGGTGATCTTGCCGACGCCCCAGCTGCCACCGGTGGCGGGATCGGTTCCCAGAATCTGTAATGAAGGAAGGCCCATCCGTTGGAGCCCGACATTCATTGCATTGATCTGATCGAGCTCGTGCAGCCGTTTGATCAGCGCGCAGGTGTCCCGGTTGCTCGACTCGGCAATCATCGTGTCGAGAAACTGCGCAATGGTTGCCGTGCGCGCTCCCTCAGCGCACAACGACGGCGGGTTCGCGCCCGGGTCGTAGCTGTACGTGTCGCCCCAGTGCAGCACGCCCAGGTCGACGAGGTGCGCGATCCAATAGCCGATCACCAGCTTGAAGGTCGAAGCCGGGTAGGGCTCCATGAAGTCGAGACGGGCATTCTCCCGGCCGGCGACAACG
Organism: Mycobacteriales bacterium; assembly: GCA_038204125.1. Taxonomy (GTDB): domain Bacteria; phylum Actinomycetota; class Actinomycetes; order Mycobacteriales; family Nakamurellaceae; genus Nakamurella. The sequence continues at coordinate 5,823 of JBBRDH010000063.1, forward strand.
TCGTCCGCAGCGGTGAAGGCCGGGGTGGCCCAGGTGAATCCGTTGGTCTGGTCGAACCGGTCCAGGTTCCACGCGCGGAACCGCACGCCGGTCGAACGCAGGTCGCGCCCGATCGGGGCGAGCACTCCCCGCGGGTAATCACGGGAGAGCAACGCGTTCACCGACTGCTCCGGACGGCCGTGGCGGTCGAGGCGAATCACCGCGAAGTCGATATTGGGAGTCGCCGCGATCCTGGGGTACGGAAACGTCCCGTTTCCGTCGACGACATCGGTGAAGCCAGAGGTCCGCAAGGCTTGCAGGATCCCGCGTTCGAGCCGGTCCTGTGTGTTACCCGACCCGTGCGATTGAGTGGTGGGAGCCGTGATGGCTTCGGCCGATCCGGCCGGCACCAGTGTCAGCAAACCCATCGCCATTGCCAGTGCACACAACAAGGCGAGCACCCGCCGAGACCGACCGATAACCATCACAGACACCTTTCCGACTACGACAACCGCCGACCCCGCTCAAACACGGCGAAGTGTAGCCCCTCCGGACATCCGCCAGGTCGGTGGATTTACTGCAACCGGCCGGTGGTTCCACCGGGTTCATTCGGCAGGACAACCCACTGAACTGTGTTCCATGGTTGGTCCCGCGAAGATTGGCGCGATGACGACGGTGGCCATTGATTCTCGGGGCCGGGACATGAGCGCCACAGGACTGTCACTTGTCAGATTAGCTGGCCCGTATTGTTACGGTTATCTGGCTGATCTGCGCCGCCGGAACAAGCGGCCAGGACCGCAGATCCCGTCATGCCGCGCGACCAGGACGATTGCGACGACCCCCAGGGTGTACACGATCAGAATGAACGCCGGTCTGTTTCGGTGGTAGCTATTGGACGTGTGCAAGTCAGCCGAGAGCCGGCGTCCGGGCGTATTCGGCAGCCGCGCTGGGAATCAGCCGATGACGGTCGTGACGATGGTTCCCAGGCCACCCATCCATCATCGATCAAGACTGAAGAAAGGCATCCGAACTGGGCAAACTCCGTTTTCGAGTCCTTCCCGGCTGAGCTATCCCGGAATAGCGGCGAAGGTCACGGACATTCACTGGCCCCGGACCTGCCGGCGCAACGAGAACGCCGTCGGCTGGGCTTTTCGGTGTAGCTCGTGAGACTGGCGGAGGAGACCGGGCCGTGATGTCAGTTCAGGTGACGGATCTGTGGCCACTGTGCGGACCAGGAGTGCTCCGGTCCGAGGCAGACGAGGACGGGCTTGCCGTTCTCGTGGTTGTCGATGTCCCCGGTGTTGCGGATACGGGTCGCCAGGGTGCAGCCGCGCAGGAACACGCTGGCCTGGCCAGGTTGGAAGCCGACGGCTATCACCGGACCTGGAGTGTCCGGCGGCGGTCCCCACTGGCCGTAGGCGTTGTGTCCGCTGTAGGCGGGCGGCAGTCCGTGGGCCGGGCCGTACCGATCGATGGCACCGGCCTCCCCATAGTTGGCGGTCAGGATCACCCGATGGGCCCGATCCGGCACGCCACCGGCGACATCTGCGACGGTGTCCACCAGTTCGGGTCAGCCGATCGTCTCGCCCACGTCCGGGTTCATCGCGATCACCGGTCCGGCCAGCCTGGCCGGCAGAACCGGCAACGCGACGACCGCGCCGACCGCCGCGCTGATCGCAATGACCACCCACAACACGGTCCTGCGCGGCCCCGCCCGGCCGCGTTCGACCCAGGCGATGACCGGGCCGGCACCGGCCGCGTGCAGCAGCGGCAGCAGGCCGGACAAATAGTAGGGCTTGCCGCCGACCACCACGAACGTCACGGCCAGCAGCAACCACGCCCAGCCCACGAACCGCAGGTCGCGGACTGCCGGGTCGCGGAACAACCGGACCAGCCCGGCGATCCACACGACCGCCAGCGGTGGGCCGGCCAGCAATACCTGGAACGGCACGATCTGCCACCGCGGCGCCGAACTCGTCGAACCCCCCGCGGCGATCGACCCGGACACCACCAGCTGCGGCCAGCCGTGCCCGGCCTGCCAGATCAGCCACGGGGACCACAAGGCGACTGCGAGGCCCGCGCCCAACCAGAACCGCGGCTCACGCAATACCCGCCGCGGCCCCGACACGGCCAGGCCCACGACCAACGCGGCGGCCAGGAACGCCGGCAACGGATTGTTCTCCAGACCCACTCCGAGGACGGCCCCGGCCAGCGGCCACAGCCACGGCCGCTGCGTTCGCACCGCGCGCACCGCCAGCCAGGTCACCGCCGTCCAGGCCAGCAGGTCGAACGTGGAGGTGCTCAGCGTATGACCGGTGAACAACACGACCACTGCGACCGCTGAGCACGCCGCGGCCAGCGCCTGGGCCCCACGGCTGCCGCCGACCTCCCGGCACAACAACCCGGTCGTCCAGATTGTGCCCGCGGCCGCGAGCACGGACGGTAACCGCAACACGACGAGCGAGCCGGGCGCCACCGAGTTCATGAACCCAGCGATCAGCGGCGTCAGCGGGCCCTGATCCGGATACGCCCACGCCAGATGCCGACCAGCGGCCACGAAGTACAACTCGTCACGGTGATGGCCATACCCGGCCGAGAACGCCACCAAAAGCACCAACGCCGCGGCGGCGATCAGCAACACCCAACCCGCCGGCCCGCCCCGCTCGGCCAAGTGCCGCTCTGCCGCACTGGCAGCGGAGTCCGGCGAGGTGTTGTTCACGCTGGCGACCCCTCCCGTGGGGGGCTCGGGCGAAATCTTGGCAGCGGCCGCCAGCACGACCCAAAGACGGGTTCCACCGATCAATTCAATTGACAGACCCGAGACGTCAGCTGTCCCATCCGGTCGATGAGGTGGGTCAGTATCTTGGGTGGACGGTCGCGGTGAACCGCAGTGGCCCGGTCAGGATAGTGCCGATAGGCCACGAGGTGACACCCGGACAATGCCGTGACGTAGCCGGTGAATGAATCGTTGGGAGTGGTTAGCAGCTTTTCGCCGATCGTCCCGATCGACGCTTAGCTCTCGGCCTCTGAAAGCCGATCCGTGGATGGAACCGCTGTACTGGGTGGCATCATGGGCCGACCTGCAAAAGATGCCCGCTTCGGACTTTGTCCGGGAGAACTCTGCCTCACTCTGTCAGTGTCCTGGCCAGTCGCGGCAACTCGGTCATCAACGGTTGGCCGAGGGGGTGACGGGTGAAGACGAGATCGGCGCTAGCCATCGCCGACGTGTTCAAGACCGTGCGGGACCGGCCCGAACTCGGTCTCACCCTCCAGCTCATCGAGCTGGAGCCCCAGGACGCCATCCTGGCGCTGGCCGCCGGGGATGTCGATCTCGCTGTCACCCATTCCTATTCGAACATGCCAGGACCGGATGGCAAGGGCTTGACCGCGGCGCCGCTGGTGTCGGAAAACGTCTACCTGGCCACCGGAGTCGGGGGGCCGCCATCCCTAGCGAACCTGGCTGACTTCGCCGACAGTGGCTGGGTGGTCCCCCATACCCGGTGGGCGTGCCACGAAATGATCCAGAGAGCCTGCGGCGCAGCCGGTTTCACACCCAGGATCGGCGCCCAGGTGTCCGATTTCGCCGTCTTCCTCGCGCTGGTCGGGACCGGGGCCGGTGTGGCTCTGATTCCGGAGCTGACCGTCGACGTCCTTCCCGAAACGGTGACCCTGCGACCGCTCAGGGCTTCGGTGCATCGCCATGATTTTGCGATGGTCCGAGCGCCCAGCGCCACCGACCCGGGCATCCTTCGGCTCACCGGCTTGCTCAAAGACGCCGCAGCCCAACGTTTTCCTTCGCCGGGCCGGCCGCGTCGCGAGTCGTTGGCCATCTCGGACCACTAATTCCAGCCAGTGGGACAATGCCTGGCAGGTTAGGGCCGCCAGCGGGAGACGAGCTCGGTGCGGTTGGTGAAGCCGAGCTTGGCGAGGATGGAGCGGACGTGGCTTTCGACTGTGCGCTCGGACAGGACGAGCAGCTGGGCGATCCGGCGGTTGGGTAGCGCGTCGAGCAGCAGCAGGGCGACCTGTCGTTCGCGGGGGGTCAGCGGGTCGTGGGCACGCGCTTTGGCGGTGGTGGCGGCCAGCAGCTGGTCGGCTCTGGCCAGTACCCCGGGCAGGTCGAGGCGGCGGGCCTGGGCTGCAGCATCGGCGATCAGCGGCGTCGCCGCCGCGGGATCGCCCTGGTCGGTCACCACCTCGGCCAGCGCGAGTAGGTCGAGGGGGAGGTAGGGGGCGGCGCCCAGCGCGCTGTCGTAATCCAGGGCGGCTCGAAGCGTGAGTTCGGCTTCGGGTAGCGCGCCGGCCCGGTGCAGGGCCTGTCCGTAGGAGCGTTGTGCGCAGCCGGTGAACCATACGTTCGGGAGGCTGAGCGCGCCGGGGTAGGCGGCGTAGGGCCGCAGGTGGTCGGCGAGCAGCTGAGCCTGGGCCGGGTCGGCGAAGGTGCGGGCCAGCTCGGCCAGGTGGACCAGCAGCGCCGGGAAACGCAGGTCGACGGTCGGCTCGGTCAAAGCGTGCCGCAGCTGTCGGTAGTCGGCGTGGGCCTGTTCGTGGTGGCCCAGCAGCAGCTGGACCCGGGCGCGGACGGCGAGCACGAGCGGGTAGTGCTCGGTGGCCGCGGCGGCCGGCCAGAAGCCGTCGGGGATCTCGTGCCGGTCCTCGCGAAGCAGGGCCAGGTGAGCGGTGAACACATCGCCCAGGGCGGCGGCGGCGGGATCCTGGGCGTCCCCGACCAGCTCGGCCGCTTGGGCGTTGTGGTGCCGGGCCTGGTCGAACCGGCCTTCCAGCGCTGCCCTTGCGGACAGGCAACGCTGCTCATGCCACCGCGCCAACGGCAGGCCGCTGCGGGCCGCCTGCTCGTGGATGGCGTGCAGAGCGTCCTGGACCAGGTCGAGCCGGGCCAGCTGGTAGGCGCCGCGGAGCCGCCACTCGTGGGCGACGACGGCGCTGAGTCGTTGACCGAGCAGGTCGGCCTGCCCAGCGGCGAGGTCGCCGAGCTGCAGCCGTTCCGCGGCGTCGTCGGGGCCGACCAGGCACAGCTCCCGGGCTCGGGCGGCGTCGAGCACGGTCTGCGGGTCAGCGGTGCCCAGCGCCAGCTCCCAGGCCTTCTCGGCGCGGCGGCGCGCCTGGTGCAGCGCCCCCGACCCCATATCCACGACGGCGAGCTGGGACAGCAGCCTGGAGGTGACGCCTGCGGGCTGCGCGGCGGCCAGCGCCGCCCGGCACAGGTCGGCGACGATGTGCCTGGCGCGGGGGAACGTGACCCAGCGCACGAGCAGCGCCGCCGCGGCGAGCAGCTCCGGCCGGGCCGACCCAGCAGCGAGGAAGCTGGCCTGCTCGCACAGCTCGAGAGCGTCGGTGACGAACCCGGCCAGGTAGCGGGCGCGGGCCTGCTCCAGCAGTGCGCAGGCGAGCTCGGCGTCGGTGGCCCGGGCGGCGCGCAGCGCAGTGACGGCGGTGGCCCGGTGCAGCGCCTCCTGATCGAACGACAACGCCCGCCGGGCGTCCTGGGCGGCGCGTTCGGCCCACCCGGCGGCGCTGCGTTGGGCAGCCGGGTCCGGACCGGCCCGCTGCCAGTGAGCCGCGACCTGCGCCGCGTCGTACCCGGGGGTACCGGGTGGGCGGATCTGCAGTGCAAGGGCCGCCCGGCGATGGACCTCGCGGACCGTGGCCGGCTCCGCTCCACTGACCAAGGCGTCGGCGAGCAGGGCGTGCGACACGGCGAACGCCGGCTCTCCCGGTCCGTCCCACCTGGTCGCCTTCACCAGCAGGCCGGACCGGCACGCCTCGTCGAGCGCGGCAAGGGCGGCAGCGGCCGGCAGTTCCGCGACCGAGGCCACCAGATCCGCCAGGGCCGGCTGGCGCAGCAGCGCCGTGACTTGCACGACCCGGCGGGCCTGGGCCGGTAGCTGACCGAGCAGGGTATCGGCGATCTCGGCCAACACCGGCTCGCCGACAGCCAGGTCATCGGTCGCCGCCACGTCCAGGAGCAGCGGCAGACCGCCGCTGCGCCGCAGCACCAGGTCGGCCTGCGGATCGCCTGCAGCGCTCCCGGTTCGCCGCGACAGGTACTCCGCGACGTCCGGACGGGTCAGTGGGCGCAACCTGAGCACCGCGCTACCGGGGAGGCGGCCCGGACCGGCGCCGTGCAGGTGCACTCCGGCGGACTCCCGCAGCGTCCCGAGCACCGTCAGGCAACTGTCGCCGACCCCGCCGGCCACCAGCTCCAACAAGGTCAGGGAGTTCTGGTCGGCCCAGTGCAGATCCTCCAGCACGACCACCATCGGGTCCGCGGCCGCGCGCAGGACAGCTTCGGCGGCGGCGACAGCAGTTGAGCCCTGGTCGCGGCCGCCACCCGGTAGTTGTCCGGCTCATCCCGTTGCACCACCGAATGCAACGCCTGCAGTGCCGCGGCGGCCGCCGCAGTGTCGGCCCCGCGGTGGCGGACGATCGCCCGCAGCGCCTGCTGCCAGGGCCACAGCGACGGGGCAGCCCGGCCGGGCGCGCAGTACCCCCGCCCCACCCGGCGGCCCTGGCCCCCCCGCGGCGCGTCGGGCCGCAGCACCTCCTCGACCAGCCTGCTCTTCCCGATCCCGGCCGGCCCGGCGACCACCACCACGACGCCTTCGCCGGCGGCAGCGGCCGCGAGCCCGTTCCGGACGACGGTCAGTTCCTGCCCCCGCCCCACGAAGGGACGCTCTGCCGCCAGCATCTTCTCAGCCTGCTCCACTTCGACCCCCCTGCCAATCAGCTGCCGGGACCCTGGCGCGCCGGCGGTGGTCAGCAGATCAGTGCTGCCACTGATGACGTCTCCGCTGACCCCGGGCACCGTGGTGAACGGTCCGAATCCGCCGTCAGGGAGGTACCTCGTGGACATCATTTATCAACCGTTCACCGGAGCTCCACCACCGCACGAGCTCGCCTGGGTGGATCAGATCCTCGACACCGCGCCTGCGCGGCTGGGTGCGCTGGTCAGCCGCGCCCTGTCGATGACCCGGGACGGCATGGACGGCGCATTGCTCACTTTCTGGCCAGCAGCAGCCACCGGCCCGACCGGCCACAGCGCCGCCGGGGCTGCTGCGCCCGTCCGGGTGAGCGCCGGGCATCGCTACGCCGTGGTCGAGCAGCAGACCGGAAACGTTCCGGCCGCGGCGAAGTTCCTGCAGCTCACCGCCTTCGACGGCCCACGAGGGCCACAGTGGAAGGCCGCCCTACGCCGCAGCGGGGCCGAACGGGTATGGCCCGCGGTTCGGCAGGTACCCGGCATCACCGGCACTTTGCTGTGCGAAGCGCCCAACGGCGGCGCGCTTGCCCTGACCCTGGCCGTATCCGTCGAGGCGCTGGAATCCGCCGTCCAAGCCGTGATGGCCACCGACCTGCTACCCGGAGAGGACCCGGCGCTGCTCACCGGGCCCGACCGGGTCGAAGTACACCGCCTGCTGCACTGCGCGCTCCCCAACCCCGAAGTTGCGCTCAGCGCATCAGGACCGGGATCGTGAACCGGCCATCGGCAGCCGCGCCAGGCAACCCGGCGATCACCCGCCCTGGCGGCACCCGGTCAGCCTCCTTGGTCGCCGCAGCTCGCACGCGCCGACCGTCAGCCGCACTGCTCCTGGCCCTGCCCGCCGTCCTGCTGGTCGGCGGGTCGACTGCTGCCGGGGCCACGCTCGACGGACCCGGCTCGAGCGTTACCGCCCCGGCCGCCTATACCACTCTGAAACTCCATGTGCGCACCACGGCCTTCACCACCCTCGACCTGGGAACGGCCGGCCCGACCCCCGGGGACGCCACGTACCGCAAAGACGACGTCACCAGCGCCGCCGGTGTGCACCTCGGGGTCATGAACAGCACCTGCGTCGCGAACATCCCCTTCGTCCCGTCCACCGAGGTCGACCAGATCTGTTCCGGTGTCATCGATTTGGGCACCCGGGGCCAGATCCACTGGCAGTCATTCACCATCGACGGCCCGCCGCCGCCACCACCACCGCCGCCCCCGGCGGCCGGCGTCCAGCAGCAACAGCAACAGCCGCCCGGCCGTAGTTTCGGACCATGGGCCATCCTGGGCGGCACCGGCCGGTACCGCACCGCCCGCGGACAGATCATCGACGACGGACCCGGCGCCGCCGACCGGGTTCTACGCGTCCAACTCTCGCCATAATGAGCAACCACGCCCGGCATAACCCGCCGCTGCGCCATCATCGAAGCGGCCGGCGCCCTGGGAGCTGACGCCCGCAGGTTGTCGTCCGCACGGCGTTGCTGTCGTCGTCGGCGATCTCGAGGCACCGTACAGTTTTTGGCGTTGCCGATTCCGGTTGGTCCGCGGATGGGTGCCGGCCAGGGCTCCGCCGGTGGTAGCCGATCTTCAGGCCAGCCAGTCGCCGGCGCGTTCCACGGTCGGCCGTTTTGTTGGGTTCGTGTCGGCCTAAGGCGCTGTGCAGGTGCTGACCTGTTGTAGGTGATGCTGGAGCGGTGGATGTGACGTCCCCTTTTTGCGCCGGGGTGGTTTACCCGGTGATGGGTAGCGGCCGGGCTCCGATGCCGAGCAGTGAACCGGTCAGCCTGGCGGTGCCGGCGGTGACCACGCTGCAGGAGGCTTCGAGTGTCTCGTCAGGCTCGTGCGGTTGCCCGGGGGCGATGGTGTAGCCCTGGCTGTCCCATCGGGTCAATTCGCCGAGTAGGCGCAATCGGCCGCCGGCGCTGGGATCGGGCATGCGGGTCAATTGGGCGGCAAGTCGGTGACAGTCGGCCTGGATAGACGCGGCGGGGTGTTGCCCGGGCGGGAAGTGTTTGATGCCGAGCAGCTGGTGGGTGTGCGGGTCCCGGCACGGCGTCGGAGCGGATTGGGTGAGCGATCCTAGAGCGCACTTCCCGAACGAGTCGGGTGTGGTGCCGGCCAGGAACGCGTTCTTCAACGTCCCCGTGTAGGTGTCCCGAATTGTGGCGTCGATACCAGCGTCTCCGGTGCCGAGTAGTACACACGCGGCCCAGCGCTGGCCGGCGGCGCGCTGCCTGGCGTCGCCGGCCAGCAGGGCGGTTTGCATCGACACGACCGGGGTCCAGCCGGCCACCTCACCGTCGGTTCCGCTGGGCAGCCCCAGGTAGCTCGGCCCGGAGTCGCAGGAAAACAACACGTCCCGCTGTTTGTCGGTCATCCCCGGATAGGGATTCGCCGGATTCCACTCGAGGAGGGGGAAGTCGGCTTTGAGTTCGATCACCTCGCCGTAGTGCGGACCGGCGCACGATCCCAGCACGGCCGGATGTAGCGAATTCATCCCGTTCGCCAGCTGGAGCACCTCGTAGGAAACCGGTTCCAGCAGGCAGGAACCCAGCGCCGGCGGAGCCGGCACCTGTGTCGCCGACGGATCGCCCGGAACCACCCGGACGCCCATCTGGGGTACCACCGCCGCGGCCAACACGGCGAACCCCATCAGCAGCGCACCGACGGATCTACGACCCATATCCATGACAATAGGGACCGGCGGAACCGGCCGCTGGCGACTTCCGACTGAGGCCCCTGCACGTCCGGTACGAACAACAGCCGGTTTTCGCCACGGTCGCCCGGGTGGGGAAGCCGTTGCGCACCGGAGAAAGGGTTGCCGTATGACCGAAATGCCACCGGCGCCGCCGCAACCACCAACAACTGGTCACCATTCGGCTAACTCAGTGACGACGGGCAGGTCGATAAATGGGCAGTAAAAGACCTGATCAATCCGGGAAAACCGTGGCCAAACGCTGGGCTCGGCCTAGCGGCACTGGAAGCACTGGAAGCACTGGAAGCACTGGAAAAGCTGACCAATCATTCTGTTCGTGCCGCGCTACGGCAGTCCGCCACCCGGTGGACCGCTTGGGTGGACACGATCAGTAGGCGATGCGGCCGGTGCGGTCACGGAACTCCCCGGTTGGTCCGTCCTGGTTGATGGTGGCGAGCGCCACGGTGGCGTCTGTGCCTTCGGTGATTGTCTGATGTCCGTTGTGCCGGTTGAAGTCGGTGGCGGTGTAACCCGGATCTGAGGCGTTGACGCGCATGTTCGGGAGGTTCTTTGCGTACTGCACCGTCAGCGCAATGACGGCGGCCTTCGACGCCGCGTAGGGGACGGCCTGTACCGGGTACTCGTCGTGGGTGGAGTCCTGGAGATAGCGGGGCCAGCCGACGCCGGATGCAACGTTGACGATGACCGGATTGGCCGAACGTCGCAGCAGCGGCAGGGCGGACTGCGTGACACGGACGATGCCGGTGACGTTGGTGTCCAGTACGGCGGCTATGGCGTCCGCGTCAAGGTCGTCTACGCCGAACGCGTTGCCGAGGATGCCGGCGTTGTTGATGAGCACGTCCAGCTGCTGGAGTTCGATGATGGCCGCGTCGACCGACTGCTGGTCGGTCACGTCCAGTCGAAGGATCCGTGCGCCGACCGAGCGTGCGGCGTCGCCGCTGTCGGGGTCACGCATGCCGGCGTAGACGGTGTGGCCTGCTTCAACGAGTCGGCGTGCGGTCTCCAGGCCGAGGCTGCGGTTTGCTCCCGTGATCAATGTCGTGGTCATGTATCCACTTTGCGTCGAGGACCACCTCGGTGGGTATGCCCTGTCAGTACCAGCTTCCGGACCGGCCGCGCGGGCATCCTGTACTGATGAACGCATTCGGCGAGGTGCTTCGAGCCTGGCGTGACCGGCTCAGCCCACAGGAGGTCGGCATACCCGCCGGTACCGGGCGACGCGCACCCGGCCTGCGCCGTGAGGAACTTGCCGTGCTGGTGGGGGTCAGCGTCGAGTATCTGGTGCGGCTCGAGCAAGGAAGAGCCCAGCACCCTTCACCACAGCTGATCGGTGCGCTCGCCCGCGCACTGCGCCTGACCGACGACGAAAGGGACCATCTCTACCTCGCCGGCGGTGCCGCCCCACCGACCGCCGGGTCCGTATCAACACACATCACACCGGGCATCCAACGCATGCTCGACCGACTCGGCGACCTACCGGTCGGGGTGCATTCGGCCGCGTGGGACCTGTTGTGGTGGAACCCGCTCTGGGCCGCACTCACGGGAGACCCTTCGGAACTGCGCGGGCTCGATCTCAACGTCGCCTGGCGACACTTCACGCGGGCACCTGGAGTCATCGGCTTCGACGAACACCACGCAGCGGAGTTCTCCGCTGATCTTGCCGCCGACCTCCGCGAGGCCACCGGCCGCTACCCGCAGGATCCGGGACTCACCATGTTGATCAGTGGCCTCGAAGCCGAGTCAGCCGACTTCAGGCGCCATTGGCGCGACGCGCACGTCGCACGTCACAGGTCGAGCACCAAAACTGCCACCTCGACGCCCGTCGGGCCGATCCACATCGACTGCGACGTCCTCACCGCACCAGGCACCGACCTGCGCATCGTCGTGTACACGGCTGTACCCGGATCGGTGGACGCGTCCAAACTCGAGCTACTCAAAGTCATGGGCCTGCAGGATTTGCGAGCCGTCCCAGCCCATGGACCCGACCAAGCCCCGATCCTCCGTTGATTTCTGCACCACAATTCCCGGCAACGGTGTCGGTCCCCGCCCAAGGTGGCGGTCTTTGCTCATCCTATTTGCCACCCGCGCAGGCATCTGTACGGCCTGCAATCACCTGACCCGCAACGATGCTCGTCAGCCCCTTAAGGCGGCTTGGTTTCTCGCGGCGACCGCAAGACCTACTCAATGGTGTTGTCATCGCTGTTTTCGATCTTCATTCGCCGGGACCTGTTGCGGCAGTTCTGGCAGATGAGGGCCGGGGTTCATTAGCGAAGCTATTGCGGACGGATCCAGCCCACTAATGTCCAACAATTACATCCGAAGCCCTCAGCAAGATCACGCAGTCGGTGGCACTGCGCAGTGGATCAGCTTCCGGGAGGCTGATCCCCTGGCTGCGGACGGGGACCTATATCCTGGGCAACCCGGGAGAGGGTGACCCACACCCCGGGGGGCGACACCCCCAACTTTCGGGATGTAAATGTCTTCTCGGATGGACCATTATTTCAGCTTAGCCACCCGAAGACACTGTTGAGTCCACACTCAAACCACCCGAACGCGGCTCGTCCCCGTCGCTGGGCCGCGGTGACCGGCTGATCCACCTGCAGCCGTGGTCGGCGGACGGCCGACCAAGTCTGGTCGAGGGTCTCCGCTGTCCCGACTCCTGCTGAGAACTCGGAAAAACGGAGTCAACTCATGATTGTCGAGCATCACCACGCAGGACCGGTCACACCCGACCCTTGCGAAGCGGAGCCGCCCGGGCGCCTTTTGATGCCGACCGAGCAGGACGTCCGCGCGTTCGCCGGGCCGGCAGAGGAACGCAATGGGGTGTCCCGGCGGGCGGTCCTGCGGCTGGGCGCGATCGGGGTCGCTGGTGTCGCGATCACCGCGGGGAGGGCTCTGGTCGGGCCGTATCTGGTCCGGAAAGGTCTGTTGTCGGCTGACGGGTTGTTCGTCGCGGCGTCGACCGCGCTGGCTGATCTGTTCTATATCGAGGCGTTCCCCACGAGCCCACTGATCCTCGCGCCGTTCACCGACGGGTTGCCCATCCCGCGGGCCCTGTCTCCAGTGCCTAAGGCCGTGTTCAGCAGCTGGCCAAATCCACCCGGGCCTGGAGTCGGCCAGCAGAACTCGCTGGGCAACGAGACCCATCAGCTCTGGCCCAGCGATATCCCGGTAGCCCGTGGCGGGCCATATCCGGACCCGATCGTCTACAAGATCGACTGTGTGGTCGACACCCACGCATTCACCACCTCCCAGGTGTTGCCGATCGACTCGAACGGCCGACCCGCACCGTCGTTCGACTCCTCGGGCAAGACCTTCCCCGCGGGCACGAAGCGGTCGCTGCCGCGGAGCACCATCTACAGCTTCAACGGCACCTTCCCCGGTCCGATGATCAACGCCGAGTACGGCCGACCGGCGCTGGTCCGATTCGACAACCGCCTCGACGAGAACCCGCTGCATCTGGACCGGCAGGACTTCGGCACCCCTGACTGGTCCTCCCTGACCCACCTGCACAACGCGCACAGCGCACCCGAGAGCGACGGCAACCCGCACTACTCGATGGTCGCCGGGCCCCGGTATACCGGCTACCCGCCGCAGACTTTCGTCGACAACCTGTATTTGAACTGGCCGGCCGGAGGTGACGACCGGGAGAAGCAGTCCTTCTTCTGGTTTCATGACCATGTCATGAATCACACCGGCTCGAACGTGTACAAGGGAAAAGTTGGCCTCTACCCCCTTTATGACCCGAAGGTGTATCCGGGCCTGCCGGGTGGCTTCGACATGGGCGACGAGCGGCAGGGCCTGCGCCTGCCCGGGGTTCGTACCGACCACCCCGACGGATCGTTCGACGTCGCCTACGACATTCCGTTGGCCATCTTCGACTGCCGACTCGACGACGGAGTCACCGTGCACGAGGACGTCCATGACGGGCTGGGTGAGTTCCCGCTCGCGCACAACCCGAGGACCCACCCGGAATGGTGGGGAAAGACGTTCTACAAGCACTTCCCCAACCACGGCTTCGTCGGTGACATCTTCACCGTCAACGGCACCGCCTACCCGGTCATGGAGGTCAAGCGGCGCAAGTACCGGTTCCGGTTCCTCGACGCGTCGGTGGCCAGGATTTACGAGTGGAAGCTGATGAGTTCCACGAAGGGTCCGAAATCGGCAGTGTCGCTTGGCTTCTCGGGCGACGAACTCGAGGGTCAGTACCGCATTCCGGACGGCCAGCAATGCATGAAGTTCACCGAGATCGCCTCCGACGGCGGGCTGCTTCCGTTCCCGATCAAACGAGACTCATTCGAACTGTGGCCGGGCAAGCGCCGTGAGGTCGTCATCGACTTCTCCAAGTACCAGGACGGCACACCGACGACAAAGGGCGATGTCGTCTACCTGACCAATGTGATGAAGATGCCCAACGGGCGGATGTGGTCCAACTCTTCGCGTTTCGACCCCGACCCGAACTACCAGGTGCCTGTGCTCAGGTTCGTCATCGGTGACATCGCACCTGACGACAGCCAGATCCCTGCGGCGATGCGTCCGCTCCCGCCGTTACCGAGCAACTGGCAGTCGCTGCTGGACAACCGACTGATCTTCGAAGTGGAACGCGGGAGCGCGGGCGGCGAATCCGAGTGGCTGATCAACGGCAGGCCCTTTGAACCGAATGTCAACGCGACAAGCCTGCCGAACAAGGCCGGCAAGACGCCACTCGCCGCACCCCGGAAGGACAGCTTCAACCTCTGGGAATTCCGCAACGGCGGCGGGGGCTGGGTTCATCCCATGCACATACACCATGAGGAGTACCGCACCGTCATGCGCAACGGCAGGGACGTCACCGTGGTACCGGACGCCGGGCATCCCGACGACGCCTCCAGAGAAGACGGCGTGGCCCTCGATCCAGGCGAGTCGGTGATCCTGTACCGCGGATTCCGCGACTTCGTCGGTCCGTACGTCGCGCACTGCCACAACCTGACCCACGAAGATCACGCCATGATGTTCGCCTGGACGATCACCCCGTAGAGCCCTGCTCCAAAGGTGTTTGCGAACCTCACAAGCTGACGCTCAGACGCCACATCAATGCGCCGAGCACGAGCCGAAATGCTGGCTCGAGCATTGTTCTGCAGCGCGGACAACTCCTGGCGTATCGATCAGGATGAGATTTTCAGGCCAAGACTGGCCGCAGTTGAAGGGCGCGATCGCGACGTGATGAATCAGGATTGCCGGCGACTGGCACCTGCGCCTCCGGTCGCGGGTCCACAACGAGTACTCCCTATTTATCGCGGTGACTGGATGCACCGCGTGGGCCCGGCGGATGGCGCCGGCGGCGGTTGAGCGACTTCCCAGGTCTGGGTCGTCAAGTCAGTGCCTTCTCCCGAAGATAGGTATCAATCGTGAGACCGACGAGGCTCCGAAAGCATCAGGGAACACGTCGTCGGGTACGCGCACCGGCTGCACTTCATCCGGTTGCCCCAACGAGAGGTCGCCCAGCTTGTAGCCGACGACGTCATCGCAGTTCGTGGCAGTTGTTTCCAACTGGGCGACCATCTTGCCCAAATACAGCACGTTGATGTAATCGCAGACCTGGAACACGTCAGTGAGGTTGTGGCTGATGATGAGAATCCCGACCCCCGCGTCGGCCAAGCATCGAACCAGCGCCAAGACCTGCGCGGTCTGCGCGATGCCCAACGCCGCCGTTGGCTCGTCGAGGATCAGCACCCGCGCCCTTTGCAGGACGGCGCGCGCGATCGCTACGGTTTGACGCTCACCACCGGACAGCGACGACACCTTCTGCCGCACCGACTTCATGGTCCGCACCGACAGACCAAGCAGTGTGGCCGAGGCCTGCTTCTCCATCACGGCTCTGTTGAGCATTCCTTGGTGGGTTTTCTCGCGGCCCAGGAACAGGTTCTGAACGATGTCGAGGTTCTCGCACAGCGCGAGGTCCTGATAGATCACCCCGATCCCGAGCCCAGAAGCAGTTTGCGGTAGGTCGAGCGTCACCGGACGGTCCTCGAACAGAACTTCACCGCTGTCGTAGGGCTGCACACCGGAAAGGCCCTTGATCAGCGTCGACTTGCCCGCACCGTTATCGCCGACGAGTGCGCTCACCTTGCCTGCATAAATCTTGAGGGCGGCGCCTTTGAGCACTTCCACTGGGCCGAAACTTTTCCGGACGTTCCGCAACTCAAGGAGAACTGGCATGTCTTTCCCATCGGTCCCGCCGCTGCGCTGCGCCAGCAGTACGGTGTTGCCCTTCTACGACGATGTGGAGGTGCGGTAGGTGGCACGGGACTGCGCCGCGCTGGGTTGCGGTGGTGGGGACGAAGCCATGACGGTGCCAGGGCCGTCCAGGGCCTGGCTGAGCAGCCGTTCGACTGGAACGCCGCGGATTGCGGCGTCCAGTATTTGAACGGTGTGTGCAACCGGCAGCCTCTTGCCCATGCCTGCGAGGGTGGTCGCGACCTGCATCCAGCATCCGGGATTCGCGGTGACCATGATGTCGGCGCCCGTCGCCAGGACTGCACGGGCTTTGCGTTCGCCGAGCTCGGCGGCCGGCTCCGGGTGCAGCAAGTTGTATGTTCCGGCGCTGCCGCAGCAGATCTCGGCCTCCGTCAGCTCGCGGAGCTCGATACCAGCAATGCCGCGTAGGAGGCGGCGGGGTTGATCTCGGATGCCCTGCGCATGCGCGAGGTGGCAAGCGTCCTGGTAGGCGACGGCCATCGGCAGCGGGTGCCGCGGAGCGACCGGGCCAAGTTCGTCCAGCAGCTCGCTGATGTCGCGAACCTTGGCGGCCAGCGCTTCGGCCCGGGCGGCCCAACCCGGTTCGTCTCTGAGCTGGTAGCCGTACTCCTTCAGGTTGGAGCCGCAGCCGGCGGCATTCACCACGATGGTGTCCACCTGCGCCGATTCGAATGTCAGGATGACCCGTTTCGCGAAGGCGACCGCTTCTGGCTCCCGGCCGGCGTGCGCGGACAGCGCACCGCAGCAACTTTGCTTCGCCGGAACCAACACGTCGCACCCTTCGGCGGTCAGCACCCGTACGGTAGCCGCGTTGACGTCGGGGAAGAAGGTTCCCTGGATGCAGCCGGTGAGCAGACCAACTGTGCGACGTCGCGTTCCTACGGCCGGCGTTCGTAGCGGTATCCGTTCCACGTGACCGAGTTTGGGTGCCAGCGACTCCATGGCCTGCAACGGCTGCGGCAACCGGCGAAGAAGCCCGGTACGGGCCAGGAGCCGGCCGAGGCCGCTGGCCTGATACCCGCGCAGCGGTACCCGCAGCGCGCGAAGCCGGCGCGGATAGGGAAAAAGCCCGTAGACCAATGCGCGGAGCAGGCGGTCGGCGCGTGGCCGTTCCGTCCGCCGCTCGACCTGCGCCCGGGTGCTCTCGATCAGCTTCCCGTATTGCACGCCTGAAGGACATGCGGTGACGCAGGCCATGCAACCCAGGCACTGGTCCAGGTGGCGGAGGCTGTTGCTGTCGAACACGTCCCCTTCGAGGCCTCCCTTCATGATGTCGATGCGTCCCCGCGGACTGTCCATTTCCTCGCCCCACAGCACGTACGTCGGGCAGGTCGGCAGGCAGAACCCGCAGTGGACACAGTCGGCGATCAGCGCCGCGTCCGGCGGATGGAAGGCGTCGAATGCGGCTCCGGCCGGAGGTGCCGTACTCGGCATTCCGAGTCCAACTGTGGCGCGGGCGGCGCTCTGCGCGATTGGGCCCCCCTGGCCCAGGTCCAGTGGACGGCGTGCGCCCACCACCTCCGCGGCAGCTTGGTCGGTCGCCCGCTCCGCGCCCGTGGGAGTCCCGGCCGGGAGGTCTCGCATCGACGCCTCGGACGGCTCGCTGCTGCGCGTGTCTTCTGTCATCACAGTCCTCCCAGCAGGCGGCCGGGGCTGAGCCGCCGCCCCGGATCGAATCGGTCCTTCAGGCGGGTCATCAGTTCGAAGGAATCCGATACGGGACCCCAGTGTTCCTCCGCCGGACGAGGCCTGCCAGCTGACGCGATGACGACCGCCGATCCATCGAATGGCCGGATGGTTGCCCGCAGCGCATTCAGGTCGATGTGATGCGGGACGGCGAAATAGCCGACTCCGGTACAGGCCGACGCCGTCCCTGACGCCTCCGGTGGCAGTGCGGTGAGAACGTGCGGCAGGTCGTACGGCGCGAAGGCGATCCGCAGCACCAGATCGCCTGTCGGTCGGGCGCCGAACCAGTCGGGCGTCGCATCTGTTGCTGCACCGCTGCCGATCATCTCGATGGTCGTTTCGCTCTGCGCGTCCACCGACGCCGGGGTGCTCTCGAACAGCACGACCAACTCTCGATCGCCGCCCCACCGCAGTTCGACGGCCGTCGGGGTCAGGGTGGAGCGCGTGATGAGCGCAGCCAGTCGGCCCGCGTGTATCGCGTCGGTGATCGGGATTCGCACGGCACGCGTTGCGGGCTGGCGTGGGTGCAGCCGCCAGGTGGTGGACGTGACGATGCCGAGACTGCCGTGAGCTCCGGTGTACAACTTGCCCAGGTCGTAACCGGCCACGTTCTTGACGACTTTGCCGCCGGACTTCGCTACGGTTCCGTCGGCCAGCACCACCGTGACACCGATCAGCAGATCACGGACGGTGCCGTAGCGCAGTCGCCGAGGACCGGACGCATTGGCGCTGACGATGCCGCCGAGAGTGGCTCCCGGCTCCGGCGGGTCCAGTGCAAGCATCTGTCCCTGTTCGGCCAGCTGATCCTGCAAGGCAGCCAGCGGTACTCCAGCCTCGGCAACGACGACGAGGTCGCCGGGTGCATATTCGACCACTCTGTCCAGCCCGCCGGTGTGGATCAACAGATCGGCGGGATCACCGGCGGCTGCCCACCCCATCTTGGTACCAGCGCCGACCGGGAGGACGGTTGCGGAGGTGGACCGGAGGGCGTCGGCGAGCTCGTCCGGCGTGCTCGGGCGGACCGTCTCGGCGGCCCCCGTGGTCCCATGTTCCTTGACGTTCGACACTTCAGAACACCTCCCCCATGGTGGGAGAGAAGGAATCGGCGGCCGTGCGCACTCCGGGACGCTCCCCGCAGAGGCGGGGAGTGGGAAAAACCTTGCCGGGGTTGGCTATTCCGTCGGGATCGAACGCGCATCGCACGAGTTGCATGGTGTCCAGGTCCGCAGTCGTGAACTGGTCGGCCATCTTGGACTTCTTCTCCACTCCGACTCCGTGCTCTCCCGTGATGGAGCCGCCCGCGGCGATGCACAAGTCGAGAATGGCGAATCCCAGCTCTTCCGCCGCGTCCGCCGCACCCGGGACGGCGTCGTCGAACAGGATCAGCGGGTGCAGATTGCCGTCACCGGCATGGAAGACGTTGGCGACGCGCATGCCTGCTTCGTCGGCGAGGTTACCGATCTCGCCGAGGACGCGGGGAAGTTGGGTGCGGGGGATGACTCCGTCCTGAACGATGTACGCAGGACTGATCCGGCCCACGGCGGCGAACGCAGATTTGCGTCCCTTCCACATCAAAGCCCGCTCGGCGGGGTCCTGCGCGATGCGCGTTTCGAAGGCGTGCCGCCGATGTGCGATCTCCTCCACCTGGCGGAACTGCTCGTCGACCTCGACGCCCGGACCGTCAAGCTCGATGACCAGGACGGCGACCGCGCCCGCCGGGTAGTCACATTTCACGGCCGCTTCGGCGGCCTGGATGGCGAGTGCGTCCATCATCTCTATCGCAGCCGGCAGGATTCCTGCGGCGATGATATCGCTGACCGTCGCGGCGGCGTCCTCGACGCTGCGGTAGCCGACCAACATGGTCTGCACCGATTCGGGAACCTGGATGGTGCGGACCGTCACCTCGGTGGCTATACCGAGAGTGCCTTCGCTGCCGACGAAAGCCCCCAGCAGATCGAAACCAGGATGCTCCGGTGCGGTGCCGCCCAGGTGCACCACGCTGCCGTCGGGCAGGACGACCTCGGCACCCATGACGTGGTTGACGGTGAATCCGTACTTCAAACAGTGCGCACCGCCGGCATTCTCGGCCACGTTACCGCCGATGCTGCACACCTGCTGCGACGATGGGTCAGGGGCGTAGGCCTGACCATGGGGCGTTGCTTCGCGGGTGACCCACAAATTGATGACGCCGGGTTCGACTACTACGCGTGAGTTGTCCGGATCGACGGCCACTATCTGCCGGAGGCGGGACAACACGATCAGGACGCCCTCTGCGATCGGCATCGCGCCTCCCGACAACCCGGTACCCGACCCTCGGGCAACGAAAGGCACGCCGGCCGCGGCACAACAGCGGACAGTCTCGGCGACGTCCTCACGCCGCCCCGCCAGTACGACGATCGCCGGTCTGACCCGATAGGTGGCCAGACCGTCGCACTCGTAGGTCCGCAACTGTGCCGGGTCCGTCAGCACCTTCTCGGCTCCGATGCGGGCGCGAAGCTGTTCGGCCAGTCGAACCGTTCGCGGCACCGCCGGTGCGGTAGGGGCAGCTGTTCTATTCATGTGCGCACTCCGCGCTTGCCCGCCCGGCCGAGCCTGGCTGTGGGAATAAAGCTGGCAACTGCACCCTGAGTACGGGGGGCCGGCCATCTCGGTTCATGGCATCTCCTGAGTTCGGCACTTCGTTCGGTGCATTCCCGACAGCTAATGCCGGCCAAGGGTAGGCGCCCACCTTAGCCCGCTTCATACCCGGCGGCAGCTGTTGCAGCTCGGTCTTGCAGCCCGCCCAATCGCTGGGCGTCTCCAGCTGTTAGAAGAACTGTTGTAGCTGATGCGTCCGGTGAGATAGGACGTACAAGCTGAAGTGCTTGACATCGGTGAGGCCAAAATCGGGTTGCCCTGTGGGATCGAGGATCAGCGTGTAGCACTGTACTGATCGAACCGAATAAATGACGATGGCGCCGGTGGCGGTCCTGAGAAGCCGCCCGCAATTCGTGGCGACGAAAGTACTTTCCATTAGGCTTGTGCCGAATGGCCATATTAGCGCGGATGGCCATATTACGCGCGGTGATGTGTACGCGGACAGCGCTCCGGCGGGGCTCAGCCGGTCTCGCCAACAAGCCCGACCTGCTCGATTCCGGCGAGCGCGGCAGTCTCGTCGTTGTCCGAGCTGTCACCAGAGACGCCGACCGCCCCAACCAGCGCGCCGTTCTTGTCACGAACGAGCACACCACCCGGTACGGGGACGAGCTTGCCGCCAACCGCTACGCCGGCCGCGGCAACGAAGTAGGCCTGTTGCTCGGCCCGCGCCATAATCGCCCGCGAACCCATCCCCAGTGCGAGGGCGCCGTTGGCTTTGCCGAAAGCGATGTCGAACCGCCCTATCGACGCGCCGTCCTCCCGCTCGACGGCGACGACGTGCGCACCCGCGTCGAGCACCACGACCGTGAGCGGCTTGTAGCCGTGCTCTGCACCCGCGGCGCGGGCGGCGGCGATGATGGCGCGGGCGGTGTCGAGGTCCAGTGCGGTCATGAAGCGGATCCTCCGTTGGTGGCCAGCGCGTCCTTCATGGCGCGGCGGTAGGCGTGCAGGATCGGCTCGGTGTAGCCGCTGGGCTGGTTCAGCCCGTCGAAGATGAGTTCCCGCGCCGCGGCGAAGGCCGAGCCGTCGTAGGTCGGGGCCATGGGCCGGTAGCCGGGGTCGCCGCCGTTCTGGTCGTCGACGACGGCGGCTATCCGGCGCAGCGCGTCCTCGACCTGCTGCGTCGAGAGGATCCCGTGCCGCAGCCAGTTGGCGACGTGCTGGGATGAGATGCGGCAGGTGGCGCGGTCCTCCATCAACGGCGTCCCGCCGAGGTCGGGCACCTTGGAACAGCCGACGCCGGCGTTGACCCAACGAACCACGTATCCGAGAATGCCTTGGACGTTGTTGTCCAGCTCAGCCTGCACGTCCTGGGCTGTCAGCGTCGAAGCATCGACCAGCGGGAGGGTCAGCAAAGCGCCCCGGTCGGCCGGTGCACGGCCGGCCAGTTCCGCCTGGCGCTTCGCGACGTCGATCTGGTGGTAGTGCAGCGCGTGCAGCGTCGCCGCGGTCGGCGAGGGCACCCAAGCGCAGCTGGCGCCCGAGAGCGGATGGCCGACCTTCTGCTCGAGCATGTCGGCCAGGTTGTCCGGCGCGGCCCACATGCCCTTGCCGATCTGCGCTCGACCGCGGAAGCCGCTGCCCAGACCGACGTCGACGTTGTTGTCCTCGTAGGCCGAAATCCACGGCTGACTACGCATGTCGGCCTTGCGAACCATCGTCCCGGCGAGCATCGAGGTGTGCAGCTCGTCGCCGGTGCGGTCGAGGAAGCCGGTGTTGTTGAAGGCCACGCGGTCACGAGCGGCGTGAATGCAGGCGGCGAGGTTGGCCGACGTGCGTCGTTCCTCGTCCATGATGCCGATCTTGATCGTGAGCGGCGGCAGGCCCAGCACCTCCTCG
>JBBRDH010000064.1:0-27027 GCA_038204125.1 Mycobacteriales bacterium
GTGGCCGACGGCGCCCGTGTCGTGCGGTCGCACTGCGAGGGAGCGGACATCGGCCCCGGCGCGTCGGTCGGACCGTTCACCTACCTCCGCCCCGGGTCGGTACTGGATGCCGGAGCGAAGGCCGGCGCGTTCGTCGAGATCAAGAATTCGACGGTCGGACGCAAGGCCAAGGTGCCGCACCTCTCCTACATCGGCGATGCCGAGATCGGGCCGGGGAGCAACATCGGCGCCGGCACGATCACCGCCAACTACGACGGGGTGGCCAAGTTCCGCACCGTGATCGGGTCGGACGCCTTCGTCGGAACCGACTCCACGCTGGTCGCGCCGGTCACCATTGGCGATGGCGCCTACGTGGCGGCCGGCTCCACCGTGACCCGCGACGTTTTGCCCGGCGACCTGGCGATCGCCAGAGGGCGGCAACAGGAAATAGCCGGTTGGGTCGCCCGCAAGCGACCGGGATCGGTCAGCGACGCCTCGGCCAGGGCCGCGCTGGTGGCGAATTCGGACAACGCCTCGTCCCCTGTCGGCGGCAACGCCGTCGACACCTCAGATGTCGATGCCGCCGACGTCGATGCCGGCGGAGGGCACCACCGTTCGGGCGAATCCACCGTCGGCGAGCAGGTCGCCGTGCCGTCCCGAGAGGACATCGGATCGTGAGTTCAATTTCGATCAACACCCGAAAGAGCCTGATGCTGTTCTCCGGCCGCGGATATCCGGAGCTGGCGGACGAGGTTGCCAAGTACCTCGACGCGGAGGTGGCGCCCCAGTCGACATGGGACTTCGCCAACGGGGAGATATTCGTCCGGCCGGAGACGTCGGTCCGGGGCAGCGACAGTTTTCTCATCCAGTCGTGTGGCGCGCCGATCAACAAGTGGGTGATGGAAACCCTGATCATGATCGACGCGCTGAAAAGGGCGTCGGCCAAACGCATCACGGTCGTCCTGCCGTCCTATCCCTATGCCCGCCAGGACAAGAAGCACCGCGGCCGCGAACCGATCTCCGCCCGGCTGATCGCCGACCTGCTCAAGACTGCCGGCGCCCACCGGTTGATGACGGTGGATCTGCATACCGACCAGGTTCAGGGATTTTTCGACGGCCCGGTGGACCATCTCTTCGCCCAGCCGCTGCTGACCGAGTACATCGGCGGCAAATATGGCTCGGAACAGCTCACCGTGGTCTCGCCGGATGCCGGTCGGGTGCGGACTGCGGAGCGCTGGGCCAACCGACTCGGTGGCGTCCCTATCGCCTTCATCCACAAGACCCGGGACGCGAACCAGCCCAATCACGTCAAGGCGAACCGGGTGGTCGGCGAGGTGACCGGCCGCACCTGCGTGGTGGTCGACGACATGATCGACACCGGCGGCACCATCGCCAAGGCGGTCCAGCAGATCATCGGGGCCGGCGCCGCCAAGGTCATCGTCGCGGCCACCCACGGCGTGTTGTCCGACCCCGCCGCCGAGCGGCTGGGCGGCTGCGGCGCGATCGAGGTGGTGCTGACCAACACCCTGCCGATTCCGCCGGAGCACCAGTTTCCGCAGCTCACCGTACTGTCCATCGCGCCGCTGCTGGCCAGGGCGATCCACGAGGTCTTCGAGGACGGATCTGTGACCTCGCTGTTCGATTCCTGATCGGGCCCCCTGACCCAAGGGGACTCTGCGCGAGGATCCAGGAGTCTGCGCGGTACCCCGACCAATTCGCCCTGACCCGGCCGTCCGGCGGCTATGCGCCTGGCTGGTGCGGCGAAGCCTCCCCCACCCTCGGAATATCCGCTGCGCTGAGCTGCGTCCTCAAGTGTGCAGAAATTACCTGCGATCGAGTGGCGTTGACCGGACTATTTCCCGCCTGTACCGTGTTTGACAATAAGATCTTTAGTCGAAGGCGGTGTGTTCGTGCAAAATTTTCCGAGCGTGTGGTGGTCCGATGAGTCCGGCTGTTCGCGCCGGGGTCTCTTCGCCGCCGAAGTGCTCCGTTCGCGCGGGTACGAGCCCGCCGCCTCGATCGCAGCGGCCGATGTGTGCGTGCTGGCGGGGCACGAGCGGCCCGATCGTTTGGTGCTCGACGCCCTCGCGGGCGGGGCCGGGCTGATCCTCCTGCTGGACGGGCCGATGAGCCCCGAGGCGGCGGAGTTGGCCGCCTGCGCCGGCGTCTGGGCCGTCGACGACGGACTCCCCCGGGGCGGCACCCTGGTCGGCGTACGGCCCGCGGGTGCGGCCGGTCTGCTGCCGGGCGCCTCTTCGTCGCCAAGCCAGGACGAGGACCTGCTGGCCAGGGTTGATGTCGATCTGCTGACGCCCACCGGGGCCCTGGGGGCGGCCGGCGGTGCGGTGCCGTTCCTCCGTCTGGCCGGCACCAGCCGCGATCCGGGGGCAGCGGTTGCCGTCATCAGCGCGGCGGGACCGTCGCGAACGGTCGTCCTCGGCGTCGAGATCGGCCCGGAAGCCGGGGAGTTGCTGCTCAACGCGGTGGCGTATGCGGCCCGGCGTCGGCCGCCCGGGCGACGCAGACCGATAGCCGCCATTGCCGGGAACCCAGCCTGGCTCCGACTGAAGGAGGCGGTCACCGAATTGCGGCCACTGCAGTCGGCCGACGGATCCGTCCAGGATCAGCCGATGGCGGACGGGCTCGTCGGTCGCATCATCACCGCCGTCGAGGAGTTGGCCCCGAAATTCCCGCACGACGCCGATTATCTGAACGCGCTGACCAAGGATTTCCGATGCTGGTCCGACGCCGGATTCGGGGTTCCCGATTTCCTGGATTCACTGCAGGCCTTTCATCCGGAAAGGAATCGCGTCGACGGCCGCCAACATCTCGTCGTATTTCCGATGTATACCCAGAACGGCAACCCGGACAGAAATGTGGAAGCAATTCTGGTCGAAGCGATCTGGCCGGATTTCGTCGCAGAACTGGAAGCAGGCGATTACTCCAACAAGCTCTTCGTACCGATCCGTTTCCTGGATTTTACTCCCGGTTACGACACCAACTCGGCCGTATTGTTTCCGGAAACCGTTGCCATGCGGGAGGTTCCGTCCTTCAGCTGGGGTGCCATCTTCGCCGACCGGGAGGCGGCTCGGTTCCGGAAAGTCGTCACCGCCGCTGCCGGCCTGACGCGTTTGGCGCTGCCGTCGGATGCCGCCCGAATGCTCGCCGATCAGGACCTCGCCGAGCAGGTGTTCGTGATGTGGGATCTCATCCACGATCGCACCCATATGCACGGTGATCTGCCGTTCGACCCGTTCATGATCAAACAGCGGATGCCCTACTTCCTCTATTCCCTCGAGGAACTGCGCTGCGATCTGACCGCCTTCCGCGAATCGGTGATCCTGGAGAAGCAGGGCGTCCCGCAGGCCAGGCTCGTTCAGTACGCGATTCTCTTCGACCGGATCTTTCGATTCGCCATCACCGGTACGCGGGTCCGCAACTACGACGGGCTGGGCGGCCAGTTGCTGTTCGCCTGGCTGCACCAGCACCACGTCCTGCACTGGACGGACAACCGGCTCTCCATCGACTGGTCCGCGGTCACCGAACCGGTACTGGAGCTCGGTCGACAGATCGAACAGCTCTACTGGCAGTCGATCGACCGGTCCAAGACGGCACACTGGCTGGCCGCCTATTCCCTGGTCTCGGCGACCGTCGCGCCGAACCCGCGGTCGGTGTGGGCGAAGGGCCCGGACGCGCTTCCGCTGGACGGCCCGGTGAGGGGCCTGACCGACGCGGTGCTGCCGGACGAGTTCCCGTTGTCGATGTTCTACGAGGCGCTCAACAAGAAGATGGCCCCGGTCATCGCGTCCACCGCCGGAATCACCGGGTGACCGCTGCTGCCGCGCACGGCTGTACCGCGGCTGGCGTTGAATAGCGGTATGGAGCAGATGCGGAACCGGGCAGCAGACGCACGCCGACCGACGGCAAGGCCCGGCCGGTGAACCGGCGGGTGACGGGCGAGCTCACCGGTCTGGTGGTGGTGGTCACCGGTGCCACCGGATCCGCTGGCCGAGCGGCGGTCGATGCCCTGAGCCGGTCCGGGGCGGACGTGGTCGCCGTCGGCCGCGACATCGGCCGCTTGACCGCCTTGTTCGGCGGCCACGGCGAGGTGTCCCTCGAAGCCGCCGACGTCGCCGATCGGGCCGAGTGCGCGGATCTGGTCGAGCGGGTCCGCGACCGGTACGGCCGGGTGGACGGCCTGGTGCATCTGGTGGGCGGCTGGCGCGGCGGCCGCGGGTTCAGCGCCAACGGCGACGACGACTGGGACTTCTTGCGCAGCAACCTGATCGACAGTCTCCGGCACATCACCCTGGCCCTGCACGACGATCTCGCACGCTCCGACGCCGGCCGGGCCATCATCATTTCGGCGACTGCGGTGGACTCCCCGAGTGCCGGGTCAGCCAACTACGCCGCCGCCAAGGCCGCAGCGGAGTCCTGGATGCGCTCGCTGGCGGCCTCGTTCGCCACCCAGGCGCAGACCGCCGGACCCGGGCACCCCGTCCGCTGTTCTGCCGCGGTGATTCTCGTGATCAAGGCCCTCGTCGACCAGGCCATGCGGGACACAGCTCCGCAGAAGAAATTCGACGGCTTCACCGACGTCGCGCTGCTCGCCGACCGCATCGTCGCTGTTTTCACCGACGACCCGAGGCTGGTCAACGGCACCCGTATCCCGGTCGGCTGACCTTCCGGCGGCTCACCACTTCCCCAGCCCCCCGCGCGGCTCGGCGGGCCCCCCGCGCGGATCATCATCGTCGGCGCGGATGAAATGACCCCAAATGTGACTGGTGTGCCAGGTGACTCCTACTAAATCCGCGCGGCAGCGCACCAACCGCCCGGCAGAGCCGGACGCCCCCCATTGGAGCCGGACAACCTCCTGGGCGCGCGCCGACTCCTCCCGATCCTGGGGAGAATGGACAACGTGACCAGACTGCACGACGAGACCAGCCGGGGATTTGCCTCGGACAACTATGCGGGCGCCCATCCGGAGGTACTTGCGGCGATCGCCGAGGCCAACGGCGGGCATCAGGTCGCGTACGGGGGCGACGCTTACACCGCTCGGCTGCAGGAGGTCATCGCCTCGCACTTCGGACCGGCCGCCATCGCGTTCCCGGTGTTCAACGGCACCGGCGCCAACGTGCTGTCCCTGCAGGCCGTTCTCCCCCGCTGGGGGGCGGTCGTCTGCGCCGAAACTGCGCACATCAACACCGATGAGAACGGCGCGCCGGAACGGGTTGGCGGTCTCAAGCTGCTGTCCGTGCCCACACCCGACGGCAAGCTCACGCCGGAGCTCGTCGACCGGCAGGCGTGGGGTTGGGGGGACGAACATCGGGCTCAGCCGCTGGCAGTGTCGATCACCCAGACCACCGAGCTGGGCACCGCCTACACGCCGGACGAGATCAGGGCGATCACCGATCATGCGCACGGCGCAGGGATGACGGTGCACCTGGACGGGGCCCGGATCGCGAACGCCGCAGCATCCCTGGGCACCGGACTCGCCGCCTTCACCACCGACGCCGGTGTCGATCTGGTCTCCTTCGGCGGGACCAAGAACGGCCTGCTGTTCGGGGAGGCGGTGATCGTCCTGCGAGCCGGGGATCACCCGGCGGTCGGGGCCGCCCTGCCCTACCTGCGCAAGATGAACATGCAGCTCGCCTCGAAGATGCGCTTTGTCTCCGCGCAGCTGGTGGCGTTGCTCGACGGCGACCTGTGGCTCCGCTCCGCCCGGCACTCCAACGCGATGGCGGCCCGACTGGCCGAGGGTGTCGACGGGCTCGACGGGGTCCGGATCACCCAGCCCGTCGAGGCCAATGCGGTGTTCGCGGTGCTCGACCGGCAGGTGGCTGACAGGCTGCGCGAATCATTCCGGTTCTATGACTGGAACCCGGCGACCGGGGAGGTCCGCTGGATGTGCGCGTTCGACACCACCGACGCCGACGTCGACTCGTTCGTCGGGGAGCTGAAGAGGCTGCTGGCGGAGCACGGCAGCTGACCCTGGCGTCAGGTGCCGACTACGCCCGGATCTGCGCGCTCGTCGGACTGAGCAGGCGACTGCCGAACGGGTCGCTGATCCGGACCTGGTAGGTGTGGGTGGATCCGGGTGTCAGGCCCGTGTCGGTGTAACTCACCGTGGGGAGCGTCCAGAAGTTGGTCTTCATCCCGGCGGTGTGGACGACGGTGGCACTGTCCCGGATCACCTCGTAGTTGAGCAATTCGTTGTCGTAGTCCCAGGCGGTACCGAACGTCACCGTGGCGGTACCCGGTGAGGTCGAGGCCACCGCGGTGGCCGGCGGCGGCGTCGCCGGGAAGGTCAGATACGTCGGGCCTCTCCGGTTCGGTGCCAGCGCCTTGACCGCCATTCGGGTCAAACCCTGCTGTGCACTGCCGTTGACTGTGGGGAACTCGCCACCCAGCACCACATAGTTGGCATTGCCGGCCAGTGCCCAGGCCGCCTGCGACTGGCCAGTGTACGAACCCCTTCCCAGCTGCGGAAACCACTGCAGCACAGTCGAATCCGGCAGCCCCTTGTAGTCCCAGCCGTACCCGTCCGGCCCGGCGTTGGTCCCGGTTGCGGCCACGGTCTGGGCCAACGCATGCTGCCAGCGGCGGGGCGAAACGTCGGGGAACGCGCCTATCGCCCGGCAGTCGTGGGCGTGACCGACGCTGTACAACACCGGACCCACCGGCAGCACGTCGTAGGTGTCGCCGTGGCAGTCGTTGACCAGGGTGATATTGCCGGTGTTCGGGTCGGCCTCGAAGGTGCCCTCGAAATTGCTGCCGGCGCCGGTGGAGAACCCGGAGCCGAAAACATGCACCCCGTCGGTGCGCAGGCTGGTGATCGCCCCGGTGGCTGTGGCATCCCGAATCGTCTGGTTGGCCGCCCACGGCTGCACCGTCCCGGAACTCGAGCTGACAGACCCCATCCCGTAGGCGGGTTGGGCATTGAGAGCGGTGAAGGCGCCCCCGATGACGACCCGGTTGTGATCTGGCGAGAGCACCATCGACCACACCGATCCCCCCGTGGTGCGCGGCGCCCACCCGGACAGGGCTCCGGTCCCGACACTGACCGCACCCAGATTGGACCTGCCCGCCCCGTCGACCGAGCCGAACGCGCCCCCGATGAACAGGGTGGACGATCCGGCCGCCAGCGCCCGCACGGTGTTGCTCACGGTGGCCGTGAATTTGGGGTCCAGCGCTCCGGTCGCAGTGTTGAAGGCCGCGACATGCCCGTGGGCGCTCCCGTCGACCGCGGTGAAATCACCACCTACGTAGACGCGGGAGCCGTCCGGGGCTGCTGCCACCACCCGGCCCTGGGCGCTGAGCGAGTGGCTGAAGGCGGCGACCCGGTTGCCCGTGGTCACGTCGAAGGCAAAAATATTCACCGCGTCGACCTCACCGGGGCCGCCGACCGTCACCCCTGGCGGCCGCGCCCTGGTGAAACTGCCGGTGGCATAGACGGTGTTCCTGACCAGAACCTGGCTCCAGACGACGCCGTTGACCTGCCAGGTCGGCAACGCGTCGGCACTGACCGTCGGCGGTGTCCCCACCGGCGGCACGGTGTCCGCGCTCGCCGGCCCAGGCATTGCCGGGTTGAGCAGCACCAGCGCGCCGATCACCGATGCCGAAAGGACGCGCCTTTTCCGGTGATCGCAGGCTCGGCGGTGACTCATCACTGGGGTCCCATTTCTATAGTCGGATCAAAGCTCTGACGGTGCCGTTGCGGATCCCTCTTTCGGGCCGGCTATTCACCGGTGGCTTGCCCCAGGATTCCGCCCGATCCGTTCGGCGGGTCTCCCCCGAACTCACTTCGACGCCCGCCCTGCATGCTATTGGCGGCAGCACCACCGCCGACCCCTAACGGACCGGGCCGGCAAATGTGGCCGCGGTGTGCACCTTGTCGAAATCAATGACCGTAACGACTCTCCCCGATTCCGCGGCGGGAATGGCGAAGAGATAGGTAGCGGATACCGAGCCGCCCGGCTTCACCGTCCCCGAGAAATCGCCGGCGAGGGAATCCTGGTATACCGGTGCGGCGATCCGCTCCGGCCAACCGTAGGTCGTGGTCACCACGACCTGGTTGAGGTCGACGGGCGCCTTCGAACGGTTCCTGACGGTCAGCGTCATTGCCGTATATTCGCGCCCCGCGAAAGCTCCTGGCCCGTCCCCCTTCTCGACTCCGTGGGCGAAGCGGTCGACTGTTACCGACAACCCGTCCGGGTACTTCACCGGGGCGCCGGCCGAAAAGTTACCCCGCTCGCCGCGGACCGTTTGTCGACCGCTCTTTCCGCCGCGCGCGATCGGTAGAGATGTTGATGGGGCCAACCGGTCCAGCGACCCGGCGCGTCCGCTTTCCGATGTCCCTACCGGGTCCACCGCAGGCCCGGACCGATCAGCCTCCACCAATGCGGACGGTGCAGCACCGGCGGTCGCCGAGCCGGCGCCGCTGGGCGCTGCGCAGGCCGAGGCCAGTACAAGCATCGCGAAAAACCCTGAGATGAAACGCCGGCCTTTGCTCCCGGAACGGGAGTTGCCGGTACGGGTGTCGCCGGTGAACGGTCGAGGGGCCCGGGGAGCAGGTATGCAGAGCGGCGCCGCAACAACCCGGCCGGTAGTGCTGGCCCCCGGTTCCCTGCGACATAACCGGCACCGCCGGATCCCCCCCGCACCCCGATCAAGATCAAAAGGGTGATTATCCATATCTACATCGTGCCTCAGCCGGGCGGTAATGCCGAGTAATTCACCCCTTTCCGCCTTTCCGGTCTACAGCGCGTCACCCTGCGTTGCAGGACCGCCCGTCCGGGCGCCGAAGTGGCTGCCGGGCGAACTGTCATAAAGCGGAGCGAAGACCCGGCGCCGCCGGCGGCACAGCAGTCCGACGGCGACGACGGCCCGTACTCCGCCAGTTTGGCCTCGGCCCGGTCGCCGGGTAGTCTTGACAGGTTGCCTCGGCGAGGGTGGGCCGGTTGACGTGCGCAAACGCGTGCCGAAATCTGCTCGGCGTGATCGACGCGGTGGGTCCTGGATGATCCGCGCGCGTAGAAGCCTGCGTGCCGCGGCAGCTGCTGGAGCCGAACACGGCCACCGCACAGCTCCGCCCAGACCCACCGTTGCACAGCTCCTACTGGCAGAACCCGACGCCAGGTCCCGCTGTGCCACACCCTTTTCGTGAAGGAGTCCAGTGTCCGAGATCCGTCTTGCCGCCCAAACCCGCACCGAGTTCGGGAAGGGTGGTGCCCGTCGCACGCGTCGGGCCGGCCTGATTCCTGCTGTCCTCTACGGCCACGGCACCGCCCCGCGCCACTTGTCCCTGTCGGCCCGGGAGTTTTCCCGCGCCGTCAAGGCCGGGGCGAACACCATCATCACGTTGGCGCTGTCGACCGGCGACGAGCTCGCCCTGGCCAAATCCGTGGTGCGCCACCCGCTGCGTGACTACTTCGAGCACGTCGACCTGGTGATCGTCCGTTCCGGCGAGCGGGTCACCGTCGACATCCCCATCGTCGTCGTCGGCGACATGCCGATCGGCTCACTGGTACTCACGGACGCCAACACGCTGTCGATCGAGGTCGACGCTCTGCACATCCCGCAGTCGCTCGAGGTGTCGCTGGACGGGCTGGAAGTAGGGTCCCAGGTACTAGCATCGCAGGTCGAGTTGCCGGCCGGGGCCACCCTGGTCAGCGACCCGGACACCCTGGTCGTCGCCGTCTCGATGGCCCCGAGCACCGAGGACATGGAATCCGAAGGCGCGGGCGAAACTGCGGCCGCAGCTCCGGAAGAGCCGGAAGAAGCGCCGGAGTCCTGACCCCCGATCCGGCATCGACCGAGCCCCAACGCCGGCCGGGAGCCATCCCGGCTTTTGTCCAGGCGACTCAGGTCATGGTGGTCGGCCTCGGTAATCCGGGTCCGTCGTATGCAGGCAACCGGCACAACGTCGGCGCGATGGTCGCCGACGTTCTGGCAGCACGGATCTCGGGCCGGTTCAAGTCGCACAAGACGGGGGCCGACATCGCCGAGGGGCGGATCGGGGCAACCCGGCTGATCGTCGCGAAGCCGCGGGCGTACATGAATGTCTCCGGTGGCCCGGTCTCCGGCCTGGGTCGATTCTTCAAGGTGCCGGTCGGCGATGTCATCGTGGTCCACGACGAACTCGACCTACCGGCCGGCGTCGTCCGGGTCAAGCTGGGCGGCGGCGAGGGCGGCCACAACGGCCTCCGTTCGATCACGGCATCGCTGGGCACCCGGGACTACCTGCGGGTTCGCTGCGGCATCGGGCGACCGCCGGGCCGGATGGAACCGGCCGATTATGTGTTGCGCGATTTCTCGGCGGCCGAGCGGCGAGAACTACCGATCGACCTGGAGAATGCGGCCGACGCTGCTGAATCCTTGATTCTCCTCGGCCTGCTGGAAACTCAGAACCGGCTGCACTGACGGGCTTTCCTTGACCTGGTCGAAGCTGCGGGTCAAAGCACCGGGTCAACCGATCAGTGCGGCCGCTGCGCTGCGCTGGTGCTTGCCTGACGGAGTCTTGGGGAGCGAGCCGACCGCGAGAACGGTCACCACCGCAGGCCGGGCGCCGATGGCCGTGGTGACCGCCGACCGCACTTCCCCGGCGATCCTGACCACTGCCGCGGGGTCACCGGCCTCCCGGGACTCGACCGCGACCGCGAACGACTCCCGGCGGCCGTCGGCGAGCCAGCGCACCGCCACCGCGTTGCCGGCCCGCACGCCCGGCACCTGCTCCGCGATCCGCTCGATATCCGTCGGGTAGATGTTCCGGCCGCCCATGATGATCACGTCCTTGACCCGGCCGCAGACCACCACCTCGCCGTCGACGAGGTACCCGAGGTCGCCCGTGTCGAGCCAGCCGTCGGCGCCGCGGGTGGGCACCGGACCGTCGATGGTCAGGTACATCTCGGTCACCGACTCACCCCTGACTTTCAGCACGCCGACCTCCCGCTCGCCGAGCGGGCGACCCTGCTGGTCCACCGCCACCACCTCTATCCCGGCCAGTGGCGGGCCCAGCACCGGGAAGGACCGGGTCTGCCGGTTGCCGCCACCGCCCTCCCCAGCCTTCTCGCCCCCGTTCTCGCCGGCTGCTGCACCGGCCGGGACGGCGAGCCGCTCGTCCTCCAATGACCGGGCCTCGACGGTGTCGACCTTCATCGGGGTACCCCAGGGGTGCAGCGCAACACCGAGCGTGGCCTCGGCCAGGCCGTAGGCGGGAACGACCGCCGTGTCGGGCAAACCGAACCGGGCACCGGCGGCCAGGAAAGCCATCGCCACGCCGACATCGATCGGCTCGGCGCCGTTGAGCGCGAACCGGAGACTCGAAAGGTCTAGCTGCTCAGCGCCTTTGAGCACCCGGGAAGCCAGCGCATAGGCGAAGTTCGGTGCGGCGGTACACGTTCCCCGGTACTTGCTGATCAATTCCATCCAGAGCAGCGGCCTGCCGAGGAAGTCCGCCGGCGTCACCGTGACCAACTCCAGCCCGCGGCACATGGGCAGGGTCAGGAAACCCACCATTCCCATGTCGTGGAAAAGCGGCAGCCAGGACACCATGGTGTCCCGACCGGCGGTCAGACCTGCTGACGCGCAAAGAGCTTCGATGTTCGACCACAGGTTTCCGTGCGTGATCAGGACGGCCTTGGGCGTCGCAGTGGAACCCGAGGTCAGCTGCAGGAGGGCCGGATCGCCGTCGGCCCGTTCGATGTCGGGTGCCTGGTCCGGATCCCCCGCGAGGAGCTCGGCCACCGTCACCCCGAGCACCGAGGTTCCGTCCAGCAACCCGGCAAGATGGGTGAACGGGTCACCGATGACCACCATCTTCGCGCCGATGACCCGCAGGGTGGCAAGGGTTTCGGCGGCGTAGTGCGGCAGCTTGGTGCGGGCGGTCGGTTGGTGCAACATCGTCACCGAACCCCCCGCCAGCCAGATGGCCTGGGCTGCCGGCGCGACCTCGGCCGGCGGGCCGGCGAGCACGGCCACCGCATCACCCGGCTGTACGCCCCGTCGGGCCAGCACCGCCGCGCCGCCCTGGCCCAGCCGGTGGACCTGCGTCCAGGTCGCGCGCACCGGGGAATGGGGCTCGCCGGTGGTCATCCCGGCCTCGCCCTGCGCGGCGCTGCGCAGGGCGTCGAGGAAGGCGCTCATTGGGTCAGGGTAGGTCCACCCGCGGGTCGCCACCTACCGCCCCGCGCGGCGGATGGTGGATGGCATACCGTTCGCGGTCAGCCCGGGACCCCAACCAGTTGACATCGAGGAAGCCCGCCATGACGGACAGCCCGCAGGGAAGGCGTCCCCGCATCGTGGTGCTGGGCTCGACGAACATGGACGTCATCGCGACCACGCAGCACCTGCCGGAGCCCGGAGAAACGGTGCTGGGTCTGACGTTCACCACGGCGCCGGGGGGGAAGGGCGCCAATCAGGCCATCGCCGCAGCGAAGGCCGGCGGCGACGTCCACTTCATCGGCGCCGTCGGAACCGACGACTTCGGCACCGCGCTGCACTCCGCGCTCCGGGAAAATTCGGTCCGGGACGAACTGCTCCGGCTCGACCCCGGCCGCAGCGGGGTCGCGGTGATCACCGTGGACGAGGCGGGCGAGAACTCCATCGTCGTGGTCCAGGGAGCCAACGCCCGGTTGACCGGGCTGACCCCGGCCGATCGACAGGCAATCGAGCAGGCTGACATCCTGGTCTGCCAACTCGAGGTCCCGCTGCAGACGGTGACCGCAGCGGCCGTGACCGCGGCTGCGGCCGGTGTCCCGGTACTGCTCAACCCGTCTCCGGTCGCGGAGCTACCGCCGGATCTGCTCACCGCGATCACGCTCCTGGTGGTCAATCGCGGTGAGGCCGCACGCATCGGCGGCGCCGCCCTGGCTGCCGTCGCCCACGTAGTGACCACGACCGGGCCGACCGGCGCGCAGTACCAGGGACCGGGAGTGCGTTTCGAGGTGCTGGCCCCCCGGGTACGAGCCGTCGACACCACCGGGGCCGGTGACGCGTTCGCCGGGGCGCTCGCGGTGGCCTGGGCGACCGGACTACCACCCCTTCAGGCTGTGCGGATGGCTTGCGCCGCAGGAGCTCTCGCCACCACTGCGGCCGGCGCCAGCCCTTCGTCGCCCCGATCGGCCGACATCGCCGCGCTGGTGGCCGCCACCTACCACTGACTGCGGTCGGGCGCTCTCCTGTCCGAACCGGGGACCTCCCCGGCCGGTCGCTCCACTCCGGCCGTAGTCGTCGGTTACCCTGCTGCCCATTGCTGCGCAGAGCACATTCTCGGGGAACTATTCCCGGGGAAGATTCCCGGGAGACATTTTCCGGCAGATGCCAAGGACGAGAGAGGCGAGACACGTGAGCAATCCCGGTCTTGACAGGGGCAGCACGCCGACCGGCAGTCACCGGGGAGGCGGTGGAGGGTCCGCGCTCCGGTTCAGTCCCTGGAACTTCCTGCTCCTGCTACCGCTGTTGATGCTGATCACCGGCTGGTACAACAAGGACGGCCCGCGTCTACTGGGCCTGCCGTTCTTCTACTGGTATCAACTGGCATTCGTCGTCGTCGGGGTGGCCAGCGTTGCGATCGTGTATGCCGCCACCAAGGACGAACCGGGTAGCCGATCCGTCGGAACCCGGGCCGGCACCATAGTTCCGTCGTCGAAGGCGGACGCGCCGGAAGACGGAGAACTCCGATGACCAGCAAGCAGGTCACCGAGCTGATCGTTTTCGGCATCCTTTTCTTCGGGGTGGCGGTCATGGGATTCATGGCCAGTCGCTGGAAGGCCGGGGACACGATGGACCACCTTGACGAATGGGGTCTGGGCGGCCGGAAATTCGGCGGCTGGGTGACGTGGTTCCTGGTCGGCGGAGACCTCTACACCGCATACACCTTCGTCGCGGTACCGGCTCTCGTGTTCGGGGCGGGCGCACTCGGCTTCTATGCGCTGCCCTACACGGTCGTGCTCTACCCGATCGTTTTCC
Organism: Mycobacteriales bacterium; assembly: GCA_038204125.1. GTDB lineage: Bacteria > Actinomycetota > Actinomycetes > Mycobacteriales > Nakamurellaceae > Nakamurella. The sequence continues at coordinate 13,948 of JBBRDH010000064.1, forward strand.
TGCCGGTCCTGCGGCTGTGGTCGGTATCGCGGGCAAAGGGTTATGTCACACCGGCAGATTTCGTCCGTGGCCGTTATGGTTCGCCGACGCTGGCCCTGCTCGTCGCGATCACCGGGATCGTCGCCACCATGCCCTACATCGCTCTGCAGCTTGTCGGACTCGAGTCGGTGCTCCGGACCATGGGGATCAACGGACACGGATTCATCGGCCATCTGCCGTTGTTCATCGCATTCCTGGTGCTGGCCCTGTATACCTTCCAGTCCGGGCTACGCGCGCCGGCGTTGATCGCCTTCGTCAAGGATGGGCTGATCTACCTGGTCATTCTGGTCGCGGTGATCTACCTGCCCGCCAGGCTGGGCGGCTGGAGCCATATTTTTGACACGGCGGCGGAGAAGTTCGCGGCCAAGGACGGCAAGGCGGCCACCGGTTCCATCCTTTTGACCCACACCAACCAGCTCCAATATGCGTCGCTGGCGCTGGGTTCCGCCCTGGCGCTGTTCCTCTATCCGCATTCGGCAACCGGGATCCTGGCCTCCAGGGGCCGGAGCGTGATCAAGAAGAACATGATCGCGCTGCCCGCCTACTCGTTCCTGCTGGGTCTGCTGGCGCTCCTGGGATATGTGGCGATCGCCTCGAAGACGACCCCGGTGATGAACAATGCGACCGGCAAACTCGACGGCAACACAATTGTCCCGGCGCTCTTCCACGGCCAATTCCCCGGTTGGTTCGCCGGGATCGCCTACGCAGCGATCGGTATCGGCGCGTTGGTGCCGGCCGCCATCATGTCGATCGCGGCGGCGAACCTGTGGACCCGGAACATCTACAAGGAGTACCTGAAACGGGACGCCACCGCCAAACAGGAGGCGAGACAGGCGAAATGGGCCTCGCTCGTGGTCAAGTTCGGGGCCGTCGCCTTTATTTTCTTCGTGGATCCGCAGTTCTCGATCGATCTGCAGCTGATCGGCGGCGTGATCATCCTGCAGACGCTGCCGGCCATCGCGATCGCGCTCTACACCCGCTGGCAGCACTCGAAGGCGCTGATCGCGGGCTGGGTCGTCGGGATGGGCTGGGGCTTGTATCTGCTGTACACGATTCCCAATCCCAACAACGGAAAGATGCATTTCGGCGGATCGGCCCTGCAGCTGGGCAAGCTGTCGATCCTGGGTTGGCACCCGTTCGGTGACTCCAAAACGCAGATCTATGTCGGGGTGGTGGCATTGGCCGCGAACCTGATCGTGGTGGTGGTCGTGACATTGATCCTCCGTGCGGCGAAGGTCAAGGACGGCCACGACGACACGGCCGGCGCCGACTACCACGTCGACGAAGGCGATGCCGACCTCCGGGCGATCGGCGTTCACTGACCCTCTTTCGGCGCGAGGATCAAAGTCGTCTACGAGGATGAAAGGGTCGATCTGGGACCAGAGGGAAGACTGTCGCCTGCTTCGTCCGTGCGGACGCGGGGCGGCGACGCCAGTCTGGCTGTGCTCGATGCCCTGCAACCGCAGTTCGTTGCGACACCAGGCTCTGGACAAGGCAGGATGCAGGGGTGGGGTACAGCGCTGTACACGATCTGTTCATCGACGAGCGGGAACTCCGGGTTTCCTCCAACGGAACCGGCCGGCCGATCCTGATGCTGCACGACCTGGGGTCCTCGGCGGCCGCGTTCGAGCACCTGACCAGCCCGCTGGTCGAGGCCGGGCGGGAGCTGGTCGCCGTCGATCTACCGGGGTGCGGGCACAGCGACCCGATTCCTGGATCCGCCCTGGCCGACACGGTCCTTCATCTGGTGAAGATGCTGCCGCATTTGGGTTCCGAGCCGATCGACCTGCTCGGCCACGGCTTCGGCGGCTACCTCGCCGCGGGGATTGCCGCCGCCCGGCCTGGCTCGGTGAGCCGTCTCGTGCTCTGCGAGCCAACGACGCCACCACGGTCCGGCGCGCCGGCCAGTTCTCGGATGCCACCGGGGATGGCGGTGAGCGGCGCACTGACGACGCTGCGGCGAGGAAGGATCAGGCAGAATCTGCTGGGCTTCACCCGGGCCAGATCGGTACTGGAACAGCTGGCCAAGCCGGACCCCGACTGGTGGACCTCGCTCGGCGGGATCACCGCGCCGACTCTGGTGCTGTCCAGCGGCGAGGCCAAAGTGGGCGAGCGGGCGGTGCTCGATCTGCTGGCTTCGGCCATCCCCGGCGCGATCCGGGACGAGGTGCCCGGCCCGCGCAAATCGCACGCCTCCGCCCCGACCGCTTTCGTCGACCGAATTGTGAAGTTCTTCACCATTTGAGCCGGTGGGCGCCACCGACCGGTCAGCCGACCTCGAGCCGTTCCGCAGCGTCCAGCCAGTTGGTCTCCACCGCCGCCAACTCCGTGTGCAGCGCCTTGAGCTGTCCGTGGATCTTGGCAGCCGCTGGGTAGTCCGCGCCCAGCGAGGCCAGCTGACCGGTCAGATCGTTCTCCTTGCGGTGCAACGACTCCAGCTTCCGTTCCAAGCGCTGCAAATCCTTGCGCAGGGCCCGGGCCGCGGCCGGGTCGAGCCCGTTCTCCGCGGTCTTTGCAGGCAACGCGGTCGCAGTCGTGGCGTTCGTCGCCCCGGTGGCCGTCAGGTTGGTGGTCGGCGTAGTCGGGCCCGGCAAGTCGTCCTTCGCGCGGCGGCGCAGGTACTCGGGAATGCCACCCGGCAGGTGGGTGACCTTCCCGTCGCCGAGCAGCGCCACCACGTTGTCGGTCACCCGCTCGATCAGGTACCTGTCGTGGCTGACAACCAGCAGGGTGCCCGGCCAGGAATCCAGCAGATCCTCCAACGAGGCCAACGTGTCAGTGTCGAGGTCGTTCGTCGGTTCGTCGAGAATGAGCACGTTGGGCTCGGCCATCAGGATCCGCAGCAGCTGCAGTCGTCGCCGTTCGCCGCCGGACAGTTCCGACACCCTGGTCCACTGCTGCTCGTTGGTGAAGCCGAACCGTTCGGCCAGCTGTCCGGCGGTGATGTCCTTGCCGCCGAGATTGACTATTCCGGCGATCTCGGTGACCGCCTCGATCAGCCGAAGGCCCGCCGGCAGCTCGGTGACGTCCTGCGACAGGAACCCGACGGCAACGGTTTTGCCGGTCTTGACCTCGCCGGCCCGCACCGGATGCTGCCCGATGAGCACCCGGAGCAGCGTCGACTTGCCGGAACCATTGACGCCGACCAGTCCTATCCGGTCGCCGGGCCCGATCCGCCAGGTGAGGTCGGAGAGCAGCTCCCGATCCCCGGCCGGCGTCGGCACCGTTGCGGTGACCGACTCGAGGTCGAGCACGTCCTTGCCGAGCCTTCGGCGGGCAAAGCTGGTGAGCTCCACGGTGTTCCGCGGCTCGGGGACGTCGGCGATCAACGCCTCGGCGGCGTCGATCCGGTAGCGGGGCTTCGAGGTGCGGGCCGGCGCGCCGCGGCGCAACCAGGCCAACTCCTTGCGGGCCAGGTTCTTTCGTCGCTCTTCGGCAGAACGATCCAGCCGGAGGCGCTCGGCTCTGGCGAAAACCCAGTCGGAGTAGCCGCCTTCGCGGATCTGCACGCCACCGTCGACAACTTCCCAGGTGGTGTTCGCCACCGCGTCCAGAAACCACCGATCGTGGGTGACGGCGATCAGGGCGGACCGTCGCGCCAACAGATGGTCGGCGAGCCAGGCCACCCCCTCGATGTCCAGATGGTTGGTCGGCTCGTCCAGGACGAGCAGATCGGCCTCGGTGACGAGCGCCGCAGCCAGGGCCACGCGCCGCCGCTCGCCGCCGGACAGGCTGTCCACCAACGACTCCAGGCCGATCCCGGCCAGGCCGAGGCCGTCCATCACGCCCCGCACCGAGGAATCCGACGCCCAGGCGTGGTCACCTTCGGCGAAGGTCGACAGCACGATGTCCCGCACCGAGGAACCGGGTGCCAGGGCGTCGGCCTGGCTGACCACCTCGATCCGCGCTCCCCGCAAGGTCGACACCCGTCCGGCATCGGGTGGCGCCAGGCCGGCGAGCACCGACAACAGCGTCGTCTTCCCGGAGCCGTTCAGGCCCAGGACACCGATCCGGTCACCGGCCTGAACACCGAGCGAGACTTCGGACAGTATGGGACGGACGCCGTGGATCACCGCCACCGATTCCAGGTTCACCAGGTTTGCCATGACTTTTCTACCCCTCAGCCGACTATCCGGGCGCCCGGCGCCGGGCCGGTCGCCACCCGGACCGCGCGGCAGGTACCCGATCCGGCCAGTTCCGCCGCGATCTCGGCCGCAGAGCCGGCGTCGGCGCACAGCAGCGCGACGGTCGGCCCGGACCCGGAGACGATTCCACCGAGCGCACCGGCCGCGACACCGGCCCGCAACGTCCGCCGCAGCGTGGGCAGCAACGAGATGGCCGCCGCCTGGAGGTCGTTGCCCAGCGCCGCGGCAACCTCCGCCGGGTCACCGCCGGCCAGCGCGGTGAGCATCTGCTGGACGGGATGCACGCTCTGCGGGCGACCCATCGACCGCAGCCGATCGAGCTCGGCGAACACGGCCGGGGTGGCAAGTCCGGTGTCGGACAACGCCAGCACCCAGTGCAGCGGCGTCCGGGCCAGGACCGGCGAGAGCCGTTCGCCCCGGCCGGTGCCGACCGCGGTGCCCCCGGTCAACGCGAACGGGACGTCGGAACCCAGCGAGGCGCCAATTTCGGCGAGTTGATCCCTGGTGCGCTCCAGTCCCCACAGCGCCGCACAGCCGACCAGCGCGCCGGCCGCATCGGCGCTTCCGCCGGCCATGCCACCGGCGACCGGAATCTGTTTGCTGATCTGGATCGCAACGGGCCCACCGGCTCTGGTTCGCCGGGCGAGCAACCGCGCGGCCGCACTCGCGAGGTTCTTGACGCCGGTCGGTACCCCGGTTGCACCGGTGGTGAGCACCGAATGTTTGTCGGCCGGGGTAATCAGCAGTTCGTCGACCAGATCGACGGCGTGGAAGACGGTCACCAGCTCGTGGTAGCCATCGCTGCGCAGGTCGCCGACGGCGAGATAGAGATTGATTTTCCCTGGTACCCGGACCCGGACGGAAGCGCCTCCGGTCGCCGATCGAGACGTCACGGTCGGGCGGCCGCGATCCGGGAGAAGTCGTGGATATCGAGCGTCTCGCCGCGCAGTCCCGGGTCCACCCCGGCGGTCCGCAGGATCGCCTCGGCCTCGGCCGCCGAACCGGCCCAGCCGGCCAGCGCCGACCGAAGAGTCTTGCGGCGCTGGGCGAATGCGGCGTCGACGACTGCGAAGACGGCCCGTCGATCGCCGGGCAACGGCACCCGGTGGCGGTCGATCGCCACCAGGGCGGAGTCGACGCCGGGCACCGGCCAGAACACCGACCGGCCGATCGAGCCGGCCCGCTTGGCCGTTCCGTACCAGGCCGCCTTTGCGCTCGGCGATCCGTAGGTGCGCGAGCCAGGCGGCGCAACCAGTCGATCTGCGACCTCGGCCTGCACCATCACCAGGACCCGTTGCAGCGACGGCAGTTCCGCCAGCAGGTGCAGCAGAACCGGGACGGCGATGTTGTACGGGAGATTAGCGACCAACGCCGTCGGGGTTCCGGCCACATCCGCTGACCGCAGGGTGAGAGCATCGGCGCTCTGCACGGTGAGTTGCGCTGCGCTAGAGGGCGCATGCGCCGCGATCGTCGCGGGCAGCAGCGCCGCCAACCGATCGTCGATCTCGATTGCAGTGACGGTACGGGCGACATCGAGCAGGCCCAGGGTCAACGACCCCAGCCCAGGCCCCACCTCCAGCACGTGGGCGTCGGGGCCGACCGCGGCGGCCGCGACGATCCGGCGGACCGTATTGCCGTCGTGGACGAAGTTCTGTCCCAGGCTCTTCGTCGGACGGAGGTCGAGAATCGCTGCGAGGCGACGGATCTCGGCCGGGCCGAGCAGCCGGACCGGCGGGTCGGGCGGCTCTGCGGCGGCGGTCCGGTCGAGATCTGCTGCCGACGATTCGTCGGGAGCAGTCGGCGCCCGCGTCTGGTCGATCACTTGATCATCCTCACACGCCTGAACGGCGGGCTCCGCACGACGAACCCGGGTCAGGCTGGAACAGGGTCAGGCTGGAATCGGGTCAGCCGGAACCGGGTCAGGCGGAACCGGGTCAGGCCGAGTCGCGGCAGGCCCACGGCTCCAGGCCCCGCTGCTGGAAAAGCAGCTTCGCGCGTTGGAGTTGCTCCTGCGGCGAGGCATCCATCGGGTTTCCGGAGCCGCCGACGGACTCCCAGGTCGGGATGTCGAACTGGAACAGCCCGTAGGTAGGCAGCCCGGCGGAGGGATTCGCGTTCACTGCCCTCGGGTTGTGGGTCGACTCGCAGTTGGCCAGGCCGTCCCAGTTGACGCCGAAGGAGGTGTCGTTGGTGAAGACCTCGTCACCGACGTAGGTGAAGCCCGCATCGCCGGCAGGTGCCGGTGCCTGCCTGACCGGGGCGGCCTTGGTACCGACTGTCGTGACGGTCGGCTGAGCTTTGACGGCTGTCATCCGGCTGATTTCCTTCTTGCTGCTCTGTTTGCCGTTGACCGTCGTCACGCGGTAAGTCACGATCTGAGTCCCGGGTCGGCCCTGGGACACCCCGCTGGTGCCCTCGTCGAGATCTGCCGACTCCACGGTGGTATCGGCGGGTTGAGGCACTGAAATAGTTTCCCGGACCGTCTTTGCTGCCACCCTGGTGACCGAAACCTTTGTGCCGTTGGTGATCCGAGCTGTCCGGGCCGGGCTGACCCGATCCAGCGAGCCCAGGGTGACCTTCTGCTCGGCCAGCAGCGCGGCGACCGTCAAGGCCGGGCTGACCACCGCCGTCGGGGCGTGCCCGGCGATCGCCAGCGCAACGCGGTGGGTGACGATGCGGTTCGCACCCAAGGGTGCGTTCGAACCGGCCACGACCGAAGGGTTGGCACCGGAGCCGCTGCCGCCGGCCGCAACCAGCGGCAGGGCCGCGCCGGATGGTCCGCTTCCGGTCGATGTCCCGGGTTGGATCGTGGTCGCGGTGACCGACAGCCCGTCCAGCGGAATCTCACGCGATCGATCGGCGGACAGCGAAAGATTGTTGCTGGTGCCGCCCAACTGCCCGAGGGCTGCGTCGACGGTTCGGGCGGTGGTCCAGATCTGGCGGGACTGGCCGTCGATGGTCAGGGTCAGCAGTCGACCCCTGGCCAACACGATGGTGGATCCGTCAAAGATCGGCGTGCCGACGCCCGGCGCGAGAGTGTCGTGCACACCCGGGGTGATGCCGGCCGCGTCCAGCGCGCCGGCGACCGAACCGGACAGGGTGCTCACGTGCTGCGTCTGCCCATCGACGACGATGGCCACGCTTTTCGTCATCGCGGCCACTGTCCCGCCGCCGACCGTGAGGCCGGTCACGGCCGCCGCGGCTACGATCAGGCCGGCCTTGCGCAGCCGACTCCGGCGGCGGGCCTGATCCTCCAGAATTACCGGCGGCTCGTCGGCCAGTTCGAGCAGGTCGAGGTCCGACTCACCGTGATCAACCGCTGCGTCGTCGACAGCGCCGGTCTGCGCGAAAAACCCTGTCTCCAGGTCTCGACGGCCACGCCGGCGGGCGATGGCATCGTCTGGCAGGTCAGCGCCGCCGAGCCGGGTCGATACCGGCGCAGCTTGGCCAATCTCGTCGTCGACAACGACGTCCGAACCGTCGGTCCGGCCCAGGTCCTGGATCCAGGAGCCCTCGGTCGACGCGGGCCGGCTCCCGCTGAACATCTTGAATCTTGGCGTAGTCACGTCACATCCGAATAGGTAGAGGTGTTCCGGCAACGACAAGAGGCGCCGCCGGCCCGCGCGCGAACAGCGGGCGAATTCGGAAGATGGTGGTCGTGCCGCCGACGTCAAGGACTACGACGTCTGCGAACCACCACCGGGCACCAAATAAATGTCATTCACACCGGTTGGTATGTGGACTACGTTAACGGACCGTGAATAGGTTGGCAAGACTCCGAACGAGGCATTCTGTGCGAAATGGACCACAAAAACTCACAACCCCTGCTTCATGCCCAATCGGACACGAAACAGGGGTTCGGCAAGCTATTTGATTAGATCAAGACCGAAAATCAGCCGCCCGCAGCGTATCCACATGCCCAGGGGCTCAAACCTCTTGAGGCGTAGACCACTTCGGCGATTGCGATCTGCTGATCCTTACTGGCAAGATCAGCCCGCGGCGCGTATGCGCCGCCGCCCGCGCCGAGCCAGGTCTGAATGTCGAATTGCAGCCCGCCGTAATAACCATTGCCGGTGTTGATCGACCAGTTGTTCGTCGATTCACAGTTCGCAATCGCATCCCAATTCACGCTCCAGCCACTGGAACCACCGGCGACGGGGGCGGCCGCAGGGGCCGGTGCCGGTGCCGGACTGTTCTGGGTGGAGGTGCTCGGGTCCGGCTGGCTGGCTGCCGCCTGCGAGGTCGGCGCGGTCGTCTCGACCGGGACCACCTCCGCCGGGACAACATGGGTGCCGACGTGGGTCACGGTGGCGATCGGGTCACTGACCTTGCGGCGGCCGACGACGCTGGGCAATCCCGGCTTGCCATTGACGATCTTGGTGCGGTAGGTCACCTGTACCGAACCGGGCTGGCCCTGCTGGGTCACCTCTGACGTGCCCTGATCCATCGCGTCGTCCTGGACTGTCTGGTCCGCCGGCTGGGCGATCGCATCCGATTTCTTCTCGAGCTTGTATCCGACCCGGGTGATCGTCACCTTGAGGCCTTGCGAGATCTTGGTGGAGAGCTTCGGCGCGACGACATCGTCCTTGCCGACGGTGACGTGCTGGGCCTTCAGGAGATCGCCAACTGTGGCGAGGTCAGAAACCTTCGGAGCGCCAGGGCGCCCACCGTCGGAGATGAGCACCGTCGGCAGGGTACGGATGGTCACGGCAACACCGTCTGTCAGCACGGTCGAGAGGGCCGGGGAAATCCGATCATTCTTTCCCAGCCTGATCCCCTGCTGACGGAGCAGTTCGGCGACCGTCGTGGCGGCGGAGGCGATCTTCTGCGCAGCGACACCGGGCTTGGCCACGGTGACCGAGTGGAGCGAGGCGCCGGTGACCGCCAGGCCGTCGAGCGGGATCGTCCTGGAACGATCGGCGGACAGCTTGAGCTGGGAGGGGTCGCGGCCGATCTGGGCGAGGGCCTCGTCGACGGTCTGCGCCGTGGTCCAGATCTGCTGCTGCTTGCCGTCGATGGTCACCCTGAACAAACGACCCCGGTTCAGCGCGATCTTCGAGCCGTCGGAAATGTCGGTGACGGCGGACGGAGCGAGGGCGTCGTGCTGTCCCACCGAGAGCCCGGCGGCCGCGAGAGCGCCGGACACCGATTTGGCCAGCGTGGTGATCTGGCGAGGCTGCCCGTCGACAGAGATCGAAACGGTCTTGGTATTCGCGGCGACGGTTCCGCCGCCGATCGTCAACGCGGTGATGAGCGCGGCCGCACCGACCAGTACCGGTTTGCGGAAACGGTTGCGCCGAGGGGTTATCACTTGCTGGCCCGCTGTGTGGTCACCAGCGGCTGTGTGATCACCAGTGGCCGACCCGGTCACCGCAGCCGGCTCGTCGATCCCGGCCGTCGCCGCGTGGGCGGCATTCCCGGGGACGCCCGCGGGCGCGCCTTCGGAGTCCATGGGGGTCTCGTCATTCCCGAAGGTGTCGAAGAGATGATGGGGCTGCGACTCTGGGGAGCCGAGCGCGTCGGGGGAGGAAGCCAATTCACATCCGTAAGTCGTTCCGTCCGGGCAGTAGGAAAGGATGCTCCGAGCGCGCACGGCAGCGTGCCGCGCACTCCCCGCCGATGGGGCCGGGAGTGGCGTTGGCGATCTGCTGATCTCGTACCGCGACAGATGTCGGGGGGCTGCTCTCGCAAATCCGCCGCCGACATCCGGTGCATCCAGGACTTCCCCATCCCGGCTGTTATCACAGGACTGTAACGGTCAAGAAACGAACAGGCAACCCCTGGAACTCTCATGCACTTTGGGCGACGTGATGATCACTGAAGGTCACTAGCGGGCTGTTACCTGGGCAAATAGGGGCGGGCGACCGATCTCAGGCGGGATACGGTAGGCGCTTCGTGTGTTCCGATTCACCACTTCGCAGAGCTCGGTCAGCTCGTTCCCCCGGATCTCGGCCACGGCGCGGACGGTCACCGGCAGCATGAACGACTCGTTGCGTCGGCCCCGATATGGATGCGGGGTGAGGAAGGGTGCGTCGGTTTCCACCATGATCAGTTCGGCCGGCGCGATCGCGACGGCGGAGATCAGATCGCGCGCGTTGCGGAAGCTGACCGGCCCGGCGAAAGACATCAGATAGCCGGCATCGGCACAACGCCGGGCCATCGCAGCGTCCCCGGAGAAGCAGTGGAAAATGACGGTCTCCGGCGGCCCCTCGGCGTCCAACACCTCGAAGACCGCCTGATGGGCGTCCCGGTCGTGGATCATCAGCGCCTTGCCGCAGCGCTTGGCCAGGTCGATGTGCCAGGCGAAAGCAGCCGCCTGCGCCGGGTGCGGAGCCGCGTCCCAATAGTGGTCGAGTCCGGTCTCGCCGATCGCCACCACCCTGGGATCGTCCGCGAGCCGTTCCAGTTCCGCCTTCGTGCTCTCGTCCAGTGCGTCGGCCCTGGTCGGGTGCAGGGCGACGGCCGCGTAGAGGTCGGGATGCCATCTGGTGGCCCCGACTGCCCACTGGGCGGACGCCAGGTCGTCGGCGACCGTCACCACGGCGCTCACCCCGACTGCGGCGGCACGTTCCATCGCCGCCCGCACACCCGCCTGGTCCACCGCACCGCAGGCATCTAGGTGGGTGTGCGCGTCGACGACCGGCGACGGCAGCGGGGCAGGCGGCGGGGGCAGCGGCCGCTGACTGACCGGTTCCTGGTCCAGCTGACTGCTCTCCGACGCCAGCGGAGCGGGTGCAGCCGCCTCCTTGGCTTGGTGCTCCATCAGGCGATCGGCGCCCAGGACGGCCCGGTCTCGCCCAGCGAGGGATCGAGCTTCGGGAACAACGGCGTCGGCTTGACCAGGGCGGTGCCGACTTCGATCGGTCGCCTCGCCCAGACCGCCAGCTGCGACCGGTACTCCCCGGTCAGGACCGGGTAATCGCGAACTGCCGGCACCCCGACACCTTCGACGTCATCGTCGAAATCGGTGACCTGGCGGATCTCCGGCTGCGCCGCCCACAGCCCCTGTCCACCGAGAGCCTCGAAAACCCGCTGCGAGGAATGCGGCAGAAATGGCGTGAGCATGGTTTTGGCGTCGTCGACGACCTGCAGAGCGGTGTGAAGTACGGTGGCCTGCCGCTCCCTGTCGCCGCCGAGCTTCCACGGCTCGCTGTCGGAGAGGTATTTGTTGGCCAGGGCGACCACCCGCATCGCCTCGCCCATGGCGGTCTTGAATCGGCTGCGGCGCAGGAGCTCTCCGACGACGCCGAACGCCGCCTGGGATGCCTGCAAAAGGTCTGCATCGAGCCCGGTGCGCGTCGCCGGCGTTGGAATCGCACCGAAGTTCCTGTGCGCCATGGAAATCGACCTGTTGACCAGGTTGCCCCACTCGTTGGCCAGCTCGAAGTTGTTGCGGCGGACGAATTCGTCCCAGGTGAAGTCCGAATCCTGATTCTCCGGTCCGGCCGCCACGATGAAGTATCGCAGTGCGTCGGGGCCGTATTCGTTGACGAAGTCGCCGACGTAGATCACTGTTTTGCGAGACGTCGAAAATTTCGAGCCACTCATGGTCAGGAACTCGCTGGAGACGACCTCGGTCGGGAGGTTCAATGTGCCGAACGAACCTGGCGTACCGGCCGTCCGCCCCCGACCGTCGTAGGCCAGCAATTCGGCCGGCCAGATCTGCGAGTGAAAGGTGATGTTGTCCTTGCCCATGAAGTAGTACTGCCTAGCGGTGTCGTCGTTCCAGAACTGACGCCACTGCTCGGGATCCCGGCCGAACCGGCGGGCCCATTCGATCGACGCGGACAGATAGCCGATCACCGCGTCGAACCATACATACAGCTTCTTGTCCGGCCGGTCCCGCCAGCCGTCCAGTGGAACCGGGATGCCCCAGTCGATATCTCTGGTCATCGCCCGCGGCCGCAGGTCGGCCAGCAGGTTCATCGAGAACTTGAGCACGTTGGGGCGCCAGTCGTCCCTTGTCGAAAGCCACTCCCCGAGCGCGTCGGCCAGTGCCGGCAAATCGAGGAACAGATGCTCGGACTCGACGAAAACCGGTGTCTCACCGTTGATCCGCGATCTCGGATTGATCAGGTCGACCGGGTCGAGCTGGTTGCCGCAGTTGTCGCACTGATCGCCCCTGGCACCGGCGAAACCGCAAATCGGGCAGGTGCCCTCGATGTACCGGTCAGGCAGCGTCCGGCCGGTCGACGGCGAGATGGCGCTCATCGCCGTCCTGGGCACCATGTACCCGTTACGGTAAACGGTCCGGAACATCTCCTGCACGACGGCGTAGTGGTTCCGGGTGGTGGTCCTGGTGAACAGGTCGTAGCTGAGCCCCAGCCGCTGCAGATCGTCGACGATGACCTTGTTGTAACGATCGGCAAGTTCCTGCGCCGGAACACCTTCCGCGTCGGCCTGAACCAGGATCGGGGTACCGTGCTCGTCCGTCCCCGACACCATCAGCACGTCGTTCCCGACCATCCGCTGGTACCGCGAGAAGACGTCGGAGGGGACCCCGAAACCCGAGACGTGGCCGATGTGCCGCGGGCCGTTTGCGTAGGGCCAGGCGACCGCAGTCAGGATGGAACTCATCCCGCAAGGCTAATCGCCGCCGGATCACCCTTCGACCGACTTACCGCCGCCCCAGGCCCCGATCTCCTTCACCGCTACCCCACCCCAGGCCACCCACCGCCCTCATCCCCCGCAGGGCGTGCACCGCCCTGCGCCCTCGGGTGTCCGCCGCGCACATCACTGCCCTGGCGGATCCCCGCGGGCGTCCACCGCGCGGATCATCATCGCCGGCGTCGACGAAATGTGGCGGTTTGGGACAGCAGTGACGGGTGAGTCCTAGTTGATCCACGCCGGGGCCCAGGCCATCCAGCCGGAGATGACGGGCACAATCGAGGACGAG
>JBBRDH010000065.1:0-26620 GCA_038204125.1 Mycobacteriales bacterium
TACCCGCTCCTTCGGTCACAGGACTGACATGACGAATACCAGCCACGTGAACCACAACCCAGGAGATTCGTCGCATCGACGCCGACGAGTCGCGTCAGCGCAACGTCACGCCACACCCGACGGATCCCCAGAAAGGTCCGGCGCCCACTTCGAAACGGCCGGATCACTGCGCGGCGGCCGCGCCGTGTTCCTGTCGATGAAGCTCCCGAGCACCATGCAGATCGGCGGGATCGACCCGGTCGATGTGTACCTGGTCGCCCTCAACTCCCACGACGGCACCAGCGCGTTCCGGCTGCTGGTCTCCCCGGTACGGGTGGTCTGCGCCAACACCCAAGCTCTGGCGGTCCGCCGCGCGCAGGCGTCGTTCTCGATCCGGCACACCTCCGGCGCCCGGGGCAATATCGCGCAGGCCCGGCAGGCGTTGGGGTTGACGTTCCGCTACGTGGAGGCGTTCCAGGCCGAGGCCGAAAAGCTGATCGCCCGGGAGATGACCGACACGCAGTTCAAAACCGTGATCGGCGCGCTGTGGACCGCCGACCCCGAGTCGAAACGAGCCGCCACAATCGCGGGGAACCGGGAGTCCGCCCTGTGGGACCTATACCGCGCCGCCCCGACGAACCGGCACATCCGGGGCACCCGGTGGGCCGGGTACCAGGCCGTCACCGAGTACCTGGACCACTTCGCCCCCATCGCCGACAAGGTGAACCCGGCCGCCGCCCGCGCCGAACGGGTCGCCGTCGGCGGTCACACCGCCCCGCTCAAGGCCCGCGCGTTCGACCTGATCGCCGCGCTGTAACCAGGTGGTGGGTCAGGAGTTCGTAGCTCCTGACCCACCCAGCAGCACCCGGAACTCGAAAGTTTCCCGGCACCCACCCACTCCCCAAATCCCTCAAGGAGCAGTTCTCATGATGCACCCCGTTTCCGCCGAAGCCGTCCGCCTGTCCGGCCGGGAAGGTCTCCTCGCCGCCGTCCCCGCCCTCCTCGGCTTCCACCCCGCAGACTCGATCTGTCTGCTGTGTTTGACCGGCCCACGCCGCCGGATCGGCCCGATCGTCCGTGTCGACCTGCCCACCCACCCGTCGGGTCAGGTGCCGCCGAGCCTCGTCGAGACCCTGGCCCGCACCGCCGCGCAACACGCCGACGAGGCCGCACTGATCCTCTACACCGACCGCCCCGACACCGTGCAGTTGGACACCCTGTGCGACGCGATCGGAGCGGTCTGCCCGATCCTGGACGTCGTCACGGCGCCCAACAAGGCGCAGCCGATCCCCGATGAGCTGCTGGTCGCCACCATCACCTCAGGACGGGCCGTGCTCGGATCCCGCCAGGAACTGGCCCGGTCCGTCGAACACCGGCCCGGCACCACCACTCCGGCGCTGCTGGCCGAGTTGGACAGCGTCGCCGGGAGGGACGCGCTGATCTCCCGGCTGCTGCCCGAGCCTGACGCCGTCGCCGACCTGGTCGCCGCCGCCCAGGCCACCCCCGACGACGACCCGCGGACCGCGGACCTGTGCGCCGCGCTGGCCGTCCTGGCCTACCGGCACGGCAACGGCGCCCTCGCCCAGGTCGCCGCCGACCGGGCGCTGCGCACCGCCCTCGACCACCGCCTGGCCCACCTGATGCTCGCCGTCATGGCCGCAGGCCTACCCCCCGCCGCGCTAGACGACCTCACCCACTGACCCGCAAGCGGGCCGGGCGGGACCTTGCGTTCCCGCCCGGCCCGTGCCCCGGCTCAGTCGGGAACGCAAACCCCGATCACGACCACGACCACGGGACCCACCCACCCACCCCGGCACCAGCGGCGCGAAGACGCTGAGATCCACACCCGCAGCGCCTGCCGACAACGCGGGGCAGGAACTGAGATCGGCCGGCGGAAGCACGGGGCGAACCCCCCAAGGGCCACCACCACCACCGGTGCTGGCCCTTCCGTCTGCACCACGAACGCCAGAGCATCCCGGACACCCGCGAGCACGCCGACACCCCCGCCGTCCGTGGCTGGGCGGCTGCCGCGTCCGGCATCGACAGGGCCCTTCGCGCCGGCGCGGACCGGGGACCGAACCCGACACACCTCGACGACCGCGGGCTCGGCCAAGCTCCCCCGACCTGCGCGGCTGACTGCTTCTCCCCCCGCCGAACGCCCGGGGATGCGACACCTGGCCTCGCGAGGATGACCTTGACGTTCGCCGCACCGATCCGATCGTCACTCTTCCCCCTTCGGTTCCCGTATCGCTGCATCGCACCGGCCTACCCATACCCGGCTCGCCCACGCCGCCTCATTCGCCTTTCCCACCGCTCTCTCGCTTCGCCACTTCTCGCGCCCGGCTTTTCTGCCGGTCACTGTGGTTACGGCCAGTGTCACCCCGAATTTCGGCCACGTCACCCCGACCAGATTTCCAATCCAACTTGCCACACACCTCATGCATTGCGGACCGGCCGCTATTCCCGCTATTCTCACACCATGCCCGAGGCCTGGGCAGGTGCCGGAACAGGCTCTGCCACAACGCTTCCGGTCTTCACGAGAATTGTTGTGATCTGTGGTGATTCCACGTGATGTCTTTGCACAAATTGTCGGCCGGGGACGGCTACACCTATTTGACCCGGCAGGTCGCGGCGCAGGACGCCACCGAACGCGGCTATTCCTCCCTGGGCGACTACTACGCCGCGAAAGGTGAAACACCCGGTGTCTGGGTGGGTGGCGGCTTGGAATCGTTGGGGGTGTCCGGGGCGGTTACTGAGGAGCAGATGAAGAACCTGTTCGGCGCCGGCCTGCACCCCGACGCGCAGCGTCTGGAAGCCGAGGCCGTCGCGGCGCTGCCCGGGAAAGGGCGGCGCCGGGAACACCTCCGCCTGATCAACGAGGCGTCCCGGCTGGGGCAGCCGTTCCGGGTCATGCAGGTCGACCCGCAGTGGCGGGACCGCCTCACCCAGAAATACCAGAGGTGGAACAGCGTCCACGACCATCCCGCCGAGGAACCCCTCACGGCCGCTGTGAAGGAGGACCTCCGCACCGGGTTGGCGAACGAGATGTTCACCGAAACCTACGGCCGCCCACCGGCCGACGCGGCCGAGCGCAGCGGGTTCCTCGCCCGGGTGTCCCGGCCGTCGCGGACGTCGGTGGCCGGGTATGACCTGACGTTCTCCCCCGTCAAATCCGTGTCCACCCTGTGGGCCATCGCACCGGCCGCGTTGTCGCGGCAACTGGAGGACGCACATCAGGCTGCGGTGGCCAAGACCCTGTCCTGGTTGGAGACTGAGGCCGGCTACACCCGGCTGGGCACCAACGGGCCCGCCCAGGTCCCGGTCCGCGGTCTGGTGATGGCCCAGTTCACCCACCGGGACTCCCGCGCCGGGGACCCCGATCTGCACACCCACGTCGCCGTGTCGAACAAGGTGCAGACCCTGGACGGCCGGTGGCTGGCGTTGGATGCGCGGATGTTGTACCGGCTGAACGTCGCCGCGTCCGAGTTCTACAACACCAGCCTCGAGGCGGAAGTCGCTGCCCGGACCGGAGCCCGGTTCGCCGCCCGGCCGGACGAAGCCGGGAAACGGGTGGTCCGGGAAATCGTCGGTGTCGACGACCGACTCAATCAGCGGTGGTCGTCCCGCCGCACCGTGATCGTCGATCACCGCACCGGGTTGACGGCGGATTTCGTGGCCCGGCACGGCCGGGTCCCCACCACCGTGGAGATGATCAAACTCGGCCAACAGGCGACCCTGGCCACCCGGGAAACCAAACACCAGCCGCGATCGCTGCCCGAGCAACGCGACACCTGGACGGCCCAGGCCGTCCAGGTGCTCGGCGGCCGCCGCGAAGTCGACGAGATGATGCGCGGGGTCCTCCAACCCGAGGTGCAGGCATTCGAAGCCGCCACCCCGGAGCTGATCGACGAGGTCGCCGCCGCGACGCTGGAGGCGGTGGAGAACAGCCGCGCCCACTGGCGGGAATCGAACCTGACCGCGGAGGCGCACCGGCAGGTCCGCGGCCGCCACCTCGACCCGGCCGCGATGGCCGACGTCGCCGCGGCCGCCGTCGAGCGCGTTCTTGCGGCGGAGTCGATGGTGCCGATCGGCGTCGCCAACGAGGTCGCCGCGGCGGCACCGGAACCGTTGCTGCGCCCGGACGGCACCTCGGTCTACACGATGGCGAAGGGCCACCTGTACACCTCCACCGGCATCATCGACGCCGAAATCCGGGTGGTGGCGGCCGCCGGCCGGCGCGGCGCCCGCCGCCTCGAGGCGCACGAGGTGCAGATCGCCGCGTTGGAATGGTCGGCCAACAATCACGGCAGAACCTTGAACACCGCGCAGCAGTTGATGGTCACCGACATCGCCACCAGCGACCGATATCTGCAATTGGCGTTGGCGCCGGCCGGGACCGGGAAAACCACCGTGATGGGCGTCCTCGCAAGGGCCTGGACCGCCTCCGGCGGAACCGTGGTCGGGCTGGCGCCGCAGGCCTCCGCCGCGCAGGAACTCGCTGCGGCGATCCCCGGTGTGGACACCGACACCATCGACAAACTCGTCCACGACCTGCACCACACACCGCAGGACCGGTGGCAACCGTGGATGACCACGATCGGCCCGGACAGCCTGGTCATCGTCGACGAGGCGGGCCTGGCGTCCACCCCCACCCTGGACGCGGCGGTCGGGTTCGTGACCGGGCGGGGCGGCCGGGTCCTTTTGGTCGGGGACGACCGGCAACGCGCCGCCATCGGCGCCGGCGGACTGCTGCGGGACATCGAATCCGGCCACGGCGCCTTGACTCTCACCGAGGTCCTCCGGTTCACCGACCCCCTGGAAGGGCAGGCCTCCCTCGCGCTGCGGCAAGGCGACATCGGCGCGGTCGGCTACCACGCCGACCGCGGCCGGGTCCACGCCGCCGCCCCGGACACCGCCCCCGACATGGTGTTCCACGCCTGGGCCGCCGACATCGCCGCCGGCGCCGACTCGATCATGATCGCCCCCACCCTGGCCACCGTCACCGCCCTCAACAGCCGGGCCCGCCACGCCCGGCTCGCCGCCCTCGGCGACCAAAAGGTCGGGCCGGAGATCACCCTGCCGAACGGCGAAATCGTGTCGGCGGGGGACACCATCATCACCAAACGCAACAACCGGCGACTCTCCCTGGGCGGCACCGACTTCGTCCGGAACAACCACCGCTGGACCATCCAACAGGTGCATCCGGATGGGGCGATCACCGCCACCGAAACCGGCCGGCACGTCACCCGGACCCTGCCCGCCTGGTACATCCGACAGGGCTGGGTGCGGCTGGGTTATGCGCACACCCACGCCTCCGTGCAGGGCATGACCATCGGCCGGGCCCACCACCAACGGGGCACCGCCCACGCCATCATCACCGCCGGGATGACCCGCAACGACCTGTACCCGGCGTTGACCCGCGCCGCGGACGGCACCCACAGCTACGTCATCCTCGGCGGCGACGGCGACCCCCACGACGCCATCACCCCCCAGGCGATCGAACCGCAGACTGCGGTGGAAATCCTGGTTGCGATCATCGAGCGGGACGGGTCGGCCCGGTCCGTGGCCACCGAACAATCCGAGGCCGGTGACCCGGCGCTGCGGCTCGGCCCGGCCGCCGACGCCTACACCCACGCCGTCACCGTCGGCGCCGAAACCCTCCTCGGACCCGACCAGACCACCCGGATCATCGAGGCCGCCGACCTGGTGGTGCCGAGTGTCTCCGACGCCCCCGCGTGGGAGACCCTGCGCGGTCACCTGCTGGTGATCGCCGCCGACGGCCGCGACCCCGTGACCGCCCTGACGGCGGCGGCCGGCGCGCGGGAATTGGACAGCTCCCGGGATGTCGCCGCCGTGCTGGACTACCGCCTCGACCCCACCGGAACCCACTCCCAGCAACCCGGCCCGCTGCCGTGGCTCCCCCAAACCCCCGCCGCTCTGCGATCGGCGGCGATGTGGGCCGGGTATCTGCAGGCCCGGGCGGACCTGGTCGCCGACCTCGCCGCGCAGATCCGGGACAAGGCCGCGGCGTGGACCCCGGACACCGCCGCGCCGTGGGCGATCCCCTACCTGTCCGATGCGCATCTGGTGTGCGATCTCGCGGTCTGGCGGGCGGCACACACCGTCCCCGACGTCGACCTGCGGCCGGCCGGGCCCAGCCCGCGGCGGATCGCGATGATCCGCCGCCACCACCACCTCACCCAGCGGGCCCTGACCGTCGGCGGGAACCCGCGGGACGGCGCCGACCGCTGGGCCGCGGTCCTGGCCGACCGGGGAATCACTGTCGCAGGAGACGATTACTGGCCGGTGCTCGCCGCACGGTTGAACCTCGCCGACACCGCCGGGCTGAACGTCCACACCCTGCTGACGTCGGCCACTACTGGCCGGCCGCTACCGGCGGAGGGCGCGGCGGGGGCGTTGTGGTGGCGCCTGGCCCCCCACCTCGGCGACCTCGCCACAGGTCCCGCCACCGGCAGTCACCGGTTGCGGCCACCCTGGACCACCGACCTCGAGACGATCCTCGGCCAGACCCACGCCGACCGGATCACCGCCGACCGGCTGTGGCCCGTCGTCGTCGCCCGTGTCGACACCGCCGAACGCGACGGCCACCACCCCGCCGACCTGGTCGCCGGCGCCGCACGGATGTTGGTCGCCAACCGGTCCACCATCGCCGAGCACGAACTGCCCACCGTGCTGCTGTGGCACATCGTGACCCTCACCGACCCCGAACCCCTGGACGCCGACCTGCTGCCGCCCGAAGACCCGGCCGACGCCGACCTCCAGCCACCCCACGACGCCGACCTGCCCGCACCCGTCACGGAAACCGATTCCCTGACAACGGTTCCCGACGATCGCGGACCCGATCTCGATCCGTTCGACCCGGTCGACGCCGACCAGTACGCCGCCGTACCCCAGCCCGCCGACGACGCGTTCACCGACATCAACCCGGCACCCGAACGGCGCGACAACGACCCAGCTCCGCTGGCGCTGTTCGACACCGGGGCCACCGAACCAGCCGCCGACCCAGACAGACCGCTTCATCCCGGATCCCGATCCGCCAGCCCCGCACCGGACGACGGCGACAAGAACGCCTCCGGCAAGCAGGAAAACAGGCCGTCAGCGAACGCGACGGACAGCCGGATCAGACGGGCGCTGATCGCGGCGAATAGCTTCTACACCGGGATGGCCCCGAAATCGTGGGTGCCACGGTATTTGGGGTCTCGCGGACTGGACCCCGCGGCCGCCGGCTATGCACCCGGCCGGAACAGCCTGGTCGACCACCTCCGCGAGCAGGGATTCAGCGACCACGACATCCTTTCCGCAGGACTCGCCCGCACCTCCGAGCGGGGCCTGTACGACGCGTTCCGCAACCGCCTCACCCTGCCCTACCACCACCCCGACGGACACGTCGTCGGCTTCCTCACCCGCAAACCCCCCGGCGACACCAACGAGGCCAACCCGAAATACCTCAACACCGCCGAATCGGAACTGTTCCACAAACGGGCACTGCCCTACGGTCTGGACACCGACACAGTCGCAGCTTTGCGCGGCGGCGCCGACCTGGTCCTGGTCGAAGGGCCGATGGACGCCATCGCCATCAACACCGCGACCGGCCGGCGCGGTCTGGTCGCGGTCGCCACCGGCGGCACCGCCCTCACCGCAGACCATTTGGCCACCCTCGATGCGATCGCACCCCTGGCGGACCGGCAGGTGCTGGTCCTGATGGACAACGACCCGGCCGGTGACACCGCCGCCGTCGCCGCCCGCACCGTGCTCGCCACCGCCGGCATCCAAAACCCCGTGACCATCGTCCCGCTGCCGGTCAAGGACGCCTCCCAACTGCTGCAGGACCACGGCCCCGCAGCGCTGCGCGCAGCACTCGCCGACCGTCGGCCGCTGGAAGACCTCGTCGTCGACCGCATCTACAACCTCCACACCGCACAGTGGCCGCAACAGATCGGCCTGATCGAAACGCGCCTGAACATCCTGGACAGCGCCGCACCGCAGGTGGCCGCGATGAGCGCCCAGCAGCAGCACCGGCAGGCGCTGAGGCTGGCGCACAAGCTGAACCTGTCCACCCTCACCGTGCTGGACCACCTCGACCAACACCGCCCCACCCCGCCGCCGCTGCCACCGTCACCGCCCGGCGATCTGGGCCTGCCCACCCCGCCCGTGCTGCACACCCACCGCGACCAGCCCACCCAGCCCGCACCCACCGAACCGCACCGACCTGAGCAGCCCGGCGCCGTCGCCCCGCTCGACGACCCGACGCCCCCGCCCAGGGTGCACCCGTCCACACCCGAGAACTCCCCCGCCGCCAGGGACGCGCACAGCGTGACCGATGCGCCCGCACCGGGCGACCTGGCGGCCGCGTCGCCGACCCTCGAAGTGGAACCCGACACGGCGGACGCCGCACCTGCCGCGCCCGGCCGGCCCTACCAGGACCTGCCCGACACCGACCTGGCCGCCGCCGCCCAGGCAGCGGCCCACGAAGCGCAGCACGCCCACCAGGCCGCCGCCCACGCCCACGCCGAAGCGCTGGCCACCGCCGACGCCGTCACCGCCGGGAACGGCCCCGCCACCGCACAACTCGACCAGGACACCGCCCGCCACCAGCAGTACCTCGCCGACATCGCCACCTTCCAGCAGCACCTGCAGGACCTCCGCGAACTGCAGGCACAGCACCGCGACGCGGCCGGGGACCTGTACGACGCCACCACCGCGCTGGCCCCGCTCGGCAGATTCGCCGGCCGCCGCAAAGCCGAACTCGCCGATCGCATCACCCAGATCCACACCGAACAAGCCACCCGGCTCCAACACATCGCCGCCACCGCCCACCAAGTAGGCCAGCTACAAGACCGCCTCGGCGCCACCCCCCGGCAGGCGCAACAACGGATCCACGCCGCCCACACCCACCTGACCGACCGCCAACAACTCCACGCCCACGCCGTGGAGCAGGACCGCCAACTCGCAGCCCACACCGCCCAGCACGCCCAAGCTCTCACCACCGCCGCCGCACAGGCCGCCGACCAAGCCGCCCGCTACACAGCCGAACTGCGGCACCGCGCCGGCCACCCAGACGCGGCCGTCCCCGACCCTCCCACGCCGGCCGCGGCCGCGCAGACACCGCAAAATCCGGGGGTCGACACCACCGACGAGGAATACAACCCGGCCCTGGACTGGACCTACCGCCCCGAAATCCACGACCAGCCACCCACCCCCGACCACGGCATCCAACGGTAAACCCGCCCCCACCGGCGACCCGTTTGGCTCCTCGACCCGGCCTCGAGGAACCCAGCGCACCACCAGGGAAGACCCGCACACGGCAGGCGGCCACACCGACATCATCGCCCGCCGGCCATCCGCAGCCAGTCATCATCTGGGATGACCGTCCCACATACGGCCCCCTCACCGGGCATGTTCACGGGCGGGTCTTGCGGGAATGTCGTCCTGCTCAGGACTGAGCGACCCTCGCAGCCTTCACTGGCGCCCGGTGAAGGTTCGGTCAACGGAACACGATTCCTGGTCATCGCCTGCCTCGACACCACGGGCGGACGGGGTGATAGGCCGACCGCATGGATCAAACCAATCGCCTACGCCATGAGCGGTGGCTACCGTCGCCAGGTGCTCTCGTATGTATGTCCGCTGTTACCGGACCCCGTGTCAGCACGGGGTAGAAAATCGGTTGGTCCGGCAACCCTCCCTCGACGGTAGCCGCACACCAAGCTGGCGCGCTCTTTGACACATCCCCACCATGGGATGTCTTGACCGGACGGGCCCCCGCCCCCACAAACTCGGAGGGCTTCAGCGAACCCCCACCCCAGCCACCGACAGAGCCGTAAACTGCCACCCGGGGGATCCAACTCGCCCCTGGCGTCCCGGTGAGGGCATCCGTCGGCCGCGTGGTCGGCCAAGGGCCCGGTCAACCGATGCCGCCCTCATGGTGGTGTTGGACAGTTGCACCGCCGACATTGTCGCGAACTTCCCCCACCTGCAGGTGCTGACCGTCGATGACGACATGGCCGGCGCCGCCCGCGACCGTGGCATCCGGGCGGTTCTTCGGGCGTTGACCGCTGATCAGCGGGACCTGGCGCGGGTGTGGATCGCCTGCACCGACGCTGATTCCACGGTGCCCGTGGACTGGTTGAGCACCCACATCCGGTGCGCCGATCAGGTCGCCGACCTGGTGCTGGGTACGGTCCGACCCGATCTGATGGAACTGGACGCCGCCACCGCGGTCCGGTGGTTCGACCGCCACGCGTTGGTCGATGGGCATGATCATGTGCACGGAGCCAACATGGGTGGGCGCGCCGACAGAGGTAGGTCCGGCTAGGAAAGGCCTTGGATCAGGGCGCTTGACGAAGGACGAGTCCGTGGGCGTCGAGTGAGCCGACCGCTACGCAGTGATTGGGGTGGGGACAGGACATCGAGGTGACGGGGCCGGGCAGGTGTTGGCTGATCTGCCAGTGCCTGCCGTCGTGGGTGGTCGCTATGACACCTGCGGTGAAGGTGTCCCCGGCAGCGGTACAGGCTCCGCCCGGGCGGCAGGAGATGCTCACCAGGAACGGGACGTCCGATGGTGTGGTGGTCTCGTCCCAGTGGGTCCAGTGATCGGTTCCGGCTTGTTCGACGGCCGGGCACTGGGTGATCCGGACGCCGCCACAGGGAAAGCCGCCGACCGCCAGGGCCGTTCCGTCGGGTTGCAGAGCGACATCGGTCAGCAGGGACTCGCCCGGGCCGAAGCACCGCGAAGACCCGGGAGGGCATCCGGTTGGCTTAAACCGGGAGGTGGGGGTGCTGGCAGGTAGCCAATGGGCCCCGCCGTCGCTCGTGGTCACCACGATATCGTCGCCGACCGCGACGCACCTGGACACGTCGAGGCATCGAACCGATTCCAGGGGCGCGCCGCCCGGCTTGGCTGGCATCTGAATCCTCCACGTTCGCCCCTGGTCTGCGCTGGCGACGATGGCGCCGGGGACCCACCGTTGTCCCTGGTTGAAGGGCCGCACCCCGCCTACCGCCCAGCAGTGGGTGATGTCCGGGCAGGCGATTGCGTTCAGGGGTGGCGTGCCTGCGGGCAGGTCTTGCACCTGCCAGTCGCGACCGCCGTTGTCGGTGGTGATGACGTGTTGGCCACCATCTGCGTTTGCTGCGGTGGCCCGACAGTGGGCAGCGTCGATGCAGGTGATCGACACCGGAGTCAGATCGGTGCGGGCTCGGGTGGTGCGCCAGGTTTGTCCCCCGTCGGTGCTGAGCAGCAGGTAGCCGGTCGATCCGGCGTGACCGGTTGCGGCGCAGAACGTGTCGGTGGGGCAGCTGATCGAGTTCAACGGAGGCAGCGTCGCGCTGGCCGGCGGCACGGCGAACGCTCTGGTCGCTGCGGGCGGCGGCGAGGCCCCCGTCGCGGCGGTCGGGGGTGCACTGGTGAAGGATGCGCTGGTCGCTGGTACGCCGGTTGAAGTGGCGGGGTTCAGCGCAGTGATCGATGTCCTGTTGGCGGTGGTCCCAACCGCGTTGCTACTGATCGCCGTCGAGATCTGGTGGGTGGCCCCTGGGCGTTTGGCATTCGGCCCGGATCCGATTGTCAGGGTGGCTGGGGAGCGATGGGCAGTCACCACGATGACGGTTGTCACCGCGGCACCGACCGCGGCGGCCGCCGCGATTCGCGCACCCCGGCTGGTCCGCCACCCCGGGCGCCGGCCGCCCCTGGGCATGGTTTCCGCAGCGCTGCGGGCTGCGGCCCCACTGCTGACCGCGTCGACTGGAAGACCGGCCCGGTCCGCGAAGACCGCGGTCAGCACGGAGCTGGTGGCGGCGCCGGCCAAGGCGCCCAGGCCAAGGCCGGCGTGCCAAGCCGGGCCGTACCGGTCCCGGGCGGCCCCTTCCAGTGCCGCTAGGAACTCGGTGGCGGTGGCATACCGGTCGGCGGGGTCTTTGGCCAAGCACTTCAGGCAGAGTTGGCCCAGGCCGAGACCGACCTCGGGTGCAAGGTCGCGGGGATCCGGTACCGGGGCCTGGACCTGTAGCCGCAGTGTCTCGAGCACCCGGTCCGACTGGAAGGGACGGCGGCCGGTCAATAATTCGAAGAGCACCGCCGCGCAAGCGTAGAGATCGCTGCGGGCTTCGATCCGACCCTCGGTGATCTGTTCCGGGCTCATGTATGCCGGTGAACCGGTGACCGATCCATCGGATGGCCGCTGCGCCGGGTCCCGGGCCAGACCGAAGTCGATGAGCTTGGACACTCCCCGCCGGTCCACCAGGATGTTGTCCGGTTTGATGTCACCGTGGACGAGGCCAGCCGCGTGGACGGCGCTGAGGCCGAGCAGGGCCCCCCGCAGGACATCAAGCGATTGCGGCCCGGTCAGCCGACCCGCACGGGCCAATACCGCGCGCAGGGATGCCCCGTCGACCAACTCGGTGACGATCGCGATGACGTCGGGCTCATCGACGATGTCCACCACACGAACGCAATGCTGGTCCCGGATGCGGCGCAAGGCCGCTGCTTCAGCGCGCAACGCAGTTCTGAACATCGTGCTGTCCTGGTACTCGCGGTCCATCACCTTCACCGCGACCGACGATCCGGTCGAGGGGTCGCGACCCAGGTACACCGTGCCGAATGCGCCCGCACCCAGGACGCTGGTCACGACGAATCGGCCCACTCGGGAACGGCTGTCTGGAGGTGGCTTGCTCACCGAATCCACCACGACACCGCCCACGCCACCCCGCCCACGACCAACGCGGCGACAACGAAGCCACAGAAGAAGGCCTGTTTGCTGTACCGCCGGGGCCGGTACACCCGGACGTGGGCCCGGACGACCGGGAGGACCGGCTCGGCGTGTCCTCCTGCTGGCCCGGCGACGGTGTCGTCGGGGCCTTCAGGCGATGCCATGATCGATCGCGAAGCGAACGAGTTCGACGCGGCGGCGACATCCGGTCTTGGCCCTGATCCGATCGAGGTGCGAATGCACAGTCTTGATGCTGATGAACAGACCGGTGGCGACCTGCTGATCACTACCGCCCGCGCAGATCAACCTGAGCACCTCGATCTCCCTGATCGAAAGGCCCGTTTCCACCCGCGACCTACTCAGATCAGCGGCCTGAACGTCGACAGTTTCCAAGGGGTATTCGTCATCACCCTGGAAGACCACGACATAGCTGCCGATCAACAACCGATCTGAGGCTTGCAGCCCGGTCGGAAGAGTAATTCGTCGACCATTCAGATGGGTGCCATTGCGACTGCCACAGTCCTCCACGACCCATCGACCGCCCTCGCAGCGCAGCACCGCATGCACCCGCGACACCGTCGGATCACCAGCAAGACAAACCTCGCAGCCCTCATCCCGTCCGATCCTCACCGGGTCGACGACCGCCGATATCACCCGGCGGTGGCTGCCGTCGTGCACCTCGAACCTGACCACGTGCGCCCTCCACCGAACCGAACCTGGTGAGGTGACCCTAGCCTCCGCGGCCTCCCGGCGGCACCCTGACGACATACCCACACATTTGACGCCGAACTACCGGTAGCCCGACCGCGAGCCGGATGCCAACCTGTGAACAACAGCGGCTGGCGAGTTGTCGCCGGCCACCTAGAGTGAAAGGTCGGGCCATGAGATTCCTAGGAGCACCGAGATGACCGGGAAGACGATCCTCAGTTGCCATCTGTTCGCCATCGCGGTGGCCGCAGTCGTTGGCGCTACGCTGATCGTCGGCTGTGGGAACGGCAGCTCAACGCCGCCCCCGCCGAACGGCCCTCCGACGAGCTCCTCTACGAATAGTGGCACTGCAGATCCCAGTCTGCCGCCCAGTCTTGCCCCGACGCCCGGGCAGGCCACGCTCACCTACACTGACAGTAGAGGTTTCCGCTTCCTCGCCTGGGTCGCTAATGTGGCTCGCCCTACAACCAGCGTCGTCTACGGGATCGCACCGCCGGGGACGTCGTTCTTACACCTCGACATCGGCTTTAAGAGTCTGCAGACCGATCGACCTTCGCCATTACCAGCAGGCGATTTCATCATGAACGAAGGGCGCGATCTTCCATTTTACGTGCAAGTTCCGTGGCGTGACCTTCCCGGAATCGTCAATCACGCCTGCGGGAGCTACGCCGGAAACGGCCTGCAAGCCGAAGTCTTGGCGGACGGGTCAGGTTGTTATTTTGGGCTAAGAGACGTCGGTCCGTCGGGGAACGGCCAAACGCAGGCACCGCTCCCCCCAGGTGGCAGCGCAACGGTTGCTTGGGAAACCCCAGCGGTCCGTACCGGCGCACTGCTCAGCGACTTCCAGCTCCACACAAACCAAAATGCGGTCTCAGCTCCAAAACAAGGATTGCTGTCGCTCCAACGCTGACGCGTTCCAAGGCGAGACGACAGGATGGCAAACTATTTGGCCCTTTCTGACCACAAGCTATGTGGCAGCCTTTCAAACACGTGACGTAAGCGCCCAACTGGAACCCCGCGTCCCGCGGGTCAGCAGCGCCAACGTGGGTGTTGGGATGCGAAACGCACGGTGCCAAGTACCGTCTGGTCAGAAGCTGCCACCGGTCGTGGAAGACGCCACATCAACGGTAGCCCCAATGTTTTTGGCCAGCATCGCGTCGATCTTGCAGACCGCGAACCACGTCCAGGGTCAGCCGTGTCGCGGGCCCGGTCAACGGCCGGCGCGGTAGCAGCTCTCACTACGGGCCATACCCGGGTGGGCGCTGCTGGCCGACCGCGATCACCTCAGCCGGGTCTGCACACCTACCCCAGTCACGACAAGACCCCGCCGGCCCGAAGGCCGACCGGGATCTGGTGCGTTGGCTGGGAATATGAACGGTACCTGATTACTGTCCCTGGTCTGGAATCGGTGACGGGCAAGGTACCAATACAGGCTCGACGTGCTACTGCCGACGGCTTTGCGCTTTCCTCCACTGCGAGGAGTCGTCACCGACGTGATCGGCTACAAAGGGCTCGGATCTGCGGCAGTGGTGGCCGGTGCAGATCGCCCCTGGCTGGGTGTCCCGGCGTGGGAGCCGTTCAGGATATAGATCGGGGCGATTTTGTTCGCGATGTGCTGCCTGCTGCCGGCGTACTTCGTCCGGCGTCGCCCACCGTCCTACCGGCAGCCGCGGGCATGTCCTTGGCCATGTTCACCCTCCTGTCGTCGGCGTTCGGCGTGCAATACGCCGCTGGCCGCCGCCGCACGACGGTCATCAACCACTGAGCCAGTGTGTGATCCGTGTCCTGCGTAATCCGTGTTCAGACACCACGAATCGTGAGCCCGAGCCCCACCACAGGCCCTGGCGCGCGGCCCGATGAGCCGCCTCGCCACGCTGCACGGCGAAGAGCCCGTTTGCTCGGTCGGTGAGGCGGTGCGGGTACTTCTACCCCTTATCGGCGCGGCGCGCAAAAGGGGTAGAAGTACCTCGTTACAGCCGCTCCGCAAATCACCACAGTAGGGACCACGGCGGCCGTCGGACGCCCAGATCCCAAGGAGGACATCATGCCCATCAAGCTGAGTTTCCAGTCACCCCAAGACACGAATACCGGAACGCGCAGAGGCGCGGTAGCCCGATTCGTCCTGGCAGTCCTTCTGGCCATCGCGACTCTGACCACGGCGCTGGCGCCCAGTTCGTGGGCTGCCGCGGGCGGTTCTTCTCTGCAACCGGGGCAGACCCTCTACAACGGCCAGTCGCTGGTCAACGGCGGGCTGGGCATGGTGATGCAGTCGGACGGCAACTTCGTCTTGTACTTCGGATCCCAAGCGTTGTGGCAGTCCGGCACAAGCGGAAGGGGCGGTACGCGGGTCTCGATGCAGGGTGACGGCAACCTCGTGATCTACAACAGTGCAAACCAATGGTTGTGGCAGAGCGGCACAGGAGGCCATAGCGGCTCCCGCCTCGAGCTCCAGAGCGACATGAACGCAGTTGTCTATGACTCCGCCAATCGGCCGTTGTGGCAGAGCGGAACGGGGGCCGGAGTCCCGACAAGCCGCGAATCGGGAAGTAACTGTGATACAAGAACGCTCGCGGGCATCGGTGCCAGTGTTTACCGGGTCTGCATGAAAGCCACCGATTCCTACAACGGGGTCGCCGTGACAGGGTACGTCTCCAGCGCCTCCTGCAACATCAATTTCCCGACCGGTGTCGGTTGGGCGTGCAAAGGGTTTACCCGCGGCTCTTACTGGAACTCGTCGCTCCACGCATGGGAGGACTGGCTCAACTACAAATTGGTATACGTCAGCCCAGACGTTCGGGTCGGCGTCTACTACGCGAACTGCGTGTACCTCCGCGTGGATACCCGACCCAACGGCTACACCACCTACCAAAATTTTGAAGTTCCAAACCTCGCCTCGGGTACCACCTGCTAGCAAGAAGAACTGGCGGCCTACGCGTTCCGGGACCCCTGTCGGATGCCACGATTCGATCACGAGGTGGTCGGCCGGTGTCCCGACGTAGGTGAGCGCCACCTCGGTGATGTCGAGTGTGAAGAACCCGGCGCCGCCGTATGGGTTGTCGAGCGGGGGCTCGATCTCCACCAACGAGCCAGCCATCTTGGCGTCGCCGGGTCCCGAGCTCAGGTCGTCCTTCGGCGGTTCCAAGGTCGGACTGTGGAGCGCGACCCGACAGTCGCGTCGCACGTCGACCAGCTTCATCGACCCGGGCATCATCCCGAGTGTCACCTCGCCGTCGGAGCTGAACTCGAGCTCCGAGGCGTTGATCCGAGGCGAGCCGTCGCGACGCAATGGCCGGCCGAGGCAAACAGTCCAAGCAGTCGGCGAGCTGGGATCGGTTCGCCGAACTGATGACCGCCAGCGTGACACCCAAAGCTGCTGGCCGTGGGCCGCGTCCGCCACGGAAGGCGGCCCCGGCCTCAGCCCGCAAAATCGTGGCGCCCGCGGCCGCCACTACGCCCACCGTCGAAACCAGCGGCGCTCCCTCTGCCGACGTGATCCGCGCCTGGGCAAAGAGGGCCGGTCTTCCGGTCAAAGCGAAGGGCAAACTGGCCCAGTCAGGCTTCGACGCATTCTCCGCAGCCCACGGATAATCAGCACCCATTGACACGCCGGGCACCGGCCGATTACTCAGGCTCGGTCGGCCGTCTCTCCCGGCCCTAGAACCAACTAACGGCGATTAGCGCGGGCCAGAAGAGCTCGGTGACTCCAGGTCGCAGGCACCTGAGAATAGTTGCGTCCCGGGCCCATCAACGTCTGTACTGCCTGGTCGAGGCCATACCAACGTTCGAGTGCCGGTATTACGGGCGGCTGTAAACCCCGTCGGTCGAATGACCGTAGTGCTGGGGGCACGGTCGTGGGGCGGGCCGGGCGTACGGAGTTCAGCGGCTACGGCATAGCGTATGACCGCATTTACGGGTGGCCTGTAATACGGCCGTATTTGGGCTGGTCAGAGCCATTTGAGTCGGCCTGGGCGGAGGCAGGGTCGTCAGCAGGGTCGTCAGTTCGGCCCGCTGCGGCGGCTGGTTACACCGCATCCCGTATTGCCGGTAATTCAGGAGGCGCCCGGCGTTCCTACGGTGAGGCGGATCCACTTCCGTTGGCGGGCCAGCGTTCTCTATTGATCGCAGCAGCGGGGGGATGTCTGCCGGTTCATGCTCTCTTCGTTGCGCTGACCGGCAGCCTCTCTTCGTTGCGCTGACCGGCAGCCTATCCAACCAGTGCAAGGGCAAGTTACCAAACCGTTATCTTCCGACGATGGTCGATCTTCTGAAACCCTCGACAGGCCTAGGAGGCCCACCGTGCGGACGAAGCCCGACGAACCCGGACTCGACACTCCTCAACCGATCGCACCTGTAACGCCCAGCGGCTCCTTTGGTCGACCGGGTCTCCCCACCAAAGCGCCGCTCATCCGTGCCCCCGTCTCCGCTGAGACCGGGAGCCGAGCGAGGTGGCCGATGTTCGGCTTCACCCTGGCCACTTTGGGGCTGATGTTGATCGGGATCACTCTGGCGAACCGTGCCATGAAAATCCGCGAACCGGCCCACTGGGTGAGCGCGTCCCGCAGCTTCCTCGATCACTGGGCACCGATCGTGGGCGACGAACTGCTCGCCGGCGGCGTCGCCGTTCTGACCCTCGGTTACGGCTGGCGGTTGCTGCGGTCCAAGCACCGCCATACTCGGGCGACCGCGATGGCAACCTGCGCCGGCGTCCTCCAGGTCCCCATCGACCGGTTGACGCTGAGCCGGTCCCGATGGGCCCCGTGGGGTCGTGGGATGAAGAGCGCAATCTTGAAGTACCGGACCGCCGAGGTCGTCAGCGACTTCTCTGATGCGATCGGCGCCGCATTGGGTCCGCACGTAGTTGCTCCGGTGAACGTCAAGTGGCTCCCGCGGCGGCGGCGGTTCGTGATCACGCCACGGCCGGTTCCCGTGCTGCGGATGGAGGAAAAGCATCCCGAGTTGGGCAAGCTCGCTGCGCAGCTCTCCTTGATGATCGGGTCCTTGACCGTCGACCAGCACCGATCTGCGATCAACGATGATGGTTCTGTCCAACAACTGGTGGGGCGCTATGTCAACACGAGCCGGGATGTCGGCGACGGGTTCCGGCAGCGCGTCCAAGCAGTGCTGGACTCCCGTGCCCCGAGCCCGACCGGGTATTGGAACGTCAGGTGGGACCCGCCGTCCAGCACCGTCACCGTCACCCCGTCGCAGCCGTTGCCGACGAAGGCCGAGTTTCCGTTGGAGATGCCGGAGCTTTCGGAACAGATGCGGATTCCGTTGGGGGTGGGCGACGGCGGCGTGCAGGTCGTCTGGGATCCCGAGACCTTCCCGCATCTGCTGTGTGTGGGCCCGACAGGGACAGGTAAGACCATCTTCCTGAACAACTTGATCGTCGCCTGCGCCATGCGGGGCTGGATCATCGTGCTGGTCGATCCGAAGGAGCTGAGCTTCCGGGGATTCGATCCCGCCGCCTTGGATGAACGGGGCTGGCAGGCCTGGGCCGGTGTCAAGGTCGTCGCCACAAGCGAGGCGGAGATGGAGCGCGGGATCGATCTGTTCTATCAAACGATGCGTGACCGCTATGCCGCGCTCAAGCACTTCAAGGTCCGTGAAGCCGATCTTCCGCCGATGCTGCTGATCATCGACGAGGCTGGCGAGCTGGTCGAGCGGCTCGGGGAGTACCCGAACGGATCTGACTACCGAGGTCGCCAACCAGGTCATCGCCTGCACCGGCCTCACCCAACTTCGGCTTGGGGTATGCCGACCGTCGGACGCCCCCGGAAAGGTAGCGCTCGTCAGTTCTGGGCACGGGCTACTGACCTGCTACCTGGCTTGGGGTGTCGTACTCCACCCGTTCCAGAAGTCTGGTCGTCGGCCTGCCGGACAGGGCCGGTGAATTCTGCGGTATCGCCCACACCTGATTCTCCAAGAAACCCAGAAATTGCTTCGCCGCGCCGGGGTCGTCGAAATCGAGATCGATGACGACGTAGTGCGGATCGTCGGTCGGGCGGGTGATGTGTTCGGCGCGGACTCCAGCATGCACGCGTTTGTCGGCCATCGCCGCGAATGCCGCGGCCCAGCGATCGAAGTCGGTGATGGGGTGTTCAATGTGCAGGACGGTCATCGGGGCCTCCGCTGTCGGTGATGCAAGGTGTGTGTCCATCGACCGTAGAACCCGGCGGCGGCGGGCGATATCCCGCATTGATGGGGGTAGGACCGACCGGAACTAGGCTGCGGACATGCCGGACGGATCAGCTGGGGTGCGGGCACGCATTCAAATGCTGTGCCGCACATCATCGGACAGCCGTCAACTCCGCGCTGCCGTCCTGGCCGAGATCGATCGCGTCGTGCCGTTCGACTCCTACGCGTGGCTGCTGACCGACCCGGAGACAAGGGTGGGGTGGTCCCCGTTGGCACGGGTACCGGAACTCGCGCAGTTGCCGCTCCTGATCCGGCTGAAGTACACGACGAGGGTGAATCGCTGGACCAGCCTGCCCCCGAATCGATGCGCGACCCTGGCCTCGGCCACCGGCGGAGAGCTCGGACAGAGCCGGATGTGGTTAGAACTGCTGAAGCAATACTCGGTGACCGACGTCGCCTCCGTGGTCTTCGCCGACCAGTTCGGCTGTTGGGGATTCCTGGACCTGTGGCGCCACGGCGCTTCCACCGCGCGGTTCCATGCCCCGGAGCAACACTTCCTATCCACTATCGCCCCGGAACTGACGGCAGCGCTTCGCAGCTGCCAGGCCGCCACCTTCACCGGACCGGCTACGGTCGGCACCATCGAGGGTGCCAGCGTGCTGCTTCTGTCGCCGCGTCTTGAGCTCCTCGACCAGACCCCCCAGTCCGATACCCACCTCAGGCAGCTGCTACCCACCGACGTCGACGCATCCCCGGTGCCGGCCGCGGCCTACAACGTCGCAGCCCAGCTACTGGCCATCCAGGACGCGGTCGACGACGGACCGGCCCAGGCACGAAGCCACCTGGCCGGCACGCAATGGCTGACACTACGGGCGGCCCGCCTCGCCGGCCACGGCGACGAACGCCAACAGATGATCGCAGTCACGGTCGAAGCGGCCCGGCCGCGGGATCGGGTCGAGCTGTTCGGGCGGGCCCATGGCTTGACGGGACGCGAACGCGAAGTGCTGCACCGCCTGACCCGTGGGGTGAGCACTCGCCAGCTGGCCACCGAGATGGACCTGTCACCGCGCACCGTGCCCGATCACCTCAAATCGATCTTCCTCAAGACCAATATGAACAGCCGCGGCACCCTGGTCGCGCGCGCGTTGGGCGCCGAAAAGACCACGCCCTAAGCCACCGGCCACTAGTAGCCTTCGAACTGCCCGACGGCCAACCCGCCGTGCGCGAAGGCTTTGTGTGGAGCGTCGTAAAGTCGACACCGCTCACGTTCGCATAGGTCAGTCACCGATCCACAACTGGGACGGCCGGTGTATCACGCCGAGCGCCAGATGAAGTACGCAACCAGTTCCGGTCATCGATCCTCGACCGGACAAACGGTCACCAGAGTTTCGAGCCCGCAGGTCCCGCCGGGAAACCATCCCGCCGCTGCCACTACCGCCCATGCCCGGCCAGGTCCTGCGATGGGCGTTCGGCGCGGCATATGCGGTCGGACTTGGAGTTGACAACACCTGTTGTTTGTCGAGTGAGGTGTGCCTCCCCGCCCTGGGGGATGACCCTTCGACTCGATCCTCCAGGGCACGCGGCGCTGGCGGGGCGCGTGGCGCTGACATGCCCCGGGATGGGGCTGACGGTTCCGGGAGGGGTATCGCGGGTGGTTGAGGCGGGTGTCGCCTGCGGCGCGGACCGTGGGCTGGTGGTCAACCGGCTCTCACCGACGCGTGCGGTTCTGCAGCTCCGATGACCCCGGTCGGCGTGGCAGCCTTTGCCGGCACGTTGCTTCGCCTTCCGAATTGGCCGCGGCGGAGCTCGTCGAAGGTAGACCGCAACGGATTGGACCGTTCCGGCGTGCCAGCGCCTGCCCGTGTGCGGTCCGCATTTCCCGACCGAACGGGGGGTTCTGGTGCTTGTCCTCGCGTTGAAATTTGGGACAACCTGAGGGCAAGCGAATCGCACCGTAAGGCGTAAGTCGGCCGCTGTCAACGCCCTAACTCAACCGGCGTCAGCGTTGCCGTTACCCCATCAAGAGCCGGTGGACCGCTGGAACTGCTTGTATGCCAACGACAACGGCTGACCCGTCAGAACTATCTGCATTCGTCACCGGACACGGTCCACGGATCGTGGGGGTCTTACCCGGTCAAGCCGGACAAGCCCATTTCGCCCCGGCCGACTTGGGAGGCCGCGAATCTTCGTGGTGTTTGCCGGATTCGCACCTGGGTTGCTGAGCAATTTCTGAGAAGGGTCACTATCTGCAGATTACGGACCATCTTCAATCCGATGGTGCGCCGGACCGGCCTTGGCCCACCCGGCAGACGGGTCCGGACATGACAGCGGCTGGCGGGAGCATCATCGAGCAGCCGTTGGGTTCCTCCGGGCCGGAGGCTGCATAGCTTGGTGCTTGCCGTCGGTCGGCGAATCTGACTACTATCTTCACGCGTAAGATCGCTGCGTCGGCGACGAGGGGAGCGGCCTGTGCCTGACACCTTCAACGCCCCTATCGTCGCCGGCCGCACCGGACTTGACGGCGTCGACGGTTATCCCCATTCATGGCCCGGCGCCTTCCCGCATCACCCGCTGGAGCGGAACCAGGTCGGGTCCGCTGCGGTGACGGCGGCGGCGTTCGCCGCGGCGCTGGCCGAATTAGCTTTGACAATGCGGCATGTCGGCACTCACGGCGAGCATTTCGCGTTGGCGGTCATCGCCGACAGCGCGGTCGCCGTCATCGGCGGGGCGGAGCAGGCCGCGGTCATCGGCCCCGCGGGGCCCGGCCGGTCGACCACCCGGTCCGCCCGCGCCGACCTGATCCCGTTGCTCGTCGATGTGGGCGACGAGCTGGGGCAGGGGCCGCTGTTGGACGCCGAGCAACAGGGCACGGCGATCGTGGTGGACGATCTGGACAGCGAGACCCGGTGGCCCTTGTTCACCGCGCGGGCACTGACGCTGGGTGTGCGCAGTGTGCTGTGCACGCCGTTGGCCGCCGACGGCGCCGTGTACGGCTCGTTGGCGCTGATCTCGACCAGGCCCGCGGTGTTCACCGGGGAGTCGGCGACCTGGGCGGCGGTGTTCGCTGCGCACGCCGCGCTGGCGTTGACCGACATTCGGCTGGTTCGCAACCTGACCGCCATGGTCCAGAGCCGCGATGACATCGGGCAGGCCAAAGGCATCCTGATGGAACGGCATAAAATCAGCGCCGACGACGCGTTCGACCTGCTGGTGGCCGCCTCGCAGCACGGCAACATCAAATTGCACCAGGTGTGCCGGCAGCTCGTGGATACCGGTGAACTCCCCGCCCAACGCTGAGCAGATTTCGCAGTGGCGAGCATTGACGCCGCTGCCAAGGGCACCAGCGCACACAATCTCGCCCGACACGCGGCTTTTCGAACGCGGCGGCCCCGCCGGCTGCGCTGTTGAACCGGCGAGACCTAGGCAGTACGGGACGACCGGGTTTCCGCACAGCCTACCTAGTTCAGTGCCCCGGACCGCCCGATCCATCCGGACACGAACCACAAATTCACCCATTGGCAGACCGTCTAACCGGCGGGCCAAAGTCAATCCGGACAGGTGGAATCCGAGGCAACTGGCGGCGCTGCCGAGTGCTCCGGCCCCCTTGGCAGAACAACTTCACGGACTCGGTGAGGGGTGCGGGATTCGACATGACAAGTGCTGCCGCCGAGCCGGGCGCCCCACCGTGCGATTGGCGCTCCGGGGTGCCGGATCGAGGAAAGAGGATGAACGTTTCGTTCCGAATGCGACGGTGGAGCGCACCATCTCGACGCAGTTCGGAGACGGTTGAACGGCTCGACTGGGTCTTTGCCCTGATCGTGGTGCGCGCCGTTGGCTCGTGGGCCGTGTGGTGCGCGGGCAGATGATCACCGTGCTCGACGACGGTGAACGCCGACGCCGCCGGGGACTACCTCACGAGAACCAGCAAGGAGGGGTTCGCCTCCTGACCGTGGACCAGTGCTTCGCGGAGATCGATCCCTCCGAATCGGGCCGTACTCAGCCGGACTGCTACGAGTCGCTGTCCCCACCGAGGTCGGGCACACAGGGCTGTGCCCGGCGGGGCAACCGACGTCGCGCCCGGGGGGAGAGCCGGCCCCGGGACCGGTCGATCCTGGCGTTGGTACTAGTACCAAGGTGCGATGGTGTTGGCGGGGATGGCGCGACAAGCTCAGCGCATGGCTCCGACGAGATCGACATCTACCGGGGCCGCCGGCAGCACCCCTACTCGCCTCAAGGAGAAGTCATGACACCCAAGCTGGGTCTACGCACAGCCGCACTGGCAGCCCTCCTGTCCGTCGGCCTCATCGGTCAGGTCGTCCTGGCCGACACCGCCGGAGCCGTCACCGCCGCCAAAGCAGAGCTGAAAAACGGCCAACTACGCATCGAAGGACAAAGTGCCCCCGGCATCTACGTCATCGCCAGGTCCACCACCAGCAGCGCCGGTGTCCGAGCAGACACCAACGGGCAGTACAACCTTCAGGACAGCAACTTCACCGCACCCGACTGCATCGTCACCCTCACCGACGGCCGGACACCGACCGCGACCATCACCCTCGCCGGCTGCACACCCGCCGCCCCCGTCGCGGCGACCCCGGCTCCGCCCACCGGCAGCTGCCTGATCACCCCGCTCCCGCCGATCACCCTCACCGCCGGAACATCGACCGCTGTCGACTTCCAGACCACCGGGTGCAACACCACCTTCAACAGCGGCGCCACCCCCACCCCCGTGCAGTGGACCGTCGTCGCCGGCAGCATCCCCACCGGCATGACCGGCCCCAACTCACAGGGCACCACCGGCGGGAACATCATCGGCACGCCCAGCATCCCCGGCACCTACCAGTTCACCCTCGCCGTCACCGACCAGATCGGCGCCACCGCTCAGGCAACTTTCACCGTCACCGTGGCGTAACTGCAGAACACTTTCCGTCCTTGCAGGACGAAGGCCGCAAATGCACCGAACAAAGTAATTCGCAGTCTTTTCTACCGATTGTAAAACTACCTATTTGTAGTACCCCGTTTTAGGGCTGGCGCGGGTCGCCTGTTTGCACAATCCTGGAGCGTGAGTCCGGCGCGGCTTGTGATGGGAGGGGGGCGATGTGGTGATCAGGGTCTTGGTGGTCGATGACCACGCGCTCATGCGGGCCGGTGTGACAGCGGTCCTGAACGACAGCGGCGGGATTCAGGTCGTCGGGGAATGCTCCGACGGTGACCAGGTCTGCGACATCGCCGCAGCGGTTCGGCCTCATGTGGTGCTGATGGATATCCTGATGCCGGTGATGTCGGGCCTGGATGCCACTGCGGCCCTGCTGGCCGGCCAACCGGATGTCCGGGTGCTGTTCCACACCGGCTCGCTGGTCATGCCGGCGCTCATTCGAGCCCTTCAGGTCGGTGGATCCGGATTTATGCTCAAGGGCAGTCCGGACGGGCTGGTCAGTGCGGTGCGGACAGTGGCCGCCGGCGGCGCCGTGTGGCCGCCCGAGCTGCCCTCCTACTCCTCCGGCTGAGTCAGAGGGGCATCGACACGGAGACGGCGCCGATCGGCAACTTCGCCGCGGTCAGCGAAGGGTCGAGGCCGACAGTGGTTCAACGAGACCGTGCAACCGCATCGACATCCGCCGGGACCCCAGTCGATCGATCCGAATTCCTATCTGCTGACCTGCTGCGACGGTATCGGTGGAAATACGGGCCGACGTCACGTTATTTCGGAGTAATTCGGCGGCGTACCCCCGGCACTTTCGCGCCCTGCGATTGAT
The DNA here is from genome assembly GCA_038204125.1 of Mycobacteriales bacterium. Classification (GTDB taxonomy): domain Bacteria; phylum Actinomycetota; class Actinomycetes; order Mycobacteriales; family Nakamurellaceae; genus Nakamurella. The sequence goes on from JBBRDH010000065.1 coordinate 25,304, forward strand.
GTTCGTTGACTTTGGCGGCGCGGGAAGATTCCGTCGGCGGTGCTTGATCCGGGTAAAGGGATGGGCGGTCTCTTTCCAGGCGTCGATGAATCAAGGTGCTGGCCGGCGCAGAGGGACGACTTTGTCGGGTTTCACGACCCGGACGGACGAGAATGGTCCCTTTACGCAGTCACCGACCGCGGCAGTGTCAGCGCCGACGCGCTACGCCGCGTCCGTGCTCCGCAGCCGCCAACAGCAATCCAGTCATGCCTTTCGTCAGCCCCCCGGCCCGCGCCGACCGCTGGCCGGGGCGGGTGGCAGTCCGGGAGGTGGCCGGAGGCACTGTTCCTTTGTGAGCGTTGACTACACCCCTCCCTCAGGGCGAGCGTCGGGTGCGGGCGGCCACCCACTCGCTAAAGTCGTTGCTTCGGAGGGTTTAGAACCAGTGTTTGCGTCCGCCGACGGCCCGGCCTGTCGTTCCGAGGAGTAGCAGGATGGCGCCGATGACAAGGATGACGATTCCGATGGTCCAGAGGATGGGGATTTTGGCGACGAACCCGACGATGAGCAGGATGACTCCGAGGATGATCACGGTGATTCCTTTCAGTTGAAGCGGGCCGGCAGCTGATCTGCTGGTCCCGTACCAGGGACGGCGAAGTCCTCGCCGGCCGGTGGAGCTGGGTGATGCTGCGATGCGGGGCAGAGCGTCCGGACCGGACGCTGCCCCGCGCGCCGGACCAGCGGCGTATCTGTGGGAGCAGATTCCCTGCTCAGGCTGCGTCCAGGCGGGGGAACAGGATTTCTCTGGTGATCAGCAGGACGGCGGCCGCCACGGGGATGGCGACAAGGGCCCCGACGATGCCCAGCAGCGCCCCGCCGATCAGCACGGCGACGACGGTGACCAGGGCGGGCACTTTCACGGCGCGGCCGATGACGCGGGGCACCATGTAGTAGTCCTCGGCGGTGCGGTAGATGATGAAGAACGCGATGGTGGCCAGGCACATCGGCAGGGAGATGGTCAGCGCGGCGGCGGCGACGATGATGCCGGCGATGCTGGACCCGACCACCGGGACCAGGTCGAACAGGGCCACCATGATGGACAGCAGCGCCGCATACGGAATGGAGAAGATCATCAGCCAGCCGAAGGTCAACCCGCCGGCGATCAGCGAGATCAGCAGGTTGCCAAGGACGTAGGCGCCGACCTTGGCCAGGATGTCGTCGCCCATCAGGATGGCGCGGGGTCGGCGGGTGTGCGGCACCATCCGGTAGATCAGGGCCCGGATGCGGGGCATGTCGGCCAGGAAGTAGATGGTCAGGATCAGCACGATGAAGGTGTCG
>JBBRDH010000066.1:0-26552 GCA_038204125.1 Mycobacteriales bacterium
CGTAGGCGTCGGCGGATGCGGAGTGGGGGGTGGCGGTGTCCCGGCGAACGGCACGACGGTGATCAGCTTGACCGCAGCCTTGCGGTCGGCCAGGACCAGGGTGTCGACATGGGTCTCGGTGGCCGAGAAGACGTCGTTGGAGTGGTGGACGAGTGCCAGCACCACCCAGCCTGCGTGGCCGGCAAGCACACTCGGCTTGGGGAGCAGGTCGGAGGTCAGGTCGAAGGCCGCAACTCTCGGCAGCGAGGCGGTAACCGAGTTGAGCATGGCCGAGCCCACCAGGTGCCAGCTCGGGCCGGGCACCGCAGTGCCGGCCTGCGCCTGGGCCGCGTAGCCGGCTGGCAGGTCGGGGATCACTCCACCCGGGGCCTCGGCGAGCAGCAGCGTGACCCGGACAGAGGACGCCTCGAGGATCCCGCGGGTGTGCACCTGGACGAAGACCCGCGACGTCAGGACGGAGGTCTCGTGGGTGACCACACGCGCGGAGGCATCGACGAGCTTGTCGTCGAAGTCGTAGAAGTCGATGCCTGCGGTACGGGGGAACTGGTAGTGCCCGTTGTTGTCCGGTGCGTCCACCAGGATGTCGACGCTGTGGGCGTGGGAGACGTTGGTGCCCTTGGCGATCGGGTTCGGCAACCCGTCCGTCGTAACGGCAAGCCCACGATCGAGCTGGGTGTCACGTACGTATAGCTCGACGCCCGCCCTGGACGCCAGGTCGAGGCGGCGTTCGTAGACGCCTCGTCCGTGGGTCGCCGCCCGTAACAACCGCGACGGTCCATGGATCGCGATGTCCAGGACGGCGGCGTCCGGCAGTCCCTCGGAGAAGGTCACCCAGTGCTGGCCGCCGTCCTGGGAGAACCAGGCACCGATGTCGGTCCCGAGGTAGAGGTGGGTGGGGGTCGCCGGATCCACGGCCACCGCGTTGGCCTGGACGTTGAGCAGGCTGGCGGGGTCGGCAGCCGACGGCCCGCTGCGCTGCTGCCACTGGGCGCCGTCGAAGTGCCACACGTGGCGGAAGTCCCCGACGCCGCCGAGGGTCACGTAGAACGAAGCCTTTGTGGCGTCGGCCGGGTCGGCGACGATCGAGGTGACGGCGGTGTGGACGGCCAAGGTGTTCGCGCCGCTGAGCGTGTCGAGCTGCAAGCCGGCCGACCAGGTGGTGGCGCCCCTGTCGTACCGGAACACCCGGCCGTCGACCGTCCCGACGATGAGCCGGGTGTTGGAGAGGAAGCACAGTGAGCGGATCGCCGTCGCCTGGCTGTTGCCGAGAGCGTCTGCCGCGGTGTTGTTCGGGATCGACACCCATGTGCTGCCGAAGTTGTCACTGATCCACGGCCGGATGCTGCCGAATGCAACCCTGGTCGCGTGCGCGGGCTGCGTGGGCTCGATCGGCACGTTGGCCAGGGGGCCGTAAAACAGCTGCGGCTCATTGGCGGGAGTGATCTGGAACGCGGTGTAGTTGTAGCGGGACCCTCCGTCGACGGCTCGGCGGACGACGCCGTTGGGATAGGTCACCAGCACGGTGTACGGGTCGACCCAATTGACGACGGAGTAGCCGCCGTCACCCGGTGCGCTGTGCAACCAGGCCTCTTCACCCGTGAAGCGTAGGGTTCCGTTGTCCTGGCTGCCGCCAAACAGGACCGCCGACTGCGTCGGGTGCTGGCCGAGGTGTTCCATGTGTATCGTCGACAGGCCGACGTTCTTGCCCACGAACGTGCAGACGCCGCTGGCGTTGGCGGAGAAGAACACACCGCCGTCGCAGCCGAGCCACAGCCGGTCGGAGCTGCCGGGGGCGAACACCAGCGTGTGTACGTCGGCATGCGAAGTGGCGCCGACCTGGGTAGTGGTCATGGAGAAGGCCAACGAGGCACCGCTGCCGCTGGAGGTGACCGAGCAGCGATAGACGTTGCCCGCGAACTGGTCGCCGTTGGTGCCGGTGGCGGCTGCCTTGGTCGAGCCGGCGACCATGATCCGGTCGGCGTTGTTCGGGTCGACGGCGATCGCCAGGTCGTACCAGCCCTGGCCCTGGCCGCCGCCGGAGCCGAAGAGATCCGTTGGGGCGTTGGCAATCTGGTGCCAGGCGCCGACGCCTACGTTTAGCCGCTGGACCGAGTGGAACATCCCGAAGGTGGCGATGACGGACGAGGCGATGAGGGCGTAGACCACGGACGGGTCACTCGCGCGTACGGCCAGCCCGACCCGGCCGACCCCGACCGTCGGAAATCCCGTGCCGATGGGTGTCCAGGTGGCGCCGTCGGTCGACCTGAAGACCCCGCCACCCCATTGCGCGGCATAGAACGTCGTGACCCCACCGGTGCTGGCCACCACGACGCTGGTGAACACTCCCGCCTGCTGGCGGGTCCAGGTGAACCCGCCACCGGAGGGCTCGCGGCGCCACAGGCCGTCCGTCGTGGCACCGACGACCCGCTCCGGGCTGTTCGGGTCGACCGCAAGCGCGAAAAAAGCCTGCCCGGCCAGGGAGGTCTGCTCCTGGTGCCAGGTCAGACCTCCGTCGTCGCTGCGCAGCGGACCGACGCCGAAGTAAGCGCTGCTGCCGCTAGCGGTCGTCGGCGAGAAGACGAACGTCGAGTCACCCTCGCCGCTGCCCACGTAGACACGGTCCGGTGTGGTCGGGCTGACGGCGATCGCTCCGCAGGACAGGGAGTCTGAGGTCGCCTGGAGCGGGTTGACGTCGAACCCGTCCATAGTCGACTTCCAGGTCGCCCCGTCGTCGTCGGAGCGCCACACTCCTCCGTTGGCCGAGGCGACATAGACGCGATGACCTGAGGCGACGGCGATGCCGGCCACCCGCCCGCTGACACCGGGGTGGCTCGGTGCCTGGCCGCGACGCACGATCGAGGGGCCGATCGGCACCCAGTTGTCCGCAGGTGGTGCGCCCGGCGCCTCTGGCGCCTGCCCGGTCAGCCAGGCCTGCACCTGATGCTGCTGCCGGCTGCGGAACTCCCGAAGCAGGTTGAGCCGGAAGTCGGGCGGCACGGGCGGCAGCTCCCGGAGAGCGGCGTGAGCTGCCGCACTGGTCGGGGGACCTGCCTCAGGCTCGCCCCCGCCAGCGATGGGTTCACCGGCGGTGAGACGCTCCTGAAGGAATTGCTGCAAACGCCTGGCCGGGCCACCACCCGGTTCGCGCGCATCAGTCCCGTCCGACGATGCCCCCGTCGTCTGATCTGCCATTGTTGTGTCCTCAGGAAAGAAGCCGAACCGATGCAACACAGACATGCGATAAATCGGCTCGCGGAGCCACAACGCCGAGTCGGAGGGACTATAGACTGAACCACCCGATGGCGGGAGTCAACAGCCCGCTCATCATCCGCTTTGTCCGCGCGAGGGACCCGAGTGGGTAAGGTCGCGAGCGCGCAATGCGTGCCATAGGCAGTAGTAGCGAACCTGGGCAACATCTAGCTCGTCCGGGTCCACGTCGTCGTAGGCGCCGGTGCGGTAGGCGAACTTCGAGAATGTCTCCGACGTGTGCCAGCAGTGAGCGTGAGCGAACTGCGCTGCGGGCAGCGGGGAGACGCTGGAGGCGTCCAGGGCGGCCCGGTCGCGCTCGAACTCGTCCACCAGATGGTTGACCGCGAGCTCGTCCGCGTACATGGTCAGGACCCCCCTGTACCAGCCTGGCCAGCTGCCCGGGTCGCGGCCGAACTCCACGGTGTGGAGGTGGTCCGCAATCTCGTAGGCTAGGTGAGCGACCGGCCGAACCTCGGCGGGCGCGCCATAGTGGGTCGATCCGAGGTTGGTGCGCTGCTGGTAGCGGAGCCCGAAGGTCGCCGCCAACCGGGCCAGGTTGTCGCGGGTGGCCTGGTCGTTGGCATAGAGCCCGCGGCCGACGCGGAACGTGCTCGGCCGGTAGCTCGGCCAGCCCGGGAGCAGGAATGTGTCGGCGTCCGTGCGCAGGATCGCGTCGTAGCCGTCGACCACGTCCGCCTGAGGCGTGGCCAGGAAGAACAGGCTGTTGATGTAGCCGTAGGACCGCCACTTGCCCGAACGGGGCTCGAGCTCGACTTTCATGCAATTGTCAGGCAGCTGGCTCAGGGCAGCCTCAGGACCGAAAACAATGAGGTCCGTGTCCGGGTCGGACAACGTCTGGAACGACGCAGCCAGACACCAGAAGTCGGACACGAGGTGGGGCTTGGCATCGACGAACGTTACGACCGCCCGTCGACCCGAGACATCCTGCACGACCCCTCCGACCCACGATCAACGAAGCGACCTCGCGCCCGGCGGGCACAATGATTGCGCGAGTCCCTCGGCCGGTCTACCTTCAATTGTATTCTTTGTGAGACCGCGTCGGGTGCTTTCAAGGGTGGGCGATGGCCAATCTCGATGTCAGCGTGCTCGGCGCTGCACTGAGGTTCGTGCACCCGGGAACTGACGCTCTGGTGGCCACGATCTGCGCCGACCCGGCAGGTCTGCTAGCCGGCGTCCTCGGGCAGGCGCCCTCGGCTGCTCAGCTCACCTCCCTACAGACCGTCAGCGCCGGTGTCCAGACCGACCTCGACGCTGCAGGCGTCGCCCGTACGCAGCTGACTGCCGCTCTTGCCGCACCACTGGCCAGCACGGCGGACGTCACCACTGCGGCCACCGCACTGGCCGGCGTCCTGACACCGCTCGCGAGGGCAGCCGGCCGGGTGGCGACCGCGGTCAGCGGAGCTCCGGCTGCCGACCTCGGCATGCAAGCTCTGCTGCGTGCAGCGCTGAGCTCCGCCGGGAGCGCGTTCGGCGGCCTGGTCACCCAGCTCGGGCTGCCGCCGGCTACGGGCACGGTCGAGTCGTCGATCACGGTCGCCGCCACCCTGGTGATGTGCACGCTGGGCAACGCGCAGACCCGCCCAGTCGCCGACGCCGAGCTGTTCAACCTGCACGACAGCAGGTTCGACGGGTTCTTCGACTGGACGAACCCCGCGTCGCTGAAGGTCAAGCTGGCCACCGGACTCCTGGTGGGCGTCACAGCGGACAGCTTCGTCCGGACCTTGCTGGGCAACAAGGGCATCGTCGACACCAAGGTGACGGTCACGATCGACGTCCCCAAGGGCATCCGGCTCGGGGACGGGACCTCACATCGGCTGGCGATCCCGGGCAAGCTCGACCTCGAAGGCGTAGTGCAGCTCGGCGACCTGGCCTTAGTGGTGCCGGACCCCAGCGAGCTTTCCGGCAGCTCGGACCGGCCCGGCTTCCAGGTCGTCGCCACGCTGAAGGGCGCGCTCGGTCCGGTCAAGGCCGTGGTCGATGGGCTTGGCATCTCCCTGATCGTCGACCCCGCCGCGCTGGACAGCGGCGCAGCTGAGCCGGCCACTCTCGTCGCGCTGCCGCCGATCGGCGCCGGGCTCAGCATCAACGCCGGCGTGGTGCACGGCGGCGGCTACATCATGCACACGGGCCACGAGTACGGCGGAGCGCTGGACTTGGCGATCGGCCCGATCGAGATCAAGGCGATCGCGCTCATCGACACCGACCCGTTCTCGCTCGTGGTCGTGCTCTCCGTGCAGTTCAGGCCCGGCATCCAGCTCAGCTTCGGCTTCACCCTCAACGGGGTCGGCGGCCTGCTCGCCCTTGAGCGGACCGTCAACAGCGACGCGCTGGCCCAGGGACTGCGCAACCACGTGGTCGACAACTTGCTTTTCCCCGCCGACCCGGTCAGCATCGCACCGCAGCTGCTCCGCATGCTCGACGCCGACTTCCCCGAACGGGCAGGCGGTTTCGTCGTCGGCCCGATGATCGAGCTCGGCTGGGGCGAGCCGATCTCCTACGTCACCGCGCGGCTCGGCGTGCTGATCGCGCTGCCCGACCCCAAGGTCATCATCCTCGGCGCGCTGCGGGTCGCGCTACCGTCTCCCGACGCAGCGATCATCGACCTCAAGGTCGAGGTGTTCGGCGAGATCACGCCCGAACACATCCTTGTCATCGCCAGCCTGGCCGGATCACGGATCGCCGGCTTCACCATTTCGGGCGACTTCGGCATCCTGATCGGCTACGGCGACCACGCCGACCTCGCCCTGTCCGCCGGCGGATTCCACCCGCATTACACGCCCCCTGCCGAGCTCACCGGCCTGCAGCGGGTGACGATCAACCTCTCTCCACCCGCTGTGCTGACCATGCGGGCCGCGGCCTATCTCGCCCTGACCACCAACAGCTTCCAGCTCGGCGCCCAGGTGCAGCTGCGGGCCGACGTCGGCGTCGCCGGTGCCGAAGGACACATCGGGTTCGACGCCATCGTCCGGTGGAGCCCCGCGTTCGGCTTCGAGATCGACCTGTCAGCCGGCTTCTCCATCTATGCACTCGGTACGAGCTTTGCGGGCGTCGAGCTGCGCCTGCACCTCGAGGGCCCTGCGCCCTGGGTCGCCCACGGCACTGCCTCTGTGTCGGTCCTGTTCTTCGACCTCGACATCGATGTGGGCCCGATCACCTGGGGGGAGGGCAGCCCCACCCCGCCGGACACCAAGTCCGCCGTCGACCTCGTGGTCGCTGAGCTGGGCAAACCGACGAGCTGGCGTCCGGTGGCCCCCGGGCAGGGGGACCACGTCGCGACGATGATCACCGACACGGTGACCGGCGCCGTCCTCGTACATCCCCTCGGTGCCTTCGAGGTGCGCCAGCACGTGGTGCCGCTGGAGACCGTGATCAGCCGGATCGGCCCGGACGCGGTCTCTGAGCCGCGGGTCAACCTGGGCGCTCCGACGGTGGGAGCCAATGCCGTTGCTGCGGTCTCGTCAACGACGGACCGGTTCGCGCCCGCTCAGTTCCTCGACCTGACTGACGATGAGAAGCTGTCCCGCCCATCGTTCGAGGACTTCCCCTCCGGCGCCCGCTTCTCCGGCGTGGCGACCGACACCGCCGGTCGCGCCGTCGGCAGCACCTATCAGTGGAACACCGTCCTGCCTCACCAGGAGACGCAGATCGTGTTCAAAGAGGAGATGCTCTCCAGCCTGCTGACGCTGACCAGGGTGGTGGCCGCCTCTCCCGCCGCGAGGAACGGTGCGCTCTCCAACCGGCCGTACGCGGTGCCTGCGGCTCCGATCTCCTATGCCGCAGCAGGTTCTGTCGTCCTGCGGTCCCGGCAGGACCTCGGCGTGCTGAGCGGTGTCGCGGCCGGCCCGATGACCACCACTGCAGCAGCAGAGGTGCTGGCCGGGCTGGGCTCCGGCGCTGACGCGCAGATGGTCGGGCTGGGAGTGGCACTTTGAGCGGCACCTTGTCGTCGCTGCCGAACTACGTAGTGGACGCGTTCCACATAATCGCGAAGACCCCGTTCAGCCCGGAAGACGTGGTGTTCGGGCACTTCACCTTCCTGCCGTGGACCCGCACCGGCATCGCGAGCGCGGTGCATACTCCTGCCACCGGCATCCGCGCTGGCGTCACCGTCACCGTACCGGTCGAGGGCAAGTCCACACCCGTACCCGTGTCACAGAACCTGCTGGTACGCGGCCCCGGCGACGTGCTGGCCATCAGCTCGGGCCAGGTGATCCGGCGCTACCCCCAACCAGGCGCGTCGCAAGCAGAGGACACCTTCCTTGCGCACATCGAGTTCGACCGGCCCGACTTCCCCTGGATCTTCACACCGGCGGCATCTTTCGACGGTGGCACCAAGCTGACCCCCTGGATCGCGCTGGTTGTCCTGCGCGCGGCCCGCTCCGAGCTGAGGCCAAGCTCGGCGGGGCTACCCGTCCAGGTCCGTACGACCATGTCGGAGCTGCAGCCGCTGGACGACTCCTGGGCATGGGCGCACGCACAGCTGACGGGCGCCGCCGACGCGGCGACCCCCTCGATCGCGGACAGGCTGACCCCCGAGCACGGTGACACCAACCTTTCCCGGCTGGTCTGCCCTCGACGGCTGCAGCCGGATCAGGACTATCTCGCCTGCGTCGTCCCCGCGTTCGACGCCGGCGTCAAGGTCGGCCTCGCCGACACCAGCTCGCCGGCCACCCTCGACCCGGCGTGGACGCGTCACTTCGACGGGTCCGACGCCGACAACGAGATCATCCTGCCGGTTTACAGCTCGTGGACGTTCAGCACGGCGACCGACGGCGACTTCCGTTCCCTTGCTGAGCTTCTGGTGCCGGTAACGGCGCCGTGGCAGGTCGGCCGCCGGATCCTCGACACGGTGAGTCCCGGCGGCGGTCTCCCCCCGCTCGCCCCCCACCACGCCGGACGGCTGCAGACCGTCAAAGGTCCGCTGGTGTCGCCGATCGCGCCCAGCCTGGCCAGCACCGACGCCGACGAGCAGGCAGCAGCCGTCGCGGAGACGGCCACCTGGGACACCGCCCAGACGGCCCTGCTGCGCAACGTGCTCAACGCACCGGACGTCCTGAGCGGCACCCCGCCGCCGGCCGACAGCTCCGATGACCTGCCGTTGATCGGGCCGGAGATCTATGCGCGCTACCAGGCCGCGGCGACCCGGATCGACCCGTCGCGGGACGCGGACTGGTTCGGCCAGCTCAACCTGCACCCGACGGACCGGGTCATTGCCGGGCTGGGAACCCGGGTCGTCCAGCGGGACCAGGAAGACTTGATGCAGTCGGCATGGGCTCAGGTCGGCCGCGTGGACCAGGTCAACAGCCAGCTGCGGCCGGCCCAGCTCGCCCGGTTCCTCATGCAGTCACTGCACACCCGGACCCTCGGCCAGCTCGACGACGGCAGGCTGCTGCAGGTGACCCGGTCGATGCACAGCCGGGTCCTCGCCGCCGGCGCGGTCAGCACCACCGTCCACGCCGAGCTCGCAGCCAGCGCGCTGGCAGAAACGGCGACCACGGGGACCTTCCGCCGGGTCACCCGGACCCGCGGGCCGATCGCCCGTTACACCTTGGGGACGGCGGTCGAGCTCGTGACCCAGGACGGGTCACCCCGGGACTTCCAGCGGCAGTACGCGGACCTCGACGGGGTCAGTGGCGTGTCCGCAGCCGCGGCGCGGGTCATTGACCCTGCGGTGGCCGCCTCCGTACTCGGCCTCGGTCAGGTCGATGCCGACGCAGCGCAAACGGCACTGGTCGACCACGGGGCGACGCTCGCAGAGACCCCGGCGGTCGCGGACCTGCTCACGGAGGGCGGCGGCGCGACCCAGTTCGGGCCAACGACCCTGAACGGAAGCGTGCGGGACGTCTCGACCGCCGCCATCGTCAAGGCTGTCGACGATCGCGTCCACGGTGACCTGGCCAAGAACCCGGCAGCCCTACTGCACTGCGTGACCCTGCTCTCGGCCGTGACCACGGTCGGCGGTCCTTCGGAGCAGCAGGCCTTTGGCCTAGCCAAGGAAATCCAGAGCACGCTCCACGAGCTCAAGCAGCCGATCGGCGACCAGCAGGTCCCTCCCGACCAGGGTCTGCTCGAGCGGCTCGGAGCCGGCAACGCCTCTTCGGACGCGGCAGCTGCCGCGCTGGTCCCGCTCAGCAAGGACCTGGTCACCCTGGCCTGGCCGGGCACGCCGGAGCGGCCGCAGTTCGGTCTCGACCGCACCGGGCTGCTGGCGAGCCTCGATCCGGCCACGACGGCGACCGTACGGATCCGCGGCCGGCTCGGCCAGCTGCCGCAGTGGCTGCCCGGAGACTGGTTCGACGACGGCCAGGTCCAGCCGATCATGGCCGGCCCGGTCTTCGTTCGCCCGATGTACCAAGCACTCGCGGCCTACGACCGCGAGTGGCTGATCCCGGGCGTGGCCGCGATACCGGACTCCGACATGGTCACGGCCCTGACCACCAACCCGGAGTTCGTCGAGGCGTTCCTGGTCGGCCTCTCGCATGAGATGGGCCGCGAGCTGCTGTGGCGCAGCTATCCGACCGACGAGCGGAACACCTATTTCCGCCGGTTCTGGAACGGCGACGTCGACGAGCTGACGATGGACATCCACCGGTTCACGCCGACCCCGCTCGGCACCCACCTGCTGCCCACCCTGACCGGCCGGGTCGCCCTGCTCGTACGGGGCCAGCTGATCCGCCGCTATCCCAACGCGATCGTGCTGGCCATGCGCGCCGACCACCTCGAACAAGGACGGCCCATCTTCTCCGCCAACCCCAGCTGGACGGCGACCGTGCTGTTCCAGGATCATCTGTCCCCCGACATGGTCATCGTGGGTTTCGACCTCACCACGGAGCAGGTCCGCGACGAGGGCTGGTGGTTCCTCATCGCCGAGCACCCGGGTGCGCCTCGCTTCGGCCTGGCCGGCCCTCCTGCGCCGGCCAGCCCCACCCGAGAGACGTTAGCCTGGGGCACCCTGCCGATGCGCCTCGACCCGACCGGCACCGCCGCCGCCGGCTTCCTGAACGCCACCGCGCCCGCGGACATCACCGACACCGATGCGGCCGGCGGGTCGTCGCACTGGGGTGGGGATAGCGCCATCACAGCGCACCTATTGCTGATCGACCCGTTCCGGGCCGCCTTCGAAGGGATCAAGATGCTTGAGCCCGAGGGGGGTGGGCCGTGACCGATCCGCTCAGCGACGCCCGGACCAAGGTCCAAGGCTTCACCGCCGACCGGGCCCAGGTGCTCCAGGGCCTCTCGGCCATCGCGGCGCAGGTCACCGCCGCTGTCGATGCAGCGCAGGCGGCAGCGGCGGTCGGCGACGAGACCGGTGCCAACCAGTCCAACGCACTGGCCGGAGCTCTGCGTCAGCAGCGGCGGGACCTGCTCGGCAAGATCACCGATCTCGACGGCAATGTCGTGGCCGCGATCGAGGAGCTGCTCAGCAACGGCCTGGACCCGTGCGACGCCGACACTGACGTGCCGCTGCTGCTGCTCCCCGTCCGGCTCGAGACCCGCTTCAGCGCGGACCAGGCGACCTTGCGGGTACGGGTGTTCCCGGACGAGATCCACATCGACCGGCTCGACCCAGGTCTGACCCCAGCCGAGAACCAAGCGGGGCAGGACTACTGGACCGCCGTGTGGACCGGGACAGCGACCCAGGACACGGCCTGGGCGACGCTGGTCCGGGTAGTCCATCGTGACCGGGCAGGCTGGGTTGCGGCAGCCACCACACCGATCAACCTCTCGGCCCGGCCGGATCCGGCTGCCGCGATGGCTGCGCCGGTGTTCCCTGTGGTGGCCGACCGTCCCCGCAGGGCACCGGTCGCCCGCGCGCTGCCGGACCGGTTCGTCGTCGCGTTCACCCAGGGCACGCAGTCCGGCACCGCGATGGGTAGCGCCGTACCCCCGGAGGTGGTGGTCGGTCTGCCGCGCGATGACGACCAGAGTGCTCTGGCCACCCTGAACGGGGCGACGCTCGGGCCGGGGATGCAGTGGCTCGCCGACTACGACGAGGCCAAGAAGATGGGCCTCGGCATCGACGTCCCGCTGCCGGCACCGGGTGCCACCGTCGACCAGCTGCTCGTCTTCGGCGTGCGCTCCTCCCTCGACCCAGCGGCCGCGGCGGCTGAGCTCTCCCAGCTGCTGCAGTCGCACCGCTACAGCGACGGGCTTGCCTTCCCCGCCCAGGGATCGGCGACCAACAACACGGAGACGGACCGCTCGGTATGGAGCAAGCGGGCCGATCCGTTGCCGCCGCCGGCCATGACCAGCCAGACCCAGCCCGCCGCAGGCGGTTCAGCCGCGCGGGTCGCCTCAGCACTCGGCCTTGACCCGGCGGTCCTGGCCGGGATCGACGGCGCTGACCGGGATGAGCAGACACTGCCGGCGGCGCTGAACGCCGCATTGTGGTCGACCTCATGGGGCACCTTCTTCGACCGGATGGTGCCCTCCCTGCCCGGCGGCGGCCCGGACGACCTGACTCGTGAGGCGATCCGCAGCACGTTCGTCGACCTCGTACGAGGTCGCGGTCCACTGCCGGCGCTCCGCGTAGGGCCGCAGCCGTACGGCCTGCTGCCGGCTGGCGACCTCTCTCACTGGGTCGCAACCGGGGGTGAGCCGGTCGAGACCGGCCTGGTCGCCTTCCTCCAGCGGATCCGGGCGATCTGGAGCGGTGGCATCGACGCGGTGCCTGCGCTGCCCCGGGGCGGGCCGGTCGACGAGACGCTTCTCGAGGTGCTGGGGTCCGCGCCGCTTTCCCTCGGTCTGCGGGTCCGCTCGATCGCCTCGGACACGACCTGTAGCGTCGCGCCCGCGCTGCTGGGGATGGGCGAGGTCGACACCAACCTGCAGTTCCTGCTTGACCTCATCCTCTGGCAGATGCTCGGCTTCCCGGCGGGCGTGATCGGGATGTCAGGCGCACTCGGCAAAGTCACCCGGCCGCTGGGGCTGCCCCTGGTCGACGACTCGGACCCGGACTTCATCCACGCCCTGCTGGCGCAGACCGATCGCCGGGTGCAGAGCGTCCTGCAGGCGCTGCTCGAGCTGTCCTTCGCGAAGGACCAGGCGGCGGTCGCCGCGGCCGCCCCGGCAACGGCTTTAGGCCAGCTGGTCGAGCTGTCCACCCTGATGGCCCAGCCGGTCATCGGCGAGCTCCAGGCGACGGTCAAGTCGGTGAACGCCGGCCACGTCGACCCACCGCGGCTGCACGCTCTGGCCGACCGGCTCACCGAGATCGCCGGGCCGTCCGGTCCGGCCCGGCTCGCCTCCGAACAGCCGATCGCCGCACTGCGCGGCACTCTCGGCGACGCGGCCTTGATGACCGGGCTCTCCCAAGACGTCATCAGCGGCGTCGCCGTGCGCTCGCTGCAGGCCTGGCTGCGCGCACAGGCACGGCTCCAGCAGTCCCAGCTCGCCCTGCAGACGATCAGCGGCTCCGCCACCGCCGAACGGCAGCTCGGCGTCGCCGAGATGCTGGACTGCTGCTCGCACCGCCTCGACTCCTGGCTAACCGCAACCGTGACCAAGCGCGTCCAGCAGCTGCGAGCCACGACGCCGGCCGGGGTCCAGATCGGCGCGTACGGCTGGGTCGAGAGCATCGCGCCGGACTTCGCTGCGGGCGGCAGCAACGGTTTCGTCCTGGCCCCGACCCTGACCCACGCTGCCACCGCCGGCGTCCTGGCCAGCGCCTACCTCAGTCACAACCCGGGCACCGGCGGCAACGGCGCCTTCGCGATCGACCTCACCAGCTCCAGGACCCGCAGAGCCTTGCACCTGCTTGACGGCATCCGCAGCGGACAGCCGCTGGGCGCCCTGCTCGGCTACCGGTTCGAGCGCGACCTCCGGCAGAGTCCCCACTCGATCGAACGGTTCGTGGTGAGCCTGCGGGCACTCGCCCCCTTAAACGTCGGCCGCATCGCGGACCGGGGGGAGACGCCGCCCAAGGAGGCGCGCGAGGCGGTCGCGGCGAACAACGTGGTCGACGGCGTCGAACTGCTTGCGCTACGGGCTAAGGGCACAGACATCCGGACTGCGCTCAACACGGCGCCCGCCAACAACCCGTACCTGCCGGCCAGCCAGCCGTGGACCGGGCCCGACGACACCCAGTGGGCCGCCATCCTCGCGGCGATGGACGACATCGCCGGGGACCAGGACAGCGTGGCCGACCTGCTCGTGGCCGAGGGCGTGCACCAGCTCGTGCAGGGCAACACGGCCCGCGCCGCCGCGGCGATGGACGCTGCGGCGGGTGGCGACGCTATGCCGCCCGATCCGGAGTTCGTGAAGATCCCGGCCTACGGGTCCTCGATGACGCACCGCCTGCTGCTGCTCGTGCGCGACCCGGCCGACGGTGCCGGGGGCTGGTCCACGTTCGCCCCGCGGGCCGCGGCCGAGCCACGGCTGAGCCGCTGGGCGGAGCAGCTGCTAGGGCACGCCCAGGACGTCGTCCTCCAGGTCGCGACCGGCGGTGACCTGGTCACGCTCGACGCGGCAGGGCTCTGCGCACTGGACGTCGTCCACGACTCCCCCGCTGCCCTCGAGCGTCGGGTCCGCGTCGCAGTGCCAGGCCTGGCCGCGACGCGATTGGCGGCCGTACGGGACCCTACGTGGCCGGCCGGCAAGCGCGCCTTCGGCGAGATCGTGACCCTCGCAGGGTCAGTGCACCGGTTGCTCGTCTCCGCCGAACCGGCGCTGCCGCCGGCGTTCGCACCGGCGGGCGGAACCCCACGTCGCAGTGTCGGCGCGCCTGCGGCCGCCGACCAGAGACAGCGGGTAACTGATGCCGAACAGGCGCTCGCCCAGAGGATCTCGACTCTGACCACCGCCCTGCAGGCACAGCCCGTCGTGCCGACCGACGTCGCAGCGGCCGTCGAGACGCTGGCGGCGTTCGGCGTTCCGGTCGCCGGCGACCCGACCAGCACCGCCGTCGCCAACAGCGCGTTGCAAGAGGCGACCCAGCGCAGTGCAGCGGCGACGGCTGCGCTCGCAGCCGGAACGACCGTCGCTGCGACGCTCACGGCTGGGCAGGCGGTCTTCGGGACCGGCTTCTTCGTGCTGCCAGTGGTTTCCGCGGCCGGCGACCTGTTCGCGACCACTCTCGGTAAGCTGGACCCGGGCGCCGGACCGCTGCGCCGGTTCCTCCGCGACATGAGCAGCGTACGCATCGGCACGGGGCGGTTTAGCGAGACGCTGCTGTTCTGCGACGCGCTGTCGAGCCCCCGCACCCTGCGCATCGCGCAGCTGGCACCGGCCGGCACCCGCGGCGGCGACCAGTGGTTCGGCCTGCCCTTCACCGGACTGCACCCCTCGCCCGAGGTACCGGTGACCGTCTGCACCGTCGAGACCAGCGGCACGGTGGGAGGAACCGACGCTGTCGCCGGCTTGATCGTCGACGAGTGGGTCGAGGTCGCGCCCAAGACGGTCGAGCGTCCCGACGGAGCCGGCGGCACGATCCGGGAGACGATGACCACCGCCGGCGTCGCTGCCAACGTCGCGACCCCTGCCGGGCGGGCCCCCCAGGCGCTGCTGATCGCGGTGTCGCCGGACGGGAGCAGGTGGACCACCGAAGGGGTGTCAGCGCTGCTCCGGGACACCCTCGAGCTGGCCAAGCTGCGCGGCGTCACCCTCGAACGGTCTACCTGGGCTGGCCGGGTCTTGCCGGCGCTGCAGGAGCCGAGCTGGTCCCTGCAGGGCGAGGCGACGCCGGACCTCAGCCACCTGGTGCTCAACCTGTCGACCACCGCTTCGATGCTTCAGTTCGTCAAGGAGTGACATGTCCACCGCCGACGGGTTCCGCACGACACGGATCGAGGAAGTCGCCGCGGACATCGCGGTGGCCTATCTGCTCGAGCCGCCCGGCTGGACCAGGCTGGAGCCCCAGTCCGTCTCCGGTGACCCGACGCCGGGCCTCGAGGCCCGACTGCACGACCCGCTGTGGTTGCTGACCCGGCAGTGGCAGCTCGGCGAGTTCCATGGACAGGACCTCGGCAGCCCGGTCTTCGTGGACATCACCTCAACTGCTGCGGGTGTGCGGGCCTACCGGCCCGGCGGCCCGGCAGCAGCACTCCCCGCCAGGGACTGGCCGACCGGCGAGCTGATCGAACCTGTGGTCGAGAAGGAGCCCGGTCCGGTCGGTGGCCCCATGCTGACCGCTCGGGCTGAGGCCGGCGCCCAGCTGCTGGCCGAGCTGGAAAGCTTCGGCTTAGCAGCAGAAGTCGCCCAGATGGTCGCCGCCTGCCAGCTGCAGCTGTCCCGCCAGGACCCGTACGACGCCTCCGCCGCAGCCAGGCTGGCGCTGTTCGCCGGCCGCCTCCCGGACCCCGAGCAGGTGTCCAGCGCCATGGCGCTGGACACGGCCACACCCACGGCTGCGCCCTGGTTCGACGGGCTGCCCAACTCCGCGGCGGTGCTCGCGGCCATCGTCGACTGGCACCTGTGGTACCGCCAAAGCGTGGCCGCGCTGCCAGACCCGAACACTGACGCCTGGGTCGCCGACCGGCTGGAGTACCGATTCTCCGTTGAGATCGCCAAGGGCGACGGCATCCTCGTACTGGTCGCGCCCGAGTTCGGCGGCGGCAGGACCGAGTGGCACTCGATGGATGTCGACACCTCGGCGGTCAACGGGCTGGTGGACGACCCGACCCCAATGATGAAGACGACGACGGCGACGCTGCTCGCGACGCCTCTGCGCTTCTCGGGCATGCCGGCCAGCCGCTACTGGCAGTTCGAGGACGCCCAGGTCAACTTCGGCGGTCTGCAGACGCAGCCCCACGACCTCGCCCGGCTGGCCCTCGCGGAGTTCGCCCTCATCTATGGCAACGACTGGCTGGTCGTCCCGTTGGACACCCCGTTCGGCTCGTTCCTGACCGTCGACTCGCTGTCGAGCACGAGCACGTTCGGCGACGTCACCGTGGTCAACCCGCTCGATGACTCAGCGCGCACCGGCAAGTTTAAGCTGTTTGCCACCAGCGTCCTCAGCGACAAAACGAGCTGGTCCCCCAGCTGGCTCGGCCTTTTCATGCCTCCGTCCGCACCCGTGGTGATGGAGGGCAGCCCGCGTGAGGAGGTCCTGTTCCTGCGGGACGAGATGGCCAACCTCGGCTGGGCCGTCGAACGCAGCATCGAGGCACCCAGCGGCGTGACGCGTTCCCGCACCGACGAACCGCGTCCTGCCCCGATCACGCCGCTGACCGACCCCGGCGCCGACATGGACTACCAGCTGGAGAACGAGGTCCCCGACTGGTGGATCCCAATGGTGCCGGTGTCCACCGGCTACGGCACCACAGCACTGCGCAAGGGCGCGATGGTCAAGAACGACCAGCCCGTGCTGCCCTTGGGCGTGCTGCTCACGCCAGGCAAGCCACTGACGGTCCAGGACGAGGAGATCCCGCGGGAGGGCGTACGGCTCCGCCGGGTGCCCGCCCTCACCCGCCGCGCCGACGGCAGCTATGTGCGCTGGACCAGCCGCCGGGTGGTCATCGGACGAGGCGAGGGCGCGAGCGGGCTCGCCTTCGACAGTGCGGTCCGCCGAGTGCCGCCGCCGCCCTGAGGCCGACCTGCCCGGGAGCTAAGTGGTCAAATTCGTAAGTTCGTCGGTGCTTATGCGGCTGTATGTTCGGTGTGGCGGTCCAGGTGGTGCAGGAAGTCGCGTAGGTCACTGGTGGTGAACTTCCATTTGAACGCTGTGGCGCTCTGGTTGTAGCGTTTTTCGAAGCAGGCCAGACGTTGGGTGATCTCGTCGGTGTCGGTGAAGTCGTTGGGCGAGAGCACCTTACGTTGGATGATGGAGAAACAAATCTCCACCTGATTGAGCCCCGATGCGTGCACTCGAGTGTGGCACCATGACCGCGTTGGGGAACTGAGGCGTCAACCAGGCGATCGCCCTCTGGCCCGCGGTGGGAGGGTCCATTGTCCACCACCCAGAACACCCGCCTTGCCGACCAGTAGGGCGCCTGGGTCATCACCGGCTCGACGAGGGTTTCGAACGAGGTGATGCCGGTGGTGTCCTCCCAGCGGCCGAACACCTTCGCCCGGTGGACGTCCAAGGCGGCCAGGTAGGCGACCGCGCCGCGGCGGTGGTAGTCGTGGTTCACCCGCATCATCCGGGCTCGGCCCGGCGGCAGACTGTCATGTTAGCGGCACCTGGCCTGGATGGAGGTTTTCTCACCCGAAGAGATCACAAACTCGTCGGCGGCCAACGGTTGGCCTTCCCATTGGCGGGCCTTAAGGTCAAGCACCCGTTGCGCTTTGCTTTCAAAGTGTGGGTCTGTGATAAGGATCCACGACTGGTACTGCCAGGGCTTGAGCCCCTCCTGCGACAGCCACCGCCGCACCGTTGAACTGGAGACCTGCGGGCAGATCCCGTCGGTGATGACCTGCCGCGTCAACTCCGGGGCCGACCACCGCGACAACGGCAAGCCGCTCTCCGCTGCTGGCTGGCACGCCAACGCCTTCACCTGCGCGATTTGCACCGGGGTGAACTTCGGCGGCCGGCCAGACCGTTTGGCATCGCCCAAACAGGACAAGCGCAGCGCAGTGAACCATCGGTGTCGCCATTTGGCGGCGGTGTCCACGCAGATCGACAACCGATCGGCGATCGCGGCGTTGGGTCCGCCGGGGGCGGCCAGTAGAATGATCTATACCCGCAAGGCCAGACGTTGCGTGGTGGTGCCGGCCCGAGCCAGTCGATGGAGCTCCACGCTCTCGGCAGGGGTCAACTCCGCGACATCGGATCCTCCAGGTCGAGGTCTCATCAGTCAGTTCAGTCTCATCAGTCCCAGAAGCCAAGGTGGCCAATGACGCGCGGATCGGGCAGGATCAACCCTGATGGCCGCCCACAAGAGTCGACGAAAACGTCTCTGCAGCAGCGTCTGTCCGGCCGCGCGCGGAAACGGTGGCCGCAACTTGCCGGCGTGGACGTCAAATTCAAGGGTAGCTTCGCCTACGTTGCAGGCTGCCCACCGATGAAACACTGCCTTGATGCGACTGCGGTACGGCGGCTCCGCGGCCTCCTGGGGATATGCGATCTACCTGGCCAGCAAAGGACGGCTACGAGCCCTCAGCCCTACCCAAAGGCCAAAATGGCGGGGCTACCCGAAGACGCCCTGGATTGCGCCTGCGGCTTCTACATCGGCGACCCCACCGCAGCCTGCCCGAAATCGTGGAATTTCGCCGCATCGAATCGGCTACACGCATCCCAACCAACTCGACACCGCCGGGACGAATTCACGCCGCTTGACAAACATAGGAGCGTCAGACGGCCCACTGCGCCAGTACTTCCCAAAGGGCACCGATCTATCGAGGTGGAGCGCTGCAGACATCGAAGCTGTTGCGAACGCTCTGATCTGCCGCCCGAGAAAGACGCTGGGATGGAAAAATCCGGCAGAGGCATTCAATGAGCAACTACTGTTGCTCCAAAAAGCCGGTGTTGCGACGACCGGTTGAGTCCGGTCAGTACACCTCGGGGATCTTCGCGGCGTATTGCACGGCGAATAACATCCGACGATCAATGGGTCGTACTCGAACGCGTTACCATAACGCTTGGCGCCGTCATTCTTCGCACGTTCAAGAAGGAGCTGATCCACACGAAACCGTGGCCCACCCTGGACCGTCTTCGCCGGGAGACTTTCCTGTGGATCGAACCCACTACAACACCGACCGCCGCCATTCTTTCTCGAATACTGGACACCGACCGAATATGAGCTAGGATTCAGATTTATCCATAAACTCGCAGTCCAATCTCAAATCCACAAAATCGGGCACATTCCGGGCAGCTGTGCCCTATTCGTTGGTCGGGGGGACCATTGGGGTGTAACTGCTTCGAAAGAACCCGCGCACATCATGGTCGATGTCTAAATTGTTACTGAAGACCGTCCCCTCAGACGATCCACTGATGCCGAATTCGATGGTAACGTCGTCGTCTTGCCCGCGGTTCGGGTCGTAGACGCGTAACGTCACCGCTTCGGCAACTGTGGTGTAAGCGAATGCGAGCACCTGATGATTTTGGCCGAGGTCCTCAAGTCGGCCGGAATGCACCGTCACGATGCCCAAGGGGCTAGGCCGACCTTGATCGAGGTCCTGTCTGATTTGCGGCCATTGCTGAAGGCATGTGCGGCTGGAGACGCCCCGGTCGATCGTGACCTGCCTACCGAGTAAGTCCAAGGTCGTGTCGGCGTCGGGCAGGTTCATCCAGGTGAAGTATTGAGCGATGCCGATAGGAACGTTCCAAGAGTCGACGATCCGTTTGACGAGGAAGTTGTAGAGCGGTGCGTCCGGAGATGGCTGGTCGAAGGGTGTCGACCGGGCGGCATACCAGTAGTCAAGTGCCGCAAAGACCATACCGCCGCACAGCCCGCTACGAGCGTTCCCGACATTGATCGGACCGAATGGCGTCGCCAGGCTAACAGCCGGTTCAGACGGCCACGAGTTCGTGAACTTGAAGCCGTTGGTAGATGCAAGAAACGGACTCCTTGACGTCATGGCGCTCTCCCTTTTGCTTGACTTCTGCGGCCACCGTGCCGTTGTCGTCCATCGCGTTGTTCAGATGATTGTTCAACTCGGAGAAGGAGACGGACCAGCGACCGCGATCTCCGTAGCTCATCGTGCACCTAGAGGCTTTCGGCGGCAACCTGAACAGCTTGTCTCGACCTCCGGGACAACAGCTCAGAAGTAGTAGACGTTGAGGTCGGCCACGAGGTCGATAGCTCTTGGCTCAAGTTTGCCTCACTCTTTCTTGAAACGCCCAAGCTTCCCTGGGGGCGATAGCTCTGCTGCGGCAACGCCGTTGATCCGGATGTCGGGGTGGTCGGCTATGCGGTGTCACCTGGCCCTTGCCGGATTCCACGTTCCGGTGGGGCTTCTTCGTGCTGGTCTCGTTCTGTTGGTCCTGATCCGGTAGGTTGCGGGCGAGCGCGGATCCACCTGGGTGTGAACCGGCCTACTGACCGGCCCCGTCCCGTGCGGGGGAAGCAGCGGTCCGCACTTCGGCACGATCGAGAAGCCGACTCAATGGACCATTCGTAACTAATCAGGGGCAGCCGGGTAGCCAGGGGTTTCTGCTGGTCAGTCGGGTGAGGGCGGTGAATGCGTGGATGCCCTTTTGGCGGTACTTTGTAGGGAGGGGCGGAGGTCAGCGAAGTTTTCGGCTCCTTTCTGGGTGCGCATGGTGTCGGATATTGTTTGCCGGATCTTCGCCATCCGAATCTCTTGTTCGGCGGGGTTGTTGGCGGGGAAAATGGCGGGGTTGTGGGCGTATTTCAGGTAGTCGGCTTCCCGTTTGTGGATGCGGCCGGCGACGGCTCGGTGTTTGCGTCCGATGGCCCGGCGGGGTGGGTGGCGGGGAACAGGCGTGCCGGATAGCGCTGGTGTGCGCTGCGATGATGTGGGCGGGGACGGGTGTTCGGGGTGTGCGGTGGCGGCGTTGTGCAGGGCGAGCAGGGCCCGGCTGACCTGCTCGGCCCAGCACCGAGCGGTGGGGGTGTCGGTGCTGGCGTGGTGATCGGTGACGGCTACGTATTCGACGATGACCCGTTCGTTGTTGGCGATATCGGATTGGCTGAGCGCTGAACACGGCCTGCCAGTCGGCTGTCCCGATCCTCTGACCGAGCGCGTCGCCCGGCACCAGGTCGACCTCGTTGCCGTCGGGGTCGGTGTGACGGACCCCGTACGGTCCCGATGCGTGACCAAGACTCGTCTGCTCTACCGCGGCGGCTGGCCGCACCACGTCGAGATGGAAGCGGTTCCGCAACGGCCGTGGCTCGGTGGACTGCCGGATCCGTATCGCGGGGTCGCGCCGTAGCGGGTCCGCCAAACCGCCGTCCTCCCCTGGCGCGCAGTCGAGCGCGCGCCGCCAGAACCGTCTCACCGCAAGGGGTTTTGCGGCTTCGATCACGACGCTCGGGTGCTGCAGCACGGCCGGGGTTCGCGGCCAGCCCGAGACCCCGCGCCGCCGCCGACACCGCTTCGGCGTGCCCGTCTGTGTCGAGGCGCACCCGCACGCCTGACGCGCGCAAGTCGACCACGATCTCAGTCGACAGCTCCACGATGCGCCCGGCCAGCGCAGTCCCCTCGAGCAGCGACGACGCGTCAAACCATGCCGTCGCGATGCCATCAACCAGCCGCCAATACGTTCCGAACTCGGTCATGCCCGGCAAATGTATAGCCCATCCCGGACGATCTCGCCCGGATAGCGATCAAGTCTTGGTCGGGGCTGTGATGGCCGCCGCGACCGATCCCGCAGCGCGTCTCGCGGAATGGTCTCGTGCTAGTCAGGCTCCGTCACGGCCACGGAGGGGTCCGCTCAGCGAAGGCTCGACCGGGCATCGCATGCACGCTGCAGGGGTCCATTGCAGGCGGCTACACCCGCCCCGACCAGTGGTAAAGTCGCGCTCTTTGAAGGGGAGATGATGCGAGCCCCAATCTTGACCGCGGACGCTGACTATCCGACCGGACCGGTGCGGATGATCGAACCGTTTGGACCGGGCAGTGGGCCAGAGGTGGTCGCAACCGCAGTGAGTCGGAGGCTCGCGCAGCTGTGGGGCCAGCCGGTGACGGTCGAGAACCATCCTGGTGCGGGTAGCACGGCGGCACCGGCGATGGTGGCGATATCCCCCGCCGACGGCTACACCTTGCTTGTCCACACCAACGCGCACGCCTATAGCACCGCGCTTCTGACGAACCTGCGCTACGACCCCGTCACGGACTTCGTCGCAGTCGCGGCGCTCACCACTCAGTCCTATGTGCTCGTCGCGGGCCAGACCACAGCCCTCACTACCGTCGGCGCGCTGATCGCGGCGGCGAAGGCCAGGCCAGGAGAGCTGCGGTTCGGATCCAGCGGCGTGGGCACGGCCACCCACCTGGGGATCGAGAAATTCAATCTCGCAACCGCCATCCACGCCACCCACGTCCCAGCGCGAGGCAGCGATGCGATCGCCGACACCATCGCGAACACAATCGCCGGGCGTACCGACTATGCACTGGCGCCGATCCCGACCGCTCTGCCGCATATCCGCGAAGGCCGACTCCTACCATTAGGGGTAAGCAGCGCTCGGCGCTCACCCGCGCTACCCGACGTTCCGACGGTGGCGCAGGCAGGCGTCCCCGACTTCGATTTCCCGATCTGGTACGGCGTATGGGCGCCGGTCGCCACTCCAGCCGGGATCGTTCAAAAGCTCGCCCAGGACATCGCACGCGCCCTGTCAGATCCTGCCGTGCGCGCCTCGCTTGTGAAGCACGGCAGCGAACCGATGCGCATGACGCAGGCCGACTTCACCCGCTTCGTGCTGGCCGAGCGCGAAAGCGCTGCCCAGCTCATCGAAGCCGCCGGGATCAAGCCGCAGTAGCCCACCAACTCGCGATGACGAGCACCGCGGTGCCAGGCTGGGCTATCCATCCGATCATGGGTGGATCTAGATCAACAGATTCCCTTCGCTCATCGGCTAAGTCCGGTCGCATCTAGACGTTCGCCGGCCGTCCCGATTAGCGGAACCTCGACGGGTGCCAACGCCTGGGCCGAAGGGCCGCGCGGCTCACTGATCAGGTCATTCCCGGTTGACCCGCCCGGTGAGTTGTTCGGTGAGGGGAGGTCCTACGGAGCCGGGAAGGGGGTCAGTCGAGATCGAGGTTCCGGGTCCGGTCGATGAGTTGGGTGATCCTGGCGTCGATGTCATCCATCGTGCTCGACAGGGACGCGAGCTGGGCGATCGCGTCCTTCTTCGTCTGGTTCGCGGCGGCCCAGTCGTAGACCGGCCGCGGGGTCGCGGGCTCCCCCGCTTCGGTTTCGGCGGGGCTCAGAATGTCGACGACTTCGTCGACGTCCAGATCGCGATGCGCGGGAAATCCGGTCTGAATCTGGCGGGCCAGGATCGAGATGGCGTGCCGGCTGAGCGGCTGGATCGGCATGGGGAGGTGACCCCACTGGTTGATCGGCGGGAACAACGGCACGGCCAGCGTCTCGAGATTGATCGGACCCGGGTCCCGGCACACATGCCGGCTGGTCGAGGTGACGACGGGGGCTTTTTTGAGTAAAGACCGCATCCGGGCGACACTGAGCGTGGTGACCTCGACATCGACGACCCGCCGCCACCGCACCAATGCACACGGACCGCACAGCACCGGATCGAAGGTTCCCTCGACAATCCGCAGCTCGCCGGAGGTGTCGGCGACACCCGCGGCGCCGTCGGCGATGTCCAACTGGCCGACAGTCATCACAGCCAACTCCCGGTACGGCAGGTCCGTCGCCGCGGCCAACACCAGCAGGGCTTTGTCGCGGCGGCCGAACAGGCCGGCGGTCCAGCCGCGGGAGGGCAGCAGGCGCAGCGCCGTCACGACCAGGTCCGGGTCGAGGGGCTCACGAACCCGGATCGGGGGGGCGGTGACCGCCGAACCCGATGATTTCCAAGGGATTTCGATACCTGCGGCGCGGTGATGATGTTCGATCGCGGCTAGCCGCCGCCGCTGGGTGGCGGGCGCGGCCGGGCAGGCAACGTTGAACGCAGAAATGGTCGCGACGTCGCCGACGAGGGGGTCCTGGTGGTTGGCGGCGCACCAGTCGGTGAACAACGCGCAGTCCGCCGCGTACCCGGCGATCGTGCTGGCCGCGAGTGTGCGGTCGGTGACCGCCGGCATGGCCGCCACGCCTAGAGATCAAGTTTCATGACGGCGTTACCCACCAGGGGCGCGTGCTCCCTGGCGTAGACCTCGAGCATTTTCGGATCTTTGTGGCCGGTCTGCCGCATGATCGAGTGCGCGTCGGCGCCGGCCCGGAACGCTTCGGTGACGAACCCGGACCGCAACGAATGCCCGCCCAACAAATCGACCTGCGCCGGGGTGTACCCAGCGGCGGCGGCGCGGCGCTTAATCATCGCCGCGACCGCATCGCCCGACATCGGACCCGCACCAGGCCGACCGGACTTGTGGATGCTGGGGAACAGCCACCGCTCCCCCACCGGCGCCTGCTCCGCGGGTTGTCCCCCATCGCCGCCCGGGTCGGCGTCCACCTTGGAATCGTCGACGGTGCGGCAGCAATGCTCCGCGGTCAGCCCGCGGCGGTGTACCTCATTCATCGCCGCGCGGCGACCGCCCTCGTCGAAGGCGAAGAGCACCCGCCGCCAACGGATCAACGCGCACGGCGGACAAGTCGCCGGATACCGCCCGAACGGCAACGCCCGCACCGCACCGTGGGCTTCCTGGTCCGTCTTGGAGGACCGCATCCGGATGTGCAACCCGTCTGCTGGGTGCACGGTTACGTCTCGCATCCGCAGTGCTACGAGTTCGCTGCGGCGGTGCGCGCCGGCGAACCCCATCAACAACAGCGCGCCGTCCCGGTGGGCGGCCATCGCGTCCGGCCACACCCGCAGCGACGGCGACAACTCGGCATGGATGGTCCGCAGATCGGCGAGCAGCAGCGGGCTGCGGCGTTTCGGCGGTGTCCGCCGGCTGCGGCGGACACCGGACAGGGCACGTCGGACGACTTCCGACCGGCCGGGCGCCGACAAACCGGCGGCGGTGTGGATTTGGTTGATCGAGGACACCCAGCGGGACAACGTCGCAGGACTGAACTGGGCCCGCCCATCCGAACTCAAAGCAGCGGCCGCGTCGGTCAGGTACGCCGCGACCACAAGGTCGCCAGCCGGCAGAGAGGGATACCCGGCCTTAGCCCAGGGCGCCGTCGAGTGAAGGTAATCGGCGAGTCGTAGCGCGGGAATGCCCTTGCAAGGCAGGAGGATCGGACTTCTCTAGGGTTCGATCGGTCCAGTCATGAAGGGCACTCCGCGGATGCAACTATGTCATGGGTTTCCGGTGCGGTCGATGGTGTTCGATGAGCCAAATCTCGTGTCGCACGCCGGCTTGGTGCCGGCGGTGGCCTTGGCGAGCCGGGCGGGGTTGATCGAGCTGGCCGATCGCCATCTGACCGTGCCCGGCGGTCCGGGCCACGCCGCCGGGTTGAAGGTATCGGCGCTGGTCGGCGGGATGGTGGCCGGTGCGGATTCGATCGCGGACATGGCGGTGCTGCGGCACGGCGGCATGGGCCGGCTGTTCACCGGGATGCGGGCACCCACCACCTTGGGCACGTTCCTGCGATCCTTGAAGTTCGGGCACGTCCGGCAGTTGGACGCGGTCGCCGCCAGGTTCCTCACCGGCCTGGCCGGGCACGTCGCTCTGATCGACCCGGCCGCGGCGGTGACCTACGTCGACATCGATGACACCATCCGGCGAACCTACGGATACGCCAAGCAGGGCAGCGGCTACGGCTACTCCGGCGTCAAAGGGTTGAACGCGCTGCTGGGCACGGTGTCCTCGGCCGGGCGGGCACCGGTGATCGTCGCGACCAGGCTGCGCAAGGGATCGGCGAACTCCGCTCGCGGCGCAGCCCGGCTGGTCGCCGACAGCCTGAAAACCACCCGAGCCTGCGGAGTGAGCGGGACGGTGATCCTGCGGGCGGACAGCGCCTACTACGTCCGCGACGTCGTCGCTGCCGCCCGCCGCGGCGGCGCCCACTTCTCCGTCACCGCCCGCAAGGACCGCGCCGTCACCGCCGCCATCTCGAGCATCCCCGCCGACGGTTGGATCAAGATCCGCTACCCCAAAGCGATCTTCGACGTGGAACTGGATCAGTGGGTGTCTGACGCCGAGGTCGCCGAGATCGGTTTCACCGCATTCGCTTCCAGAGGCAAAGCCGGCCAAGTCGCGGCCAGGTTGATCGTGCGGCGGGTCCGGGACGCCAACCCCGCCCACGTCGTCGCTGACGAGCAGGGTGAGCTGTTCCCGGTCTGGCGGCATCATGCGGTGTTCACCGATTCGCCGCTGCCGATGCTGGCGGCGGAGGCCGATCATCGTCGGCACGCGATCATCGAACAGGTCATCGCCGATTTGAAGAGCGGACCGATGGCGCACCTGCCCTCAGGCCAGTTCATGGCCAATTCCGGGTGGCTGGTCCTGGCCGCGATGGCGTTCAATCTGACCAGAGCGGTCGGCGTCGCCGCCGGAGGAAAACATGTCAAGGCAGTCACCGCGACCGTCCGCGCTCAGCTGATCAATGTTGCTGGTCGGATCACCCGCTCCGCCCGACGCGCCACTCTGCGAATGCCGACCAACTGGCCGTGGGCCAACGGGTTTCAGAAACTGATCACCGCCAGCATCGGGCCGCCGACAACCGGTTGACCAGCCGACCGTCGCCCACCAGGCCTGAAGAACTGCCGGAGAAACCGGACCAGCCGGTCAGTCAGCCATGCCACCAACACGTAGAACCCACCGACAAGATCAACTTTCGGTCAGCAAGATCAACTACCCGGCACGACGGCGCATCC
>JBBRDH010000067.1:0-26475 GCA_038204125.1 Mycobacteriales bacterium
CGAAGTTCCCCCCACCGCCGCGCAGCCCCCAGAACAGCTCGGGATGCTCGTCGGCACTGGTGTGAACGAATTGCCCGTCGGCGGTGACGACGTCCGCGCCGACCAGGTTGTCGCAGGCCAGCCCATATTTGCGCATCAGCCAGCCGATTCCGCCGCCCGTGGTGAAGCCGGCAATACCGGTGGACGAAATGAGCCCGCCGGTCACCGAGAGCCCGAACTGCTGGGTTTCCGCGTCCAGGTCCTTCCACGTGCAGCCGCCCTGAGCCGTCACGCGCCGCCGTTCCGGGTCGACCTGGATCCCCTTCATCGGCGACAGGTCGAGCACGATGCCGCCGTCGACGGTGGAGAACCCCGGGATCGAATGGCCGCCGCCGCGGACTGCCAGCGCCAGTCCCTCGCTCCGGGCCAGATCGATCGTCCGGATGACGTCGGCCACCCCGGCACAACGCGCGATCAGCGCCGGCCGCACGTCGTGGGCACCGTTCCAGATGCTTCGATCTGTGTCGTAGTCCTCGTCCCCCGGCCGGACGGCGGTGCCGCGCAAGCCGGCAGCGAACTCGGCGAGGGTGGCCTCCCCGATCGAGTTGGGTTCCGTCATGGTGATTGTCATAGGTCCTCCTGGTTGCTATTTCGTGATCAGGAGCGACGTTAATGATCTCACCTCAACAAGAACTCAATGCAATCTCAACGACATCTCAGCTGTCACTGATCCCGCTGCGCCCGCCCTCGTAGCGCAGCCAGCCGCCGTCCCGCGATGATGCACGGCGTTTGATCGAAAACCGCTGCGGCCCTGACCCATTCACGGTCTGCACGACGAGGATCACCCAGCTCGTTCGACAACTCGGCCACCACCAACTGCAGCCAGGCAGCCATTCGTCGCCAGGGGGCCAGTCGCTCCGCCGCCCGTCCGTACATCTGCCGGGCTGCCCGGACTTCGCCGGACAACAATTCGACAGCGCCGAGCACCGTCAACGCTGCGCCAATTCCCACCTGGTCCCCGGCCGACTCGAAAAAGGAAAGGGAATGTCGAGCGCCGACCAGACCGCGGCCGGTATCGCCGCTCATGGCATGCAGCAGAGCGATGTTGATCTCGGTCAGCAGCTCCCCTCGACGGTCACCGAGCCCGAGCCGAAGTTCCCGGGCGGAGGCCAGCGCGTTGCCGGCCGCCACGTAGTCGCCCTGGTCGCGGTGAAGACAGCCCAATTGATGCAGCACCTGCGCCCTGCCAAGGTCGTCGCCCCACTCGGTGAACTGTTCGACGGCATCGGAGACCACCGCGATCGCCGAATCCCGGTCCCCCGACAACCGCTGCGCGTAGCCGATGGCGGACAGCACATACCCGGCGGCCTGGACAGT
This sequence comes from Mycobacteriales bacterium, assembly GCA_038204125.1. Taxonomy (GTDB): domain Bacteria; phylum Actinomycetota; class Actinomycetes; order Mycobacteriales; family Nakamurellaceae; genus Nakamurella. The sequence continues at coordinate 1,357 of JBBRDH010000067.1, forward strand.
CCCGACCCGCCTGCCCAACAGCATGGTCTCCTCCATGTACGGCACCAGGCGCCCAGCCATCGTGGCCAGTTGCAGGCTCGGCGTGATCACTGGCAGGAACGGCCTCGCGGCCGTGCTGGCCTGGGCGAGTTCGCTCAGGCAGGTGTCGAAGTGCCGAGCGGCGAGGGGACCGTCCTCACGGAAGAGCGCGCACTGGCCGAGCAGCCAACTGCTCGCAGCGGCATGTTCTGGGCGGCCTTTCCCGATGGCCTCCTCGCGGGCAGCTGTCGCCATCTGTTCCGCCTCGGCCAGGTCGAACGTGCTCCACGCCAGGGCAGCCTCGGTGATCTGGGCAGTGGCCACCTCGTTCGGATCCCCGAGGTGCCGGACGATCGCCAACGCCTCAGCGCCCAACGACCGATGCCGGTCGCTGCGCCCCTGGCGGCTGTCCAAACCGGTCAGGCCGATCAGGGCGGCCGCGCGCGGACGGGTCGGCGCCGGCGCCACGGCCAGCGCCCGCTCCACCCAGCGCGCACCCTCCACCGCGTGCCCACGAAGGAACCAGAAGCGCCACAGACTGGCGGCGAGCCGGAGCGCCGTCTCGGCCTCGTGGGCGCAGGCCCACCGCAGTGCGGCACGAAGGTTGTCGTGTTCGCGGTCCAGCAGCCTGGGCGCCTCGATGACAACCCCGGTCGCCCGTTCCGGATTGTGGGCGACGGCGAACGCCAGAAAATGCGCGCAATGTGCGGCCCCCAGCTGACCGGTCTCGCCTGCCTGGTGGAGGTTCTCGATGCCGAACTGCCGCACCGTCTCCAACTGCCGGTACCGGGTGCCGGCGACCGTCGCCTCGGTCACCACCAGCGACTTGTCCACCAGTCTGGCCAACAGGTCGAGCAGCTCGGTGCCCGGCAACAGCGGATCGGCGCAGACTGCCTCCATCGCCTCGAAGGTGAACCCACCCGCGAAGACCGCGAGCCTGCGCAACAGCACCTGCTCCGGCCCGGTGAGCAGGTCATGGCTCCATTCCAACGTGCCGCGCAGCGTCTGGTGGCGGGTGACGTTGCCAGCTCCGCCGTCGAGCATGGACAGGGCATCGCCCAACCGCTGCACGATTTCGGCCGGCTCCAGGACCGACACCCTGGCCGCCGCCAACTCCAGGGCCAGTGGCATCCCATCGAGCCGGCGACACAGGTCGATCACCGCTTGCGCGTTGCCGGCTGCGAGCGCAAAGCCTGTCCGGACCTGCGCTGCCCGCTCGACGAACAACCGCACACTGGACATCTGGCTCAGCTGGGCGAGATCGGCGGCATCACCCCAGACCGGCGGCGGCAGCGCCAACGACGGCACCCGGAACGTGAACTCCCCATGGACATGGAGCGGCTCCCGGCTGGTGGCCAACACATCTACCCCCGAACATCCCGCGAGCACGGCCGCGGCAAGTTGCGCGCACGCAGCAAGCAGGTGCTCGCAGTTGTCCAGCACGAGGAGCAGCCTGCGGGCCCGCAGCTGTTCCACCAGCGCCTGGCCGCGGCTCGGTGCCGCGCCGGAATCCAACCCGAGTACCTCCCCCACCGCGTCGGCGACCAGCAAGGACTCGCCGACAGAGGCGAGGTCGACAAACCACACCCCGTCCGGATAGCTCGGGCGAACCCTCCTGGCGGCCTGCACCGCGAGTCGCGTCTTGCCGCTGCCCCCAGCCCCGGTCAGGGTGAGCAGACGAGCCCGGCCGATCAATCGCTCGACGTCGACCAGCTCACGATCCCGCCCGATGAAGCTGGTCAACGAAGCGGGCAGAGACCCGACTTCCACCTCCGCAGAAGCGGCCACGGCAGCCACCCGACTCCGCTCGTCCGCGGGCGAACCGGCCAGCAGCTGACGGAAGAGCGCAACCGTCTGGGTATCGGGATCTGTTCCGAACGCATCGAGAAGGTCATCGACCAGCCTCTCGTAGCGCGCCAACGCCTCCGACCGTCGACCCAGCTGGGCCAGCACCACCATCACGGCCCGGACGGCGCCTTCATGAACCGGGTTCGACTCGAGCACCCCGGCGAGCATGACCAAGGCCTGCTCCGGAGCGCGCAGGTGGACGGTCGTCGCCAATCTCACCAAGATCTCGCGGCGGATTTCCCGCAGCTCCTCCCGTCGTGCGGTCAGCCAAGGGGCGTCCGGCAGATCGGGCAGCAGGTCGCCGGCGTAGAGGTCGGCCGCTGCCCGCAACTCGACCTCGCCGCCGGTCTTCAACGCCTCCATCGCCGCCAGCTCGAACTGGGCAACATCCACCTCGAGCGGCCCGCCCTCGTCCAGCACCACCTGTTCATCTCGGATCGACAGCCGCCCCGCCGTCGGATCCTCCGCGCCGCCGAGCGCACGGCGAGCCACATACAGCGTCTGATGCAGATTCCTTGCCGCTGCCGCCGGCTCCAGATCGGGCCACAGCCGGTCCATCACCAGCTCGCGATGACAACGGTGACCAGGTGTCAACGCCAGCATTGCCACCAGTGCCTTCGCCTTCCGCAGCCGCCACCGCCCAGCCGGGATGGAGACCCCGTCGACCTGGACCGCGAACGACCCCAGCAACTGGACGCACAAGCCCACTGCGTCGATGTGTCCCCGGGAACGCTCCACGGTTCACCACTATCCAGGTTCCGGCGTCATGTCGCCGCCTATCGCCCGAGGGGCTCCTGGCCGAATGGACTGGCACGATGACGTCCATGACTGATCGCGAGGCCACCGTTGCCGAGATGGGACGCATCACCGATGCATTTTTCCGGGCGGTGCCGTTCGAGGAGGGCGGTCGGCCGTCCTACGACGACATCCGTGACCTGTTCATCGCAGGTGGGTTGCTCGTCAAGAACAGCGGGCAGGAGCCGGAGATTTCCTCGATCGATGACTTCATCGGGCCGCGCCGACGTCTGGTGGACAGCGGTGAGCTGACCCAGTTTCTCGAGACGGAGTCTTCTCATGTGGACGAGGTCTTCGGCAACGTCGCTCACCGGCTGAGCACGTACGCCAAAAGTGGTGTGTCGAGCCGAATCCCGTTCCAGGCCCGTGGGGTCATTTCGACGCAATTCATCCTCACGCCCGACGGATGGCGTGTGACGTCGATGGCCTGGGACGACGAGCGTCCGGGGCTCACCCTCCCCGACCGGGGATAGCTATCCCCTGATTGCTCCCGCGAACCGGCTGTGCACACCGCAACGATCCGTCCGGCATGGTGGAATCAGCAGGTCGCGGCCGGTAGTCACGTTGTTCAGCTGAGCGCCAGGAAACGGTCCGTCAATGCTTGCCCTGCTCTCCACGTCCGCCGCGCCGCATGTCACGCTGACCGACGTCCCGGCTCCGGTACCGCTACCTGACCAGGCATTGGTCCGGGTCCGGGCAACTTCTCTCAACCGTGGCGAGGTCATGGACCTCCCGCAACTGCTCGGGGGATCGCTCACCGGCTCGGACGTCGCGGGTGTGGTTGAACGAGAGGCCTCGGACGGCAGCGGACCGCCGGCGGGCACGCGGGTCGTCGGGTGGGTCAGGCGCGGCGCCTGGGCGCAGCTCGCTGCCATCCCCATCGCCACGCTGGCACCGATCCCCGATGAGGTCTCCGACGCGCAGGCAGCGACGCTGCCGACCGCAGGCCTGACGGCGTTGCGTGCGCTGGAAGTTGCGGGCCTGGTGCTCGCAAAGCGGGTGTTGATCACCGGCGCCACCGGCGGTGTCGGGAGGATCGCAATCCAGCTCGCCCACGCCGCCGGCGCCCACGTCAGCGCCCAGGTACGCGATGCCGCCGCATCCGATGCGGCACTCCGCCGTCTCGGCGCCGCAGACGTCCTCGAACAGCCCGACGGCGACTACAACCTGATCATCGATTGTGTTGGAGGACATACCTTCGGACAGTCCATCGGACACCTCGCCCCGCGCGGTGTGTTGGTCAACATCGCGACCCAGAACGCCGACGAAACTGTCACATTCCGGGCGACCACGTTCGACAGAGCGGCCGGCGCGATGATCTACACCCTGCACATGCCCAGCGAACTCACCGCACACGCCAGCGGAACCCGCGACCTGAGCCGCCTCTGCGCGCTCGCCGCCGGCGGGCGGCTGGACGGCCAAGTCGAGATGGAGGCCTCCTGGCGCGAGGCCACACCCTGCTTGGACGCTCTACTCAGCCGCCGCATCGGCGGCAAAGCCGTCCTCCACGTCCGCTGATGCCCCTCAAGCCGGTCTCGACGTGACCGTCGTGAACGTGCCACTGTCACTCGTCCGCGGCGAGGTCGACGAGACCTGGCACGGCGTGAACCAATTCCACGAGGAGCGCCATCGGCGCCCGTGGCAGCTCGACGGTGAGCTCCGTCGCGGATGCCCCGAGCGAGGCCGAGCCACCCGACCCCAGCGGAAAGAGGATCTTCGCCTGTGTCACCCGGCGGGCGAGTGACTTCAGCGGCAGGACCAGGCTGTCCGCGCCGGCGCGGCGCCAGACGAGCAGGAGCGTACGGCGCGAGTTCTCCTGGCCGAGGGCGAGCCAGGGGTCGTCGACTGCGGGGAGACCCAGCGGCCATACCGCCTGCGAAATACCGATGTCCCCGCGCAGCGACTTGTAGAGGTCGATCGCCCCGCGGGTCAGTGACCGCTGCTCAGGGCTGAGCGTGAGGAGCTGGCCGGTGAGCTCGTACCGGCCGAGCATGGGGGTGACCAGGGTGAACTCGATCTCGTCGCGGGTCATCGTGACATCCGGAAAAGACCAGGCGGCAGCCTGATCGGGCGGCACGGCGGTCGGCGCGGCCACCGCGATCGGGACGAATTTGAGGAAGTCGCTCTGGTCGGTCATCTGCTGCACATGGGTGACCCGTTGGATGGCTCCGTCCAGCCGCATGCCACCCGAGGCGCAGTTCTCGATGATGAGCTCGGGGTGCCGGGCGGACATTGCCCTCAGCCACGACACGATGCCGCGGGAGTGGGACAGGAGCCCAGCGCCGGCCGAGTTGCCGCCCGAGTCGCTCCCGGGCCCTGGGTTGATGTTGTAGTCGAGCTTGACGTAACCGATGCCGTACCGGACCACCATCGCGTCGATCACTTCATCGATGTGGGCATGCGCTGCGGGTTCGGAGAAGTCGAGCTGATGCCGACCGTGCTCCACCACCCGCTCGCCGCCCCGAACGAAGAATGCACTGTCAGGGAGCTCATCGCACAGTGGGCTCCGGACCCCGAGTACTTCGGGTTCGAACCAGATCCCCGGCACCATTCCCAGAGCTCTGATCCGCTGGGTCACGGTTTCGAGGCCGTTCGGAAAGCGGTTCCTGGCTACCGAGTACTCCCCGATCGAGTCCCACCAGATGAACCCCCCGGCGGCATCGCCCGAACTCGAGTCGGCCTCGTCATCGAACCATCCCGCATCGATGCAGAAAACTTCTGCGCCTGCTTCGGCGGCTGCGTCCACCAGGGGCAGCAGTTTCGCCTCATTGGGGTTACCGAGGATGGCGCTGAAAAAGTCGTTGTAGACGACCGGCTTTCGGTCGAACGACCGATGCGGTTCGCGGCGCGCCTGCCTCGTCCTCGACAATTGGGCAATGGCGCCCTGCCATCCGGCTGACGACACCGCGAACGTCGCCTCGACAGTCGTGAACGTCTCCCCCGGCCCCAGCGGCTGACTCCATTGGTGTTCGTTGTCGATGGGGCCGAAGATCCCGATACACAGACTGCGGGACCGGTCGCCGACCTCCCACCGCCACGGTCCGGGGTTCTCCACCTGCCAGGCGAGCGCCGATCCGGTGCGTTCGTCGTCAAGGATGCCCATGGGTAGGTACCGACCGCTCGACCAGGAGCCGAGCCCGGACCGCCCGAAAGGTCGGCGCGAGTCGATCGTGTACGAGTGCCGATCCAGGTCCGGGACCAACAACTCGTCGATCGGGCTCGAGACCCACCGGCACTCACGAGTCCAGTCGTTCCGGGCCCACCACAGTCGGTGATCTGCGTATTCGGCGTTGGACTGAAGAACGACCTCCACCATGGCGCTGCTGACGGCAAGGAGCGTGGTCGCCCTGGTACCGGCATTGGAGATGGTCGTCGAGACGGTCATGGAGGAAAGACCCTCGATCGATACGAACTGGACCTTCGCCGCCAGGTCACTGATCGGGTCGGTGAGGAACAGCGACAGGCGGGTGACTCCGGCCTCGCTCGAGATCTCGTGACCCTGGTAGCGGAGCCGGTCGCCAATCTCGGTATGCAGGTTCTGATGTCCGGCCGAGCTCCCGTCCCGGACGGTGCGCACCTCCACCAGCGAGGCACCCGAAACAAGGGGCGCGACCGGTTGATGACCGGGGTGTGGGCTGACCGAGCGAAGTGACACGGCCCCATGGGGATCGACGCGGAACAGCAGTCCCAGATCGTCGTGACCCCAGCCGAATTCGAACTCGGTCGACGGTTGATCGGGCATTGGTCTACTCCTGGTCGGGTGGGGTGCGTCGCTGCCCTGCGAACGAACGCGAGAAGCTCGCCAACAGGTCCCGCTTCGATTCTCGGAGTGTCGCTCGCATGGCCGCGGAGGCGCCGCGGCGGTCCCGGTCCACGACCCTCTGGTAGACCTGCACGTGGCGCTGCAGCGCCTCTTCGAGCGAACGGCCGCGCGCAACGTGCCCGTCGAAGCTCTCCTGGAAGCTCGCGCGAAGGGAGTCTTCGAGGCTGGTCAACAACAGGGCGAGCATCTGATTGCCGCTGGCGAGGGCCAGCGCTCCATGGAAGTCGATGTCCGCTTCGTTGTACTCATCGCTGCTGTCGCGGTGCGCGAATTCGGCGACGGCGACGGTCATCCGGTCGAGCGCCGACTTGACGGCCGCGCGCGATGCCCGCGTCGACTTCTCCGCGGCAAGCGACGCCGACTGCACCTCGAGCGCCATCCTGATCTCGTACAACTCGAGGCAGGCGCTGGGGTCACGGCGGATCACGATTGACAGGTATTTGGCCAGCGTCGAGCTGTCGAGCGCGCGGACAACGGCACGCCGGCCGTTCCTGAGCTCTACCAAGTCGCGCCCTGCCAGTACTTTTAACGCCTCGCGGACGGTCAACCGGCTGACCCCGAATCGAAGTGCCAGTTCCCCCTCACTGGGGATCTCGGACCCGGGTTCGGAGTCGTCGACAACCAGTCTCTCCAGATCTGCAACGAGTCCTTCGAAGGCGCTCTTCCGGAGAGGAACTGCTTCCCGGTCTACTTTCATGTCCATAGCCTGTCATATAGGTCAGGAGGGTTCAATCCTTGCTTGCGCCCTCGGCGTGCGTGTACGGTCCTCACAATCACCGGCCCTGCGCCCATGTTCTGCATGGCTGTCTGACAGGCGATAGAGCTGGTCCCTCCCACGGGCACCCCGAACCTTCGAGGCGGTGGAGATGTGAAGATCGCCCGGATGGAAACCTTCCAGGTCGCTCCGCGCTGGTTGTTCCTGCGCCTGGAGACCGACGACGGGCTGGTGGGGTGGGGCGAGCCGATGGTGGAAGGCCGGGCCGGCTCGGTCGAGGCCGTCGTCGATGAAATGTCCGACTACCTCATCGGTAAGGACGCCAGTCGCGTCGAGGATCACTGGCAGGTGCTGACGAAGTCGGGCTTCTACCGTGGGGGTCCCCTGTTGTCGAGCGCCGTCGCCGGCATCGATCAGGCCCTGTGGGACATCCGCGGCAGGGCCTTCGGGGTTCCTATCAGTGACCTGCTGGGGGGTGCGGTACGCGACAAGATGCGGGTCTACACATGGGTCGGTGGTGATACACCGGAAAACCTCGCGGCGGAGACCGCCCGACGCATCGAGTCAGGATTCACCGCAGTCAAGATGAACGGTTCGGGCCGGCTGAACCCCATCGACTCCGTGGCTGAATTGCGCGGCATGCTGGCCCGCGTCGGCGCCGTGCGTGAGGTTCTCGGCGAGGGGCTTGATCTCGCTATTGATTTTCATGGGCGTTTCACTCCGGCGATGGCCAGGCGCTCACTGCCCCTGCTCGAAGAATACTTTCCGATGTTCGTGGAAGAACCAGTGCTCCCGGAGCTTTCCAGCATGCTCTCGCAGATCGCTGCATCAACGTCGATTCCGATTGCCACAGGAGAGCGGCTGTACTCGCGCTGGGACTTCGCCGAGGTGCTGACGACCGGTATAGCCGTTGCACAACCGGACCTTTCGCACGCCGGAGGTATCTCCGAGGTGCGGCGGATCGCGGCGGCGGCCGAGACCTGTGGCGTGCTGTTGGCGCCCCACTGCGCGCTCGGTCCGATCGCCCTTGCGGCAAGCCTGCAGATCGACTGCGCGGTGCCGAACTTTCTCATCCAGGAGTTCGCCCTCGATATCCATTACAACGGCCTGCCAGAGGTTGACGACTACCTGCTGAACCCATCGGTGCTGGACATCCACGACGGATACATCTCTCGGCTGGCCGAACCGGGTCTCGGTGTGACGGTGAACGAGGCCGCCGTACGCAGGTCGGCGCGGGAGCACCGATGGCGTGCCCCGATATGGCGCCACGCCGACGGCTCGTTGGCAGAATGGTGAATCAGAGGCGACGAGTTGAGTCCACGAGTCGATCCGACCCGCTGGACCTCGACAGTGGGACCACCAACTGCGGGCCAGAACGCCTCGTACGCCGCGGTGAAGGCTGCGCTGATTCTGGCCGGACCTACGGCGGTCGGCCCCCGGTAGTGCGCCGGGCTCAGCTGCTTGAGCGTCACAGCCAGAGTCGGCGCATTCATCGACCAGATGATCGGTTTCGTTCACGCCTACTGGGATGGCCACGCGCACGCCCTGTTGCTCGACACGGCGGTTGACCCGGATCGGCAGTGCAGCGGGCGGGGCGCGGTTGGCTCGAGCGATGGTCGAGGAGACGGCTGCGGAAGGTTGCGATGGCTCCCCGTGGACTACGAGCCCCACCTCGGCTCGTTTTACGCCGACGCATACGGATTCAGCTCGACCTCCGCGGGCCTCCGCAGACCCGCTCCTGGGTGAGCCCTGTCCTTGTTCAGTCGATGCCGACGTCAGCAATCAGACGCCGTTCCAGTCGAGGATCGGTCGGCTCACTCCGATTGCGATGTCGTGGTCGCGTGGCAAACATAGTACTAATTACACTAATGCTTGACCAGATTCGGCGGAACGGTCAGGATGGATGACGGCGGGGCCGTACCGGTCCCGACCCGGTGGCACTGCGATCCGACGTTTGCGAGGCTCTGGTGGACGACGACCGGCCTTCGGGTGGACCCCTGCCGCTGCCAGGTTTGACGGTGCTGGACGCTTCCCAGATGCTCGCCGGCCCGCTGTGCGCCATGGCCCGGACCCAACGACCCGACGGCGACTGGTGTGCCTTGGCGGGAGGAACCCAATCAACGCCGGAGAGTTCCGCTGCCGCCTTCTTTGCAACCGCCGGGCTGCGCACCCGTCGGCTCGGAGTCGCCGGAACGGATCTGACCGAGGCCGTCGACCGGGCAGTCAGGGTCACCAGGTCTCGCGTCGACGGGGACGGCAGGCTATCGGACGTCTCGGCCGTCGCATGGAGCTCTACCCGGGAGACGCACTACGACCACGTGTCCACAGGTCACGTCGTGCCGTGGGGACACCCGGTGATCCTCATGCTCCATGAGCTCGAGTTAGCCGGCGCGGCAACGGGAAGTGACAGGTGAAGCCGGGCGACCCACGCCCGCTGGTGGCGCTGGTCACGGGCGGAGCCGGTGGGATCGGCATGGCCATCTGCCGCGCGTTGGCGTCGCGGGGCTACGTGGTGCTGGCCGGCGACATCACCCCGCCCCCGGGCGATTCGAGCGACGGGATCGACTACGTCCCACTGGATGTCAGCTCCGATCGGCAATGGGAGGCCGTGGCCATGCGCTTGGCAGCCGAGCACGGCCGGCTGGATCTTCTCGTCACGGCCGCCTACCGCATTTCCCGTGAGCCTGCGGACAAGGCAGACCCGCACACCTGGCTCGCCCAGCTCGAGGTCAATGTCGGGCAGCTGCAACGCGGCTTGCGGTACCTCGGCCACCTACTGCTGGCGGCCGGCCACCCTTCGGTGGTGGCCATTTCATCGGTGCACAGCGTGCTCACCGATCCGCTGCATTCGGCGTACGCCGCCTCGAAGGGTGCAATCGAGGCGCTGACCCGTCAGCTCGCTGTCGAGTACGGCCCTGCGCTTCGGGTGAACGCCGTGCGACCCGGGGCAATCGACACGGCGGCCTGGACGGGGATCGGGGAGGACATTCGCTCGTTGGTCGCAGACCGGACGCCGCTGCGCCGGTTCGGAACGCCGGAGGAGGTCGCCGGGGTCGTAGCGTTTCTTGCCTCTGACGCTGCTTCGTTCGTGACCGGTGAGGTGCTGACGGTCGATGGCGGCTGGACGATCACCAAGGGCTAACGCGAGATGCCTGGCACCGCCTCAGCCCTTCGGCTTGCCTTCCAGGGAGGACTGCTCATCCCGAAGGCGCGTGGCGTCCGCGCGGGCCCGCTCCACCAGTAAGGTCATCAGTTCGGCCGCTGCCTTGCCGTCCTGGGCCTCCACGGCGTTGAGGACCGCAAAGTGCTCGGCGGTGACCTCGGCCCATCCACCGCGGCTGCGTGCGTGGACCGCGACGTTCCTGGCCCGTAGCCCGGTCTCGATGACGATCTCCATGCGCTGAAGCAGCTCATTGTGCGTCGCAAACAGCAGGGCCCGGTGAAATGCCACGTCGGCGTGGACAGCCTCCGGGCTGTGCAGGTCGGCATCGGACATCGCCTGAGCGGCGGCCCGCAGCGCTTCGAGATCACCCTCGTTGCGCCGCTTGGCCGCCAGTCGCGCGCCGGCAGGTTCGATCACGGCGCGGACCTCGTCCAGGTCGGCCAGGAAGTGTTCGTCCCCCCGCTCTTCGAACTCCCACCGCAGAACGTCGGCGTCGAGGAGATTCCAATCCTCGCGCGGTCGCACCCACGTTCCCCGCCTCGGGCGCGCTTCCACCAAGCCCTTCTCGCCGAGCACCCGCAGCGCATCGCGAATCACGGTCCGACTCACGCCGAAGGTCGCCTCCATCTCGACAGGATCGAGCGCTGCGCCTGGCGCGAGCTTGCCGCGGACGATGTAAGCGCCCCACTCTTCCACCGCCGCCTGGTGGAGCCCTCGACGCTGTGCGGGCGGCATCGCAACTCCCTTTCAGTACCACAATCAGTTCAACTCACTACGGCCTGATCATGAAGTCTCCCACCACATGGCCTGGCCGTGCGGTAGGTCGTGGGCTCCAGCGAGCCAAGCCCCGTCGACGGGGCGCGACTTGCCGCGCGAGACGCCTGTGGCGATTGACGGGAGGGGTATTGACCCTCATCCGCCGATGTGCAAGAGTCACACTAATCATACAAATGCAGCTCGTTGTTCGACCCATACCCCTGGAGGACACGATGACCCCCAACCTCGGCCGGCGTTCTTTCATCTTGGGATCGGCGGCATTCGGGGCCTTGGCCCTGACTTCGTGTGCGACGTCCGGCACGACCGCAAGCACCTCATCGGGAGCGACGACAAGCGCAGGGGAGGGCGGCTCATCGGGTGCCACCTCGGGCGCATCATCAGAGGCCAGCTCAGGCGCCACCTCAGGCGCCAAGCCCGACGCCTCAGGCGCGTTGACGGTTCAATCGAACCAGTCAGACCCGCAGAGCCAGAAGGGGATGAAAGCGCTGATCGCCGGGTTCGTCGCGACCGCGGCCGGCACCGCGTCACTGAATACCGTGGCGGGTGAGCAGTTTCGGACCCAGCTCCCCACCTACCTGACATCGCAAACGCCTCCGGATGTGCTGACCTGGCTGGCCGGCAAGGTCGCCGGCGACTACGCCAACAAGGGCCTTCTACTCGATGTCTCGCAGGTGTGGTCGACCCCGACAATGGCGGAATACCCGGCTTCAGTGAAGGCCTTGTCGACCGGCCGGGACGGGAAGCAGATCTTCATTCCCCAGTACTACTACTGGGTGGCCATTTACTACCGGCCGTCCAAGTTTCGGGAGTGGGGGGTTTCGGTGCCCAAAACCTGGACCGAGCTCAAGACGGTCGCTGCAGCCATCCAGGCCAAGGGTGTGGCGCCCATCGGAATCGGGCTGTCGGACACCCCATGGTTGGCATCCGCGTGGTTCGACTACCTCAACATCCGGGTCAACGGCGCCCAGTTCCACCGTGATGTCCTGCTCGGCAAGGCCAGTTTCGCAGACCCGAAAGTCGGCGCGGCGATGGATCGGTGGAAGGAGATCCTGCCCTACTTCGACAAGAGAGCCAAAGGGCTCGCATTCCAGGAGGCGCAGACCCAGCTCTTCCAGGGCCGCACCGGAATGTTCCTGGCCGGTTCGTGGTTCGCCGGGGGTGCCCCCAAGTCCCTGGGCGACGATCTTGACTTCTTCCAATTTCCCATCATCGATCCGGCGATTCCCGTCGGCGAGGAGGGACCGACGGACGGATTCTTTGCATCGGCTCGGACGACCCGGCCCGCGTTGACCAAGAAGTTTCTGGAGTACGTGGCCACCGCGCCGGCTCAGGAGGCCTACCTCAGCGCATCGGGCAGTGCTTCGCTGCCCACAAACCCTCAGGCGAAGGTCGCGGAAACCGCGGCGAACAAGAAGGGCAGGGCACTGCTCGCGGCCGCGAAGGACGTCACCCAGTTTTTCAATCGCGACGGAGGCGACGAACTGCAGCCCACTGCGGACACCGCCCTGGTGAAGTTCATGGACAACCCCAACGACCTGCAGAAGATCCTTGCCGACTGGCAGACGGCGGCGCAGAAGGTTCGTCAGGGCTGACGTGATGGTGCTCGCCTCTGTTCAACGCCGGCAGCGGTCAGCGGGCCTACCACCTGTGGTTCTGGTTCTGGTTCTGGTTCCGTTCGTCGTCGAAGCGGTGGGCGTGTTCTGGCCGGCGATCCAGGGAGTCTTCCTCTCCTTGACCCGGTGGGATGGGATCGGTCAGCCGCAGAACGTCGGCGTGGACAACTTCGCCAAGATGTCCTCGGACCCGATATTCCGCCAGGCGTTCAAGAACACGGCTATCTGGCTCGTACTTTTCGGCGGCCTCTCGGTAATCGTGGGGCTTGCCCTCGCATTGTTGCTCAACGCAAAGCGTCGCGGTGTCACCATCTACCGGGCCCTCATCTTCATGCCTGTTGTGTTCTCGTTGGTCGTCACTGCACTCGTCTGGCGGGTGCTCTACTCACCGGATGGGCTTTTCAACCAGGTTCTGAGTTCGGTAGGACTCACGGGTTGGCAAAGGATCTGGTTGGGCGATCCCACGACGGTGCTTTATGCCTTGGTGATAGCTGCTCTGTGGCAGGGGACCGGATACATCATGGTCCTGTTCCTGGCCGGGCTCAAAGCCGCAGATCCAGAGCTGATGGAGGCCTCCAAGGTCGATGGAGCCAACCGGTTCCAGGCACTCCTGTACGTCACGCTGCCTCAACTTCGCGGGGTGATCGGAGTGATCATCAGCGTTGTCGTCATCAATGCTCTCAGAGCCTTCGACATCGTCTGGGCGTTGACCCAGGGCGGTCCCTACCATTCTTCGGAACTGCTCAGTACCTATATGTTCTCGACAGCCTTTCAGGGGCGGCAGTTGGGTTACGCCTCGGCCATCGCGGTGGTCATCTTCGTCCTCGCCCTGGCGTTCATTATCTTCTACCTGGTCCGCGTACTGAAGGAGGAGATGTAGTGGCTGCCTCCCCTGCTGCCCCTGTCGTCGGAGCGGCCGGAAGCGGGAGGGTGTCGGTGCCGCGAGAGTCCCGGAATCGTCGGAAGCTCGCCGGCACCATCGGATATCACGCGGTGGCGGGTGGGATCTCGCTCTTGTGGTTCGCGCCACTGGCGATTGTCGCAGTGACCAGTTTCCGTACCTTCGACGACGTCGCCGCCAACGGGATCGTGAGCTGGCCGGACCGGCTGTGGCTGGGCAGCTACGCAGGAGCTTGGACCGACGGGGGCATGCGCGGCGCGCTGGTCGACAGCTTCATCATCACCATCCCGGCGGTGTTGCTCTCGATGATCCTCTCGGCAGTGGCCGCTTTCGGTTTGAGTCGGTATCGGATGCCATTCCGTCGAACCATCCTGTTGATCATGCTATCGGGAAACCTCCTGCCTCCGCAGACCTTGATCGTGCCCCTCAACAAGATCTCCGAGGCGCTCGGTGTTTTCGACACCTACTATGCCGTCATCGCTATTCACATCAGCTTCGGGCTCGGGTTCTACACTTTCTTGCTCTACGGCTTCATGCGGGCGCTGCCGGCTGAAATCCAACAGGCGGCTGTCATCGATGGTGCTTCCACTCTGCAGATTTTTTGGCGGATAATTCTACCGTTGTCGCGTCCAGCGCTCGCCGCTACCACGGCCCTGGCCTTTACTTTCATCTTCAATGATCTGCTGTGGTCGATCACCCTGCTGCGAAGTCAGGACCTCATGCCGGTCACGCCGACCCTGCTGGGGCTGCAGGGATCATATATTTCTGATTACACGCTGCTCGCCGCCGGTACCGTCATTGCCGCAGTCCCCACGTTGGCCGTATTCCTCATGTTCCAGCGCTATTTCGTCGACGGTATCACCGTGGGGGCCGTCAAGTGAGCTCGGGAACACCCGCGGCTGACCAGCCGGACCAGATCGCAATTGTTCTCGACGACATGGGCGCGGCGGTCACCAGCTTGAAAGCGGCGGGGCGCGAATGGCTCGTTCAGTCATCGGGGCCGGCAACACCACCCTCGGCCACCTCGTCGTTCGTTGCGTCCGGGCCCCGGGGCTGGGACGAGATGGCACCCACCATCGTCCCGTGCACCGTTGACGGGGTCACCTACCCGGATCACGGCGATGCCTGGCGGTCGCGGTGGAGTGAGGAAGCCGGATGGCTGGTGCATCGGAGCTCGTTCGGGCACCGGCTGGCGCGGCGCTCGCGCAACGAGGGTTCGCGGGTCAGCTTCGAGTACCGCCTCACCGCCGACCCGCCGCGTCCCGTTCTCTGGGCGGCACATCCACTCGTCCTGGCTCCCCCCGGAAGCCTTGTCGAGATCGATGGGTTCCAGGGCGAGATCATCGACGTGAGTGGCAGCGAACCGGTCCCGGTGGCGTGGTCCGCTGAACGGGCCTGTATCGACGCGGTGCCGGAGGGCGGATGCCGGAAGTACGTCCTCCCCCCCGACGTCCGCGTGGGGAGCGCCAGCGTGATCCACCCCGACGGTGTCAGACTCCGGTTTTCCTGGCCCACCGACGTCGTGCGCTACCTCGGTATCTACCTCGAGCGGCGAGCTTTCACGACCCAGGCATGCATTGCCGTGGAGCCGATGACGGGGTGGTACGACTCTCTGTTGCGGGCCGTGACGACCGGGCGAGTCGCAGTCGCGGGTCCCGATCCGCTCACCTGGACCTTGGTCGTGGACGCCGAGGAGGCGCCGTGAACGACAGCCCCTGCGCCCTGAGTTCGCCGGCCGGGTCCGCATCGTGACCAGGGCCTGGAGCAGTGTCGCGGGGGGCGGCGTCATGCCTGCGCAGATGGTCGCCCCCGAAACGTCGCGGTCGTGGCAGTGGTGACCGCCGGGGCCGCCTCGGACGATCAGGACGTCGACCTGCTGAGCGAGCAGACAGTCCTTGCGTACCTGCGCCGGCGCGGACTCGACATTCGCGGCGCCGCGGCGTCCAGGCTCTCGGGAGGCGTTTCCAACGTCGTGCTCCGGGTCGACGGGCCCGCCCTGCCGGACAACGCAGTGGTGGTCAAGCAGGCCCTCGGGCGATTGCGGGTCGCGGACCCGTGGTTCGCTGACCGAAGCCGTGCGCACACCGAGGCCGCAGCGCTTGCCTACCTCGGTTCCCGCGACGCCGCCCACGTCCCGGCCCTGATCGACGACAACCCGGCTGACCACGCCCTCACGATTGCCGCAGCGCCGGCGAGCTGGGGAACATGGAAGGCCGAACTCATGGGTGGAACAGTCCGCAGGTCACGCGCGAGTTGTCTCGGTCGCTTGTTGCGAGGATGGCATCAGGGCTCGACGGGCGCCGAGCCCGGCGCTCTGAGCAGCCTCGGCGGGGCGCGCGTGTTCCGCCAGCTTCGGCTCGAGCCGTACTTCGAGGTGGCAGCGACCCGGCTGCCGGCCCTCGCGACTGATATCACCGCGGTTGCCGCGCAGATCGAAGGGCGGCAGGAATGTCTGGTGCTCGGGGACTTCTCGCCCAAGAACGTGCTGGTCAACCCCCACGGTGACGAGCTCTGGGTGATCGATCTCGAGGTGGCCCACCGCGGAGACCCGGCCTTCGACGTCGGGTTCCTTGCGTCCCACCTTCTACTGAAGGCTCTGCACCTGCCTTCCGCCCGCGGCGAGCTCCACGCTGCCCTGGCCGATTTTCTCACCGCCTACGGCGACGGTCCCGGTACGCGTGACGTCGGGCATCTGCGGCGAGTGGTCGCCTGTCTGCTCCTTGCCAGGGTGCGGGGCAGTTCGCCGGTGGAATACCTGTCCTCCGCAGAACAGGACCGGGTGCTCGAGCGCGCCGCGGCCCTGCTGCTCGCCCGGGACGACGTACCCCAGCGGCCCCTGGCAACGTATTGGACGGAAGTGCTGTGGTGAAACCGACCGTGATCACGGAGGTGGACGCCTGGCAGATCCTCGACTCTCGGGGACGTCCCACCGTGGCCACCAGCGTGCGGTGCAGCGGCGGCGGCCAGGGGATTGCGAAGGTCCCCTCCGGCGCCTCCCGCGGGCGGCACGAAGTCGTGGAACTCCGTGACGGTGGCGATGCCTGGGCCGGGGATGGGGTAGGCCGGGCCGTTGCCCACGTTCGCGGCGAAATCGCCGGCGCCCTCGTCGGTCTCGACGCCCTCGATCAGGAGTTGGTCGACGCCGCGCTCGAGGTCGCGGACGGGACAGCCTCATTCTCGGTGCTCGGAGGCAACGCGGTGGTTTCGGCCTCGGTCGCGGCGGCGCTTGCGGCCGCCGACACCTTGGGCCTCCCGCTGTGGTCCGTGTTGGCAGGCGGACGCAGCCAAGGGGACGTCCTGCTACCGATGCCGATGGTGAACATCGTCTCGGGCGGCGCCCACGCAGGGCAGGTGATCGACATCCAGGACGTCCTGGTCATCCCCGTCGGCGCCCGGACATTCACGGAGGCGCTGGAGTGGGCGACCCGGGTCCGGCGTGCCACGGAGGTCGTCGCCGGTCGTCGTGGAATCACCACCGCTCTGGTTGCGGATGAGGGCGGAATTGCGGGGGCTGTGGCGTCGAATCGGGACGCGCTCGCTCTCGTTGCGGATGGCGTCCATGCGGCCGGATTGGCTCTGAGTGACCAGGTTGCGCTCGCCGTCGACATCGCGGCCTCGCAGTTCCTGGGATCGGACGGCCGGTACCACTTCGCCAGTGAGGGCCGTTCCTTGTCCGGCCTGGAGCTGGCAGACGAGGTGGCGGAGTGGTGCAACGACTTCGGAGTCATCTCCGTCGAAGACGTTGCCGGAGAGGACGACTGGTCAGCATGGCGTGCTGCCTCACGTGTCCTGCAGGGCATCCAGATCGTCGGCGACGACCTGTTCGTGACGGACGTGCAGCGACTCGACCGTGGAATCGCCGAAAATATCGGCACAAGCGTCCTAGTGAAGGTCAACCAGGCGGGCACGCTGTCGCGCGCCGCCGCAGTCGTGTCGCGGGCCCAGAGCGCTGGGTACAGCTGCGTTGTCTCCGCCAGATCTGGCGATACCGAAGACGACTGGCTCGCCGACCTGGCCGTCGGCTGGCGTGCCGGACAGATCAAGGTCGGCTCCACGACTCGATCTGAACGGACTGCCAAATGGAACCGGCTGCTCCAACTGGAGCACGAGCTGCAGGGCAGGTGCCACCTGGCACCGTTCCCGACATTCCCGACGACATTTCCGCCGAAATTTCCAGCGACATTCCAGTCCACCCCCAGCCAGCAGGGAATTGACCGTGACCAACCTGTCATCCGCACACGCCCAGGTTTCGGCAACTCCGGGGGGCATTGAAGCCCGAACCCCCACGTACACGTGGACCTGGGACCGCGCCGGCGACACCTTTGCGCTCAAGGACGAAGACGGCCGCTGCGTCGTGACCGGCCCGCAAGGCCCGGTCGTCGTGGTCGCCGTCAACGGCGTTCTCCTAGCTCCGATCGACGCGACCGTTCAGGACGTCAGCGAGCAGGATTCCGCGGTTGCCATCATTTCAACGGATGACAGGTCTGGACTTCGGGTCCGGACCCGATGGGTGTTCGAGACCGACCATGTCCGGTTGGAGGCCGTCGAGCTGACGTCGGATACGGTCATGCACGTCGTCGACATGACTTCCTTCGCCACGGTGATCGACGGCACCGTCACGCCCGGCCTGCGAAGTGACTGGGTCGTTCACCCCGGTCCGAACAACTCCCCCGTGCTGGGCCCGGTCATCCCGTCCTGGAGCAATCTCGATCTGCGGCTCTGGCTCGGCCGCGGCAGCGGAACGCCGCATGATGACAATCAGCAATGGGCGCTGCCCGCCCATTACTTTGCGGGGATGTCTGTCGAGGGGGGCCTGCAGACCACCGGCGCCTTTTCCAGTCGGTTGTCGTCCGCCTACTGCCTCGGTCTCGCCGAGATGCCCAATGCAGATCATCTCTTCAGAATGACCGACGGCCGCTACAGCCCCGTATTCCAGGTGCGTAGCGACCTCTGGGGGCAGACCCGCACGGGTAGTGGCCCCATCCGGGTCGGGCCCGCGCAGCTGATGACGCTCGGTTCGGATTACCGCGACGCGATCCGCAGCTACTATGCCGTTGCGCTGCGCACCGGGTCGGCTGTCAGGCCCAGAACGAGCCCGGCGAAAGCCGATACCCTGCGCCGCTCGGCATGGAACACCTGGGGTGCTCAGACGCAGATCGGTCCCGAGGCGGTCTGGATGGACCAGGCCCTGCTCGAGAGCATTTACGACGATGCCCGCGCGGCCGGGCTGCGGCCGGGGATGTTCGTCGTGGACGCGAAATGGGAGGGCACCTACGGCGTCCTCGAGCACGACGCGAATCGCCTCCCACGGTTCGAGGAGTTCCTCGGGCGCGTCCGCGCGGATGGGCTGAAGATCGGCATGTGGGCTGCCTTCATGCGCTGCGAGAATCCTTCCGCAGTCGGGCTCACCGACGAGCACATGATCCGTGGCCGTGACGGTGCACCGATCTCGCGGCAGAACTGGCTCGACGAGTTCTACCTGTACGACGCGTCCCACCCGCGAACCAGGGAGGTCCTGCGCGGCCTGGTTCGAAAGTTCGCCGAGCGCTACCGGCCGGACCTGGTCAAGTTCGACTTCGGATACGAGATTCCCTCGCTGGCTGAAACCATCCCGCACGATCCATCGTGGGGTGGCGAGAAGATCCTGCGGCGCTGCCTCGAGGTCATCGTCGGGGAGCTTCGTTCCGTCCTGCCCGATGTGGTGGTCATGTACTACCACCTGTCACCGCTGATGAACGACCTCGTCGACCTGGTCGCCCCTGACGACCTGTTCGTAGCCATGGAGGAGACGCACCTCAGCACCAACAGGCGGGTATATCTCTCGTCGCCGCTCGCCGAGCTCGGCGTGCCCTACTACAGCTCGAGTGGGTACGACTGCGCGTCGCTGCAACAAATCTGGTTCGACGCGGCCCTCGCCGGCCCCGTCGGGGCGCTCGTGGGATTCCGCGGTGATGTCTGGGGCGCCCGCCCCTCCGCAGAGGACGTCGCGTGCTTCAACGGCATTTCCGACCTCACCCGGCCGGCGACGGTTTTCACTTTCGAACCGCATCACCCCAATCGACTGGGCGGGTCCCAGGGAGCGACCGCGGCGTCATGGGTACGGCGCGAGCAGGATGAAGTGGTCGGAGCGGCAATCCGGACGATGGGCCTGGACGGCCTGCCGGTGGCCGCCGAGATCCCTGGGGTGGCCGCGACGACGGCTCAGGTGGTGGTCCTCTCTACGACCGACGCGCCGCTCGCCAGGACCTCCGGGCTCGGCGTGGTGCCGTTCGGCGAGGGCCGGCTCTCACTTCGCCGCGAGGAGGACGCCGAGGTGGCACACATTCGCGTCCGACTCCTCGGAGGCGCGTCGTCCACCACCTCCGCCCTCGTCACGGACAGCCGACTGGGCATTGACCTCATGACGCATATTGACGGTGTGCCGGTCGAGCGGATCGAAGTGACGATCTCAGAGAACGCGTCCTCATCGGCGCGGAATGGCGGATGGGGACGGAGGTGACAGAGCAAAGGGAACACTCTGGGAGACAAAGCCCTCGGCACTCGAACCCCATGGGCCGTCGTGCGAAAACCTCCGGCTCGGTGGGAGCCCTGCCGAAATCAAAAAACCGTTGCACTGCTGTCGAGGAACGTCAGAACCGCTAACACCCGGCGGTGGTCATGAACATCGGACGTTAGGCCGAGCTTCGCCATGATGCTGCTGACATGGGTCTCGACCGTCCGCTCGGTCAGCCACAGCCTGCTTGCAATTCCGGTGTTGGTTCGACCCTCGGCCATCAATGCGAGCACCTCGGTCTCACGGGCGGTCAGCATGGTAAGCGGCGAATCATGTCGCGTGACGACCAGCAACCTGGCTACCACCTCAGGATCGAGCGCCGAGCCACCCGCTGCCACCCGGGTCAACGCCGCGACGAAGTCGTCGACGTCCAGCACCCGGTCCTTGAGCAAATACCCGAAGCCGCCACCGGCGACCAGATCTACCGAGTGCCGCGTCTCCACATGCTGGGATAGCAGGACGATGCCCAGGTCCGGAAACTCGGAGCGGGCCGTCGATGCCACCCGTGCCCCATCGTCGGCCAGGTCGGGAGGCATCCGGACGTCCAGGATGGCCAGGTCCGGACGCTGGGCGCGGATCGCTGCGAGCGCACCGGGTGCATCCCCTGCGGTGGCGACTACGAGGTGACCGTGATCCTCGAGCAATCGCGTCAGTCCTTCGCGGAACAGCACCGAATCCTCACCGATCACGATCCGCATGGGATCACCGCCTCCACGACCGTGCCGCCACCGGGCCGACTGGCGACCCGCAACCCGCCACCCACCGCGCTCACCCTGTCACGCAACCCAGCCAGCCCGGAGCCGGGCCGAACGGCGGCGCCGCCGAGGCCGTCGTCGCTGATGGTCACGTTGACCAACCCATCGGCGGCTCGCACACGCACCGCCAGTCTGGCCGCCTGCGAGTGTTTGACCGCATTGGCCACGGCCTCGTTTGCGACGAAGAATGCCGTTGTACTGACCAGGTCAGGCAGCGCACCGACGTCGATGTTGAGGTCTACCGGAATCGCTGAACTACGGCTGAGATTCGCGAGTGCGGCCGCGAGCCCGTCATCCAGGCTGCTCGGGCGCAACCCGTGCGCGATCTGCCGCAGTTCGGCCACGGCGGTGCCGATTTCCGCGACAGCGGCGTCGAGCATCCCTGAAACGGTCACGACCGGGTCGTCGAGATGCCGCTGCAACAGTCGCAGCGCCATGCCCAGCGATACCAGGCGTTGTTGGGCGCCGTCGTGCAGGTCCTGCTCGAGCCTGCGCCGTTCCGAATAGCTTGCCCTCAGCAGCCGTTCTCGGCTCGCGGCGACCTCCTCCAGCGCCCACGCCAGTTCCAGTCGAAGGCGGACCATCTCGACCAGAACTGTTGCTGCCGAGCCGATATCGTGCGACGGCCGAGGGGCAGCTCGATCGGACGGGACGATGAGTCCGATCTCCCGGTCGGAGAGACGGATGGAAGCCGCGTTCGTGCGGTGCACCACCAGGGTGCCGTCGATCTCGCGCAATCCGTCGCTGCCCGGTACCCGGTAGCCGACCTGCAGGCCCGGGTCGCGGAGCGCGGCCCTGAGCACGGACTGCAGATCCTCCGGTGGGGCCTGGCCCGCATGCACCCGCACCAGCAGGTCGTTGATGGCGCGCAGCGACCGGTCCCGGGCCGCGTGGAGGTGTCGTCCGACCCAGCGTTCGGCGGCACGTCGGCTCGGTCCAAGTGCCATCGCGGTGGCCGCCGTGACCAGCACGGCGATGAACGTCGATGCGCTGCCGGCGACCAGACCCGCAAGAGCGGAGGTGGCCGCGACGACGACGAGGATGCCGCCGATCACCACCAGGTTCGCGGCGGTAGCCACGATGGCCCGGTCGACGTCGTATAAGTCATGTCTGAAGATCGCCACCGCCACCGCGGTGGGGATGGCGATGAACATTGCCAACAGCCCGATCATCACGGCGTCCGGATTGCCGACAAGAAGATAACTGGCCCACGCGAGCAGCAGGGCCAACGGAATGGTGGCGCCGGACAGCGCCAGCCATCGGAGTTGAATCCGCACCTTTCCGGCGGCGCCGCGATACCGGACCACAGTGCTCCGGGCACAAGCGAAAAGCAGCGCGAGAAAAAGTGGCAACAGGGCGACACCCACGATGGCCGCGGGACCTGCCACCACCTCCTCCGGACTGGATGCGCTCAGCAGGCAAAACGTCATTACTACAACCGGGAGACCGATGGCGACCCACCGCCACCGGCGGGAGACGAGCCGACCGTCGGGGAATACCAGCAGCAGCAACCCGAATGGAAGGAACCACAGCATCCAGGTACCCGAGGTTGCCTGGCGTATCGAAGCGGCCGCACCACCAGAAGCGGGGTTGGCTGCGGCGACCACGCCGAACCCGTCAAACAAGCCGAGGAGCGCCGGCACCAGCCCCGCGAAGGAAAGCAACGCGCCGACCGCGCCACCGGATTCCTGCCGGCTCACCAACAGCCCAAGCACCAGGGCCGGCACGCAGACCAAGAGTTGGACGCCGTACCACCATGGGGGCGCAACGTTGGGTGCGCCGACCGCGACGATCGCGACCGTAGCGCCCGCAGCGGCAAACGCCAGCACAATGCAGGCGATCGAGATGCGTCGCGGCCATGCCATGGCTCAACAATAGGACCGGTGACAAGACCGGGTATCGGTGTCAGCACGGAGATCGAACTCCGTGCCGGCAACGAAGCGCGGGCGGCGTCGGCAGATCATCCTTGGATCGGCGGCAACCGGCCCCTGCCGCGCCAAGCGCGCACACGAATCAATCGACCTGGAGATCTACGTGGCTGCAACGTGTCTCGTTCTGGCTGGGATCGGAAAACGGCCGCGTGAAGTTCTGAACGCTCGCCGCACACGGCGCATCCTGACCGCACCCATAGCAAACCATTCCAGCCCGCCGTGTATTTCGCTGTCTGCGGACTGCAATAACCAGTACCTGCGCAAGACAGAAAGGATACTCGCCATGCCCTCCCCGTATTGTCATTGTCTGTGCAAGATGTGCCGCATCCAAGGTTCCGTGCATTGCCACTCACATCCGAACTGCGGCGCCCCCCGGCAGCGTCCGTCGGCGTCGGCATCGACACTCGGCGAAGCCCAGGTGATCCGCGTCCTGGAGCGGCTCCGAGCCGACTCCGGCTCGCACTCACCAAGCGTGGCCCAACTGGAAAGTGCGATCCCCGGTTTGGTGCAGATCGACGCCTGCTTCCTGGCGAATCCTTACGCCGCCGCCGAGGTGCTCAGCCGGCTGCAGAACATTTCCGCCCGACAACTCGCGCGGATGGTCACGCACTACCCGTCCCAGGCATCCTTCATCGCTGACGGCCTCGCGCCGCACCTCGGCATCCCCGCCCGGTGCCTGCACCTGGCCAATGGGGCCAGCGAAATTATCGCGGCATTGCTGGCCGACAGCCCCGGACCGCTACTGCTGAGCCTGCCGACCTTCTCGGCCTATCACGAGTTCGCAGCCGGTCCGGTCGTGACACTGCAGCTCCAAGAAAGTGAAAGCTTCCGGCTCAGCCTGGACCGGCTGGAGGCGATGGTCAGACTCCACCGGCCGCACACCGTCGTCATCATCAACCCGAACAACCCCGACGGCGGGCTGATCCCGCATGCCGAGCTCGTCGGTTTCGTCCAGCGGGTGCACTCCAGGGTAGACCAGATCATTGTCGACGAGAGCTTCAGCCACTTCTGCGGTGAAGCCCCGCCGATTTCGCTGGCACCGCTGGTCCCGGAGTTCCCGCGGCTGGTCGTCGTCAACAGCCTCAGCAAGAGTCACGGCATCGCGGGTCTGCGTCTCGGCTACGCAGTCACGTCCCCCAAGAGGGTCAAAGCGCTGCAGCACAAAGCGCTCTGGAATCTCAACGCCTTCGCTGAATGGTTTTGCGGCCTGCTTGGCGACCCCGAATTCCAATCCGATTACGAGCACGCCCGACGCCGATATGTCCGCGACACCCGAGCGTTGTTCACCGGATTCGGCGAACTCCCCAACGCCAAGGCCTACCCGAGCGCGGCGAACTTCGCGCTGATCGAACTCGACCGTTCCGCCGCCGAGGTCGTCGGGGCGCTACTGGCCCGACATGGCATCTACGTACGAGATTGCGCCGACAAGCGAGGGCTCGACGGTCGGCGGTTCATTCGTGTATCGGCCCGAACTCGGGAAGAAAACCGCAGCGTCCTGGACGGGCTCCGCGCCGTCCTCGACCGACCCCCCATCCACCCACTCGACCTAGGCTTCCCGCCGGCACCTGCGCGTTCGGACGTCCTCGCGAGCGCTCATTTCGGGTGAATCCTGCCCAACTGGTGTGGAGCTATTCCAGCCCGTTCGCGACAGGAGCCAGTGGCGACGAATCTGCTGTACCCGTGACGTTCGGCTAATCCCACGGAGGGGCCACGATGACAAAAGACCATCGCAGTAAATGGATCGGCAACGATCGCGGCGCCGACCTGGCGGCGTTCGAAAGTTGCAACCTGGGTTTCACGAGCCTCGCCGTCTGGGGCCATCTTGTGGTCGCCCGGGCGTGCAGAGGCGCCTGGTTCGGGGCCCGAAGTTGCAGAACATCCATCTCCGGGGGCAATGGCCGCTCCCCTCCGCGGACGATTCAGCGCGACATATCCAGAATCGCCGTCCAGCCATGGACCTGCAGTTTTGGCTCGCGCCGGCAGGTCAGACGTTCGTCGGGTTCAATCCCCTTCGCTTCACCGCACATCGGAATATCACGGCAACTAAAAAACCAAGAAAGGTTCACCCGAAATGACCAATGATGTAATTGGCGGACCCGCTGTCGACGTCGACGCCATACCGACCACCGACTTGACCAACGTGCTGTTCGTCCGCAACGACGGCCTGTTCGCCGTCGCCCACATCGACAACGGCGGGCTGGCGATGACCGAGAGCGGCAACAACGCC
>JBBRDH010000068.1:0-26206 GCA_038204125.1 Mycobacteriales bacterium
CGATACAGAGTCGGCGGTTACCGCGGACATGTTGGACTCGGAGTGACTCTCCGTTCGAAGCTGGTGCGGGTGACCGACGCCATCGACCCGTCGGCGGTCACCGCGGACATGTTGGACTCGGAGTGACTTTCCGTTCGAACCTGGTGCGGGTGACCGACGCCATCGACCCGTCGGCGGTCACCGCGGACATTTTGGACTCGGAGTGACTGTCCGTTCGAAGCTGGTGCGGGTGACCGACGCCATCGACCCGTCGGCGGTCGCCGCGGAGGTGCTGGTCTCGGAGGAGTGACGGGGTTGGGTTGTCGTCATCCCGGGTAGGGCCGATAAAGTGAGACACAGCCGCCCGCTTTGCTGCGGGCAGCTTTCACCTGTACCAGACAGAGCCGTCAGGCAGATCTAACCGGCACGCGGTCACCCAGACGGTGCCGGGCAAACCACGATGAAGGGCTGAGAACTTGACTGTGCGCGTCGGAGTGAACGGATTTGGCAGAATTGGCCGCAACCTGTGGCGGGCCCTCGACTCGCTGGACCTCGACCTGGAGATCGCCGCCGTCAACGACCTGACGGACACCAAGACCCTGGCGCACCTGCTGAAGTACGACACCATCCTTGGCAAACTGCCCTACGAGGTCACCGCAGGCGACGGGGTCATCACGGTCGACGGCAAGGACCTCAAGGTGCTGTCCGACCGCGACCCCGGCGCGCTGCCCTGGGGCGACCTCGGCGTCGACATCGTCATCGAATCCACCGGCCACTTCACCAAGGCCGAGGGCGCCGGTCTCCACATCAAGGGCGGCGCGAAGAAGGTCATCATCTCTGCGCCGGCCACCGGTGAGGACCTGACCGTCGTGATGGGAGTCAACGACTCCGCCTACGACGGCACCCAGAACATTCTGTCCAACGCCTCCTGCACCACCAACTGCGTCGCGCCGATGGCCAAGGTCCTGCACGAGAACTTTGGCATCGTCAAGGGTCTGATGACGACGATCCACGCCTACACCAACGATCAGGTGATCCTCGACTTCCCACACAAGGACCTGCGCCGGGCCCGGGCCGCGGCGCAGAACATCATCCCGACCTCGACCGGCGCCGCGAAGGCCACCGCCCTGGTGCTCCCCGAGCTCAAGGGCAAGCTGCACGGGTATGCGCTCCGCGTCCCGGTGATGGACGGCAGCGCCACCGACCTGACCGTCGAGCTGGCCAAGAACGTCACCGTCGACGAGGTCAACGCCGCGTTCAAGGCGGCCGCCACCGAAGGGCCCCTGGCGCCGTACATCCACTACTCGACCGACCCCATCGTGTCCTCCGACATCGTCGGGTCGCCGGCGTCGGTGACCTTCGATTCGCCGCTGACGCTCGTGCTCGGCGACAACATGGTCAAGGTCGTCGGCTGGTACGACAACGAATGGGGCTACTCGAACCGGCTCGCCGACTTCACCGCCCTGGTCGCGTCCAAGCTCTGAGACCCGGCCGCACCAAACACCACTAGGAGTTCTGTGAACACCCTCGATGATCTGCTCGCCGCCGGAGTTTCCGGGCGGACGGTGCTGGTCCGGTCCGATCTCAACGTGCCACTCGACGGCTCGACCATCACCGACGACGGCCGGATCAAGGCGTCGCTGCCAACCCTCACGGCGCTGGCCGGGGCGGGCGCGAAAGTGGTCGTGATGGCGCATCTGGGGAGACCGAAGGGTGTTCCGGAGGAGCGCTACTCACTGGCCCCGGTCGCCGCGCGGCTAGGCGAACTGCTGGGCGCCCCGGTGGCTCTGGCCGCCGATCTGGTGGGGGAGTCGGCGCAGAGCACCGTTGCCGGTCTCCCGGCCGGCTCGGTCGCCTTGCTCGAGAACGTCCGGTTCGACGCCAGGGAAACCTCGAAGGACGAAACCACCCGCGGTGAACTGGCCAAGGCTCTGGTTCATCTGGTCGGCCCCGACGCCGCGTTCGTCTCGGACGGCTTCGGGGTCGTCCACCGCAAGCAGGCCTCGGTCTACGACATTGCGATGCTGCTCCCGCACTACGCCGGTTACCTCGTCTCCGCCGAGACGGCCGTACTGCACAAGCTCACCGTCGATCCGCAGCGTCCCTACGTCGTGGTGCTCGGCGGGTCGAAGGTGTCCGACAAGCTCGGCGTCATCACCGCCCTGCTGCCGCAGGTCGACTCGCTACTGATCGGCGGCGGGATGGCGTACACCTTCCTGGCCGCGCAGGGACTCGAGGTCGGCGATTCGTTGTTGCAGGCCGACCAGATCGGCACCTGCAAGGGCCTTCTCGACGAGTACGGGAGCAAGATCGTACTGCCGGTCGACCTTGTGATCGCAGACGCTTTCGCGCCCGATGCGAAGACGTCGATCGTCGGCGCCGACGCGATCCCCGCCGGCTGGCAGGGCCTGGATATCGGACCGGCCACCCGAAAGGCGTTCGCCGAGGTGATCGCGACGGCCCGGACGGTGTTCTGGAACGGGCCGGTCGGGGTCTTCGAAATGGATGCCTTCTCGGCAGGCACCAAGGCGGTCGCCGACGCCATCGCCGGCGGCAGTTCGTTCTCCGTGGTGGGCGGCGGCGACTCGGCGGCGGCGGTCCGCACCCTCGGCGTCGACGAGGCCGGATTCACCCATATCTCCACCGGTGGCGGTGCGTCGCTCGAGTTCCTCGAAGGCGCCGAACTGCCCGGCCTCGCTGTTCTGGAGGGCTGAGCCTAATGGCGAGCAAGGTGCAGCCGACGCGGAAGAGCGGCGGCCGCAAGACGCTGATTGCCGGCAACTGGAAGATGAACCTGAACCACCTCGAGGCAATCGCGCTGGTCCAGAAGATCGCCTTCACCCTGCCGGAGAAATACTTCGCCGAGGTGGAGGTCGCGCTCATCCCGCCATTCACCGATCTCCGGTCGGTGCAGACCCTGGTGGACGGCGACAAGCTCGGCGTTGTCTATGGGGCACAGGACCTTTCCCCGCAAGATTCCGGCGCTTACACCGGTGACATCTCCGGCGCCATGCTAGCCAAACTCGGTTGTACCTATGTGCTGGTCGGTCATTCCGAACGACGGGAATACCACGCCGAATCGGACGAATTGCTTGCCTCGAAGGTGGTGGCCGCTTACCGGCACGGGCTCACCCCGATCCTCTGCGTGGGCGAAGGACTGGAGGTCCGGGAGTCGGGCGGGCAGATCGAACACTCGGTTGCGCAATTGCTGGCTGCTCTCGAATCGGTCACGCCGGAGCAGGCAGCGTCGATAGTGCTTGCCTATGAGCCGGTCTGGGCCATCGGGACGGGTCGGGTCGCGACGCCCGCCGATGCCCAGGAGGTCTGCGGAGCGCTTCGGGCGGCACTGGCGGAACGCTATTCGGCCGAGATCGCAGGCGGCGTCCGCATCCTCTACGGCGGTTCGGTGAAATCGGGCAATGTGGCCGAAATCGTCGGTCGCCCCGACGTGGACGGGGCGCTGGTCGGCGGGGCTTCCCTGGACGGCACCGAATTCGCCGGGCTCGCCGCCAACTCGGTCGGCATCCTGAGCTGAACCCCGGCGGCGGGTTCCGGGTTAGAATTGCCTGGTAGGAATCGCCGGTCCACCCCACGACGACGCTAGGCACCCATGAAACTGGTTCTGGAAATTCTGCTCATCATCACCAGCATTGCGTTGATGGCGCTCATCCTGCTGCATCGCGGCAAGGGTGGCGGGCTCTCGTCGCTCTTCGGCGGTGGTGTGCAGTCCTCCCTGTCGGGATCTTCGGTGGTCGAGAAGAACCTCGACCGATTGACGCTGTTCGTCTCCGCAATATGGGTGGTGTCGATCATCGGCGTCGGCTTGCTGATCAAGGTCGGCGCGGCCTGACCGTTCAGGGCACGAGCAGAAACCAGTACAACGCTTCCGGAAGAGGCCCGGCATGGCATCAGGCAGTCCGCTCCGTGGGTCGCGCGTGGGCGCCGGCCGGATGGGTGAGGCCGACCGGGGCGAGGTCGCTGCCCGTCGTCGGCTTAACTACTACTGCGCCAACGGGCACACCACGAGGCTGTCCTTCGCCGTCGAGGCCGAGGTGCCGCAGATGTGGGATTGCCCGCATTGCGGGGCCCCGGCCGGTCGGGACGAGGAAATGCCGCCGCAGGCCCAACGGGTCGAGCCGTTCAAGACCCATCTGGCCTACGTCAAGGAGCGTCGGAGCGACAGTGAGGGTGAGGCGTTGCTCGCAGAGGCGCTGGCCAAGGTCGCCAGCCGTCGGACACCGCCCAGCTGAATCCCGGTCACCTCATCACAGGTGACGCAGCATCCGAGTATTGCCCAGGGTGTTCGGCTTCACGAACGGCAGGTCCAGGAATTCCGCCACCCCCGCGTCGTACGAGGTGCGAAGCTCTTCCAAACCCTCGGGGGACAGATCCAATTCGTCGATAGACCGGAAACCCAGCGCCGCGAAGAACGACACCTCGAACGTCAACACGAAGAGCCGGCTCAGGCCCAGCCCCCTGGCCTCGTCGATGATCCGCTCGCACAGCGCCCGCCCGATGCCCCGGCCGCGGACGCCGGGATCTGTTGCCACCGTTCGGATCTCGCCGAGGTCCTCCCACAGCACATGGAGTGCGCCGCAGCTCTGGACGACGCCGTCGAATTCGGCCACCCACATTTCCGGGACGTGCTCGAACAGGTTGGCGAGTGACTTCTCCAGCAGTATCGGCCCGGCGTAGAAGTCGACCAACTGCTTGATCCGCCGGACGTCGCCAACCCTGGCCCGGCGCACGTCGACGACAGTGTCGGTGCTCGACGGTCGAATCGGCGGTCGGATCGGTGACGTCACGGGTAGCGACCTTAGCCAATTCGCCAGGTTCGGGAGTTCGGTGGGGTGTGGGTCGGCGACTAAGCTCCCAGTGTGTCCCTGGTAGTAGCGTCCCCTACAGTCGTGTCCCCTGCAGTCGTGTCCTTTGGTCGAGCTGCGCCAGCGTCGTCGGAGGCCGTCTCCGGACCGCGCGTCTCGTTGGTGACCCTGGGTTGCGCGCGCAACGAGGTGGACTCGTCGGAGATCGCGGGGCGTCTGGCCGGCGGCGGCTATCGACTGGTGGACGACGGTGAACCCGCGGATGTTGTCGTGGTCAACACCTGCGCATTCGTGGCGAGTGCCAAGAAGGACTCGATCGACACCGTGCTCGCCGCCGCGGACACTGGCGCCAAGGTCGTCGCAGTGGGCTGTCTCGCCGAGCGGTACGGCGCGGAGTTGGCAGCCGCGCTGCCGGAGGCCGACGCGGTGCTCGGGTTCGACTCCTACCCAGACCTGGCCGGCCTGCTGTCCGAGGTGATCGACGGCCACCGGCCCGCCGCCCACACGCCCGTCGACCGGCGCACTCTGCTGCCGATCTCGCCGACCGCCAGGCCCCGCGCCGCCGGCGGCCTCTCGGTCCCCGGCCACGCGACCGGCGCCGGGGTCTACCCGGCCAGTGGACCCATCCTGGTACGCAAGCTCCTGCACGCCGGACCCGTTGCGCCGCTGAAGATCGCGTCCGGCTGCGACCGCCGGTGTACGTTCTGCGCGATCCCCTCGTTCCGTGGGTCGTTCGTCTCCCGCGGGGCCGACGAGATCGTCGCCGAGGCGGCGTGGCTGGCAGGTCAGGGGGTGCGGGAGATCGTGCTAGTGAGCGAGAACTCCACCTCGTACGGCAAGGACCTGCCGGGAGAGAAGCTGCTGGAAAACCTGCTGGCCCGGTTGGCGGCCGTACCTGGGATCGTGCGGGTCCGGTTGTCCTACCTCCAACCCGCGGAGACCAGACCCACCCTGGTGACCGCCATCGCTTCGTTGGCCGGCGTCGCCGACTACTACGACATGTCGTTCCAGCACGCCTCGGAGCCGGTCCTCCGCCGGATGCGGCGTTTCGGGTCCCCGGAGAGCTTCCTCTCGCTGACCGGACAGATCCGGGCCGCTGCCCCGGACGCCGGCATCCGGTCCAACGTGATCGTCGGCTTTCCCGGCGAGACCCCGGCCGATCTGGCCGAACTCGAGGCGTTTCTGGTCGGCGCCCGGATGGACGCGGTCGGCGTCTTCGGCTACTCCGACGAGGACGGCACCGCCGCGCTGGATCTGCCGGGCAAGATCAGCCAGGACGAGATCGACGAGCGGGTCGAGCGGGTGACGAGTCTGGTCGAGGAATTGACCGCCCAGCGGGCCGAGGATCGCATCGGTTCCGAGATCTTCGTGCTGGTGGACGATTTCAGCGACGGCGTGGTCGGTCGAGGCGAGCACCAGGCTCCCGAGGTCGACGGCAGCACGACGTTGCTGGATGCGGAGGGGGTGGCGCTGGGGGACCTGGTGCGGGCCGAAGTCGTCGGGACCGACGGGATCGACCTCATCGCGCGTGCCCTGGTGATCCTCCCGGCTCCCGGCGGTGGCCCGAACCGGCTGCGCGGTGAGTTGGCCGGGTCCGGCGCGCGGCCATGACCGATCAGCCGCCCCGGGTGTCGTTGGTCAACCTGCCCAACGCGCTGACCGTTCTCCGGCTCATCCTCGTTCCGGTCTTCCTGCTGTTGCTGTTCGCCGGCGGCGGCCACCAGACTTCATTCCGCTGGATGGCGTGGGTGATTTTCGCGGTGGCGGCGGTGACGGACCGGTTCGACGGTCATATCGCCAGAAAGCGCGGGCAGGTCACCGACTTCGGGAAGATCGCCGACCCGATGGCGGACAAGGCGCTGACCGGCTCGGCACTGATCGGGCTCTCGATGCTGCACGACCTGTCCTGGTGGATCACCATCGTGATCCTGGTACGAGAGATAGGGATCACCCTGCTGCGGTTCGCGGTCATCCGGTACGGGGTGATCGCGGCGAGCCCCGGCGGCAAAGCCAAGACGCTCGTCCAGATGGTGGCCATTGGTCTGTATGTGCTGCCGCTGCCGGTTTCGCTGCACTGGCTCGGGGCCGGGTTCATGATGGTGGCGGTGGTGCTGACCCTGCTGACCGGGGCCGACTACCTCCTTCGCGCAGGCGCTCTGGTGGCCAGGTCCCGTGGTCCGGCCGATCGCGCCAACCTCGGGTGAATCCGTCCGCCGCCGCCGCGGCGGATACGGGGGGTCTGGCCCGGCTGCTTGGCCTCGATGCCGCTGACATCGCTGCCCTGATCGGCCGCCTCGCCGCCGCCGGCATCACGGTCGCGACCGCCGAGTCGCTGACCGGCGGCCTGCTGACCGCATTGTTCACCGAAGTGCCCGGCTCGTCGGCCGTCGTCCGGGGCGGACTGGTGGTGTACGCGACGGACCTGAAGCACACCCTGGCCGGCGTCGACCCGGACCTGCTGGCCGAGCGCGGTCCGGTTGACCCCGATGTCGCCGTCGCCCTCGCGCGGGGCGCCCGGACAAGGTGCAGGTCTGACATCGGTATCGGTCTGACCGGCGTCGCCGGGCCCGGCGAGCAGGACGGCGTGGCGGTCGGTACCTGGTTCGTGGCGCTGGCCGGTTTCGAGGATTCAACGGTCCGGCTGGCCCGAGGCGCGGCCGACCCCACGCCAGGCGCGGCCCCGCCCAGCCGCTCTGTGGTCCGGTCGGCGGCAATCCGGGGCGCGGTCGCGTTGCTGATGGAATCGGTACCGACTAGCTGACCGCGACTGCCCCGGCCGGCCCCCGGCGAGCCTCTCCGAGGGCCGGGCCACCTCGCGGGCGCCGGGGGCTTTCCGCGCGGATCATCACCTACTGCGCGGACGAAATTGCCCAAGTGGGACAGGTGGGGCGGGTGAGTCCTACTTGATCCGCGCGAGGCTCTGCTGCGGGACCGGCCTCGCCCGGGCCGGTTCGCGCAGACCGCACGGGCCGAGTCCCCGCTCCGTAAAGTCTTACAGATGATGGGCCGGCCGGCTCGATCCCATCCGGAACATCGGAAGCCTCCGGGGCGTTGCCCCTCTCAACCGGGCCGCGCGAGCGGAAGTCGTAGCGGGTGAATTCGGCCGCGACGGGGAACAAGCAAGCCAGGGCCCGCGGAACTGAAGGGCTGTCGGGGTCGCGGAGTACTTTGGAAATCGAGATCGACGGACAGCGAGATCGCCGGAACAGCAAGATCGAAGGACAGCGAGATCGAAAGACAGCGGGTGGGTCACCATCGGCCCACTGCTCAGACAGGGAGGAGGTGCGACATGTTGCTTCGGAATGCCTTGGGTGAAACATTGCGCGATGCGCGGACCAACCAGAACCGGACTCTGCGGGACGTGTCAGCAGCGGCGAATGTGTCGCTGGGTTACCTCTCTGAAGTGGAACGGGGACGCAAGGAGGCCTCCAGCGAGTTGCTCGCCTCCATCTGTGACGCATTGGATGTCGAGATGTCGGATGTGCTCGATACGGTGAGCCACAGCCTGCGCACGGACGCCCGCAATGTCCGGCAGAAGCTGCGTGTTACCGAAAACTCCATCAAGGCCGGCCTCGGGCACAACGGTGAACGGCGGGCGTTGGATCCGACGCTGCGCATCGTGTTGCCGTACTCCGGTGGGCGGGCACCGTCCATCGCGTGATGGATCCCCTGCCCGGTTGTCTGTTCGGTGCTGCGTAGGGTTTTCGGAATGAGCCTGGTTGCTGGCGCCGCTCTGCTCGAACCCGCCCTGGTCGACCTTCGCCGTCGCCTGCATGCCGTCCCCGAGGTCGGTCTCGACCTGCCGGTCACCCAGCAGATCATCCTGACCGAGATCGGCGGGCTGGGCCTCGAGGTGACCACCGGCCAGAATCTCAGTTCGGTCATCGGGGTGCTGCGCGGTTCCCGGCCAGGGCCGCTGGTGCTGCTGCGTGGCGATATGGACGCGCTCCCCGTGGTTGAGCAGACCGGCGAACCGTTTGCTCCTGGTCCCGATTCGCCCCACGCCGCGGCCATGCACGCCTGCGGCCACGACCTGCACATGGCCGGTCTGGTGGGGGCGGCCCGGCTGCTGGCCGAACGTCGCGCCGAACTCGCCGGTGACGTGCTGTTCATGTTCCAACCCGGCGAGGAAGGCTTCGACGGGGCGGGCGTGATGCTCGACGAGGGTCTGCTCCAAGCGGCCGGCCGCCCGATCGATGCCGCCTACGGCCTGCACGTGTTCTCGTCCATGTTCCCGACCGGGCATTTCGCGGCCAGGGCCGGCTCGTTGATGGCCGCCTCCGCCCAGCTGCTGGTCCGGGTAGTCGGCGCCGGCGGGCACGGTTCGGCGCCCCACCGCGGGCAGGATCCGATCCCCGTCGCGTGCGAGATGGTCACCGCCCTGCAGACCCTGGTGACGAGGCAGTTCGACATCTTCGACCCGGTGGTCATCACCGTCGGCTCATTTCATGCGGGTACCAAACGCAACATCATCCCGGACGACGCCGTCTTCGACGCGACCGTTCGCAGCTTCAGCGGAGCTGCCGCCCTCGCCCTGGCCGAGAAAGCGGTCAGGCTCTGCAACGGCATTGCCCAGGCGCACGGTTTGTCGGCCGAGGTGCGATTTGTCAGCGAATATCCGGTCACCGTCAACGATGGGGTGGAATTCGCCTTCGTCGCAGAGACGGCGCGTGAGGTATTCGGCGCTGACCGCTTTTCGGAACTGCCGCATCCGTTGTCCGGCTCGGAGGACTTCTCCAGGGTGCTGGAGAAAGTCCCCGGCGCATACCTTTTCCTGGGCGCAGCAACATCTGCCGACTTCGAGTCGGCGCCCAACAATCATTCCGCGATTGCCCGGTTCGACGATTCGGTGCTCCCCGACGCCGCAGCCATGCTGGCCGAACTGGCCGTCCGCCGAATGACCCGCGGCTAGTCTCGACGGGCGACTACCGGTCGAATGGCAGTCCGGTGTAGTTCTCCGCCAGCGAGGCGGCGCCGGCTCGGGAGGACCCTACATAGCGCAGTTGGGAGAGTTGGAGTTCCCGGTCGAATTCGTTATCGGTGGCGTGCAGCATCGAGGTCATCCACCACGAGAAATGGGTGGCCCGCCAGACCCGGTCCAGCGCCTTTGCGGAGTATTCGTCGGCCGGCCGGGAATCGGATTCGGTCAGCAGGGCGCCCAGAGCATTATCCAGCAGCGCGATATCGGCGACGGCGAGGTTGAGTCCTTTTGCTCCGGTCGGCGGAACGATATGGGCGGCATCCCCGGCCAGGAACAACCGGCCGTGCCGCATGGGCGAGCTGACGAAACTGCGCATCGGCAGGATGGCTTTCTCGAGGACCGGACCGTCGGTCAACTCCCAGCCGTCGAGCTCCATCCGCGTTGCCAGCTCGGTCCAGATCCGGTCGTCCGACCAGTCATCGATGCGTTCGGCGGCGTCGACCTGCAGATAGAGCCGGCTGATTTCGGGTGAGCGCATGCTGTGCATGGCGAATCCGCGGGAATGCCAGGCATAGATCAATTCGTCGGTCGACGGCGGGGCCTGCGCCAGGACACCGAGCCAGGAGTAGGGATATTCCCGTTGCCACACCTGCTGTTTCGCCGCCGGAATGGCCGGCCGGGAAAGCCCGTGGAAACCGTCGCAGCCGGCGATCACCTGCGCGTCGATCCGCTGCGGCCTGCCGTCGGAATCGACGAAGGTGACCGCGGGGGAGTCGGTGTCGATGTCATGGATCGCGGTATCGCTCACCTCGAAATGCAATGGGCGGCCGGCGTCGAGGGCCGCAGTGATCAGGTCCTTGACCACCTCGGTCTGCCCGTAGACCCACACCGAGCGGCCGCACAGGTCCGGGAAATCGAGGTGTTTCCGCATGCCCGGCCACTGCAGGTAGATGCCGTCGTGTCTCATCCCCTGCGCGTGCAGCCGGTCGCCGAGCCCGGCGTCAGTGAGCAGATCTACGGTGCCCTGCTCAAGCACGCCGGCCCGCAGCCTGGCTTCGACATAGGCGCGGGACCGGTTCTCCACCAGGATGGATTCGATTCCGCGGCGAGCCAACAGGTGTGACAGCAGCAGTCCTGCGGGGCCGGCGCCGATGATGGCCACTTGGGTGCGCATCAGGGGATCATCGCCGGTCGACCTCGCGTCATACCAGCCTCGACTTCAGCTGGACGGAAGCCAGCCGGCTGGCCCGGTCTGCCCGTCACCGGTGGATACCGACCGGTGCGGCCAACGAGCGGGAGATGCCGCGGGCGGTCAACTGCAGGGCGGGAACGAATTTGGCCGACGTCTTGCGGCTGCTGCTCGCGACGACGCCGAGAGCAGCGATGACGGAGCCGGCCGGGTCGGTGACCGGGACCGCGATCGAGGCGGTACCCATGGTCATCTCCTCCGAGGTCTCCGCCCAGCCACGCCGCCGGATCTCGGTCAGCTGCCGGGCCATCCGGCCCGGTTCGACAACGGTGAACGGCGTCACCCGCAGCAGGTGTTCCAAGGCGGCCCGCGCGGTGGCCGGGTCAGCGTGCGCCAGCAGGATCTTGCCCACTCCGGTGGCGTGCAGTGGCAGTTCGGAGCCGCTGCGACTGACGACGGCCACCGACCGCGTGCCGGCGATCCGCTCGACGTAGAGGGCCATGATCCCTTTCCGCACCGCGATGTGGACGTTCTCGCCGGTCGTCGCCGCGAGATCCTGCATGAACGGGACCGCCACCTCGCGCAGTTCCCTGGACACCGGGGCGAGAAGACCCAGACTCCACAGCCGGGGGCCGATCTCGTACAGCCCCCCGCGCCGGACGAGCGCGCCCCATTCGACCAATTCGGCCACCAGTCGGTGGGCGGTGCTCAACGGCAACCCTGAGGCTTGCGCAATCCGGGTCAGACTGATCCGCGGATTTCCCCGGTCGAACGCCGAAAGGGCCGCCAGAGCCTTCGATGTCACGCTTCGGCCAGTACCCGACGAACCGCCGGCCATCTTCCAACTCCCTTCCGGCCAGTGGGAGCCTTGACTGGCCGGCCACCTTTGTCAGTATCTACCGTTCGTTGGACTGGAGTCGTCGGGTAGTCGTTTCGGCTTGGGACAGGAGAACCGTGGCAGTGGGGAGCGCTGTCGTCATCGACGCTGAGGTGGTGCTCTGGGCCGAACTCGGATTGACCCGCGATGGGAGTATCCGCCCGGACACCACCGCCGCGGCTCTCGCCCGGCTCAAACCTGCCTTCCGGGCCGAGGGCATGGTGAAGGCCGGTCATTCCTCACCGCGCAGCGACGGTGCGACCGCGCTGCTGATCCGCTCGGAAGCGTCCGCGACCAAGAGGGGGGTAGAGCGGCTCGCAGGGATGGTGGCAGCTCCGCGGTCGGCATCGACCCGGACATCTCCGGCGTCGGCCAGGGCCTGGCCCTCGTCCTGGAAGCTCAGGAATATATGCGACATTTCAGAAAGGTCCCGCCGGTGAAAGAAGCAGACATGCCCAGCCGAATTTTCGAGTTGTCGACGCTTCCGTTCTATCGGCCCCCCGTTCCGGGTACCCACCCACCCCTGAACTTTGCGGGTTATCGGGGCACGGCGCTGCGCTACCCGTTGCACGCGCCCGTCAACCTGCCACAGCGGCTCACCGAGGTGACCGGCCCGGTCCTGGGCGATCATCAGCCGGTCGAAGGCGACGCCGATCTGACCCGGCATCATGATGGGGAACCGTTGGGGCAGCGGATCATCGTCGGGGGGCGGGTGCTTGACTCGGGTGGCCGACCCGTCCCGGACGCCCTGATCGAGGTGTGGCAGGCCAATTCCGGCGGCCGGTACCGGCACGTGGCCGACCGCTGGGACAGCCCGCTCGACCCGAACTTCACCGGCCTCGGCCGCGCCATGACGGATGCATTCGGGCGGTACAAGTTCATCACCGTCAAGCCCGGTGCGTATCCATGGAAGAATCACCTCAACGCCTGGCGCCCAGCCCATATCCACTTTTCGTTGTTCGGCCGGGCCTTCGTCCAACGACTGGTCACCCAGATGTACTTTCCTGGAGATCCGCTGTTCTTCCAGGACCCGATCTTCAATTCCATACCGGACCCGGACGCCCGGGAACGGTTGATCTCCCGTTTCAATCTCGACGCTACGGTGCCGGAGTGGGCGCTGGCCTTCGACTTCGACATCGTGCTCCGCGGCGCGGCGGCGACACCGTTCGAGGGCGACGACGAACCGCAGGACGAAGCATGATGGGGCTCACACCGTCCCAGACCGTAGGGCCCTACCTGTCGATCGGATTGACGTGGCCGGACGGAGTTTTCGCCGCCGAGCCGGATGCGCCCAGCGGATTCTGGTTGCGCGGAAACCTCTTCGACGGCGAGGGTGAGCCGGTACCGGACGGGCTAGTCGAAAGCTGGCAGGCGAACCCGGACGGGAGCTTCGATTCGACCGAAGATCCCCGCGGCGCGAGCGCCTGGCCGCGGTTTCGCGGCTATGCCCGGAGCGCGACCGACGCCATCGGTGGCTTCGAGATCCACACCCTCAAGCCGGGTCCGGTGCCCGACGGCGACGGGGGACTCCAGGCGCCGCACCTGAACCTGTCGATATTCGCCCGGGGAATGCTCG
The DNA here is from genome assembly GCA_038204125.1 of Mycobacteriales bacterium. Classification (GTDB taxonomy): domain Bacteria; phylum Actinomycetota; class Actinomycetes; order Mycobacteriales; family Nakamurellaceae; genus Nakamurella. The sequence continues at coordinate 13,366 of JBBRDH010000068.1, forward strand.
ACCGGGTGATTACCCGGGTGTACTTCGACGGCGAGCCGGCCAACGCCGATGACCCGGTGCTGGCATCAGTTCCGGCGGCCCGGCGTCCGACCCTGGTCGCGGTGGCTCAAGATGGTGGTTACCGGTTCGACATCCACCTGCAGGGCGACGAGGAGACGGTGTTCTTCCGAACATGAACACATTCGGGGACGATACGGTCGGCGACCACGCCGGCATCTTCGGCACCACCTTCAGCCGCGGTTGGGCGGCCCAACACCTCACCGATACCGCCTGGTTGCATGCCCTGATCCGGGTGGAACTCGCTTTGCTGGCCGGCAGCGAGCGGGCCGGTCTGACGCCCCCGGCCCAGGCCACCGAAATCCGCGCGCTGTGGTCGGCGCTCCCGATCGCGCTCGACGACATCGGTGCCGCCGCAGCTGCTGGCGGCAACCCGGTCATCCCACTGGTGAAGAAGCTGAAGGCCATTGTGCCACCACATCTCCGGGAGCACGTTCATCTCGGGGCGACCAGCCAGGACGTCCTCGATACGGCGATGATGTTGCTTGCGGTGCAGGCGCTGGATGTGATCGCGAGTGATGTGGCCCGCGGCGCGGACAGCTGCGCCGCACTGGCCGAGAAATACGCCCGGACACCGATCCCGGGCCGGACCTTGATGCAGGACGCGCTGCCGACCACCTTCGGGCTCAAGGCCGCCGGATGGATGGCCGGGCTGGACGGTGCCGTCGTCAGGATCAGGGCCGTTCGGTCGGGTCTGCCGGTGCAGTACGGCGGCCCGGTCGGCACTTTCTCGGGTTCCAGCGCCTCCTCGGGGTCAAGCGGCCAGGGCCCGCTCATCCGCGGGCTGCTCGCCGACGAACTCGGTCTGGTCGACCCCGCCCGGACCTGGCACACCATCCGGCTGCCGATCGCGGATCTTGCCGGGGCGCTGGGCGCAGCGTCGGGGGTGGCCGGCAAGGTCGCGCTCGACATCGTCCTGCTCGCGCAGACTGCGGTCGGTGAAGTGGCCGAGGGTGTCGCCGGGCGGGGCGGTTCAAGTTCGATGCCGCACAAACGGAATGCCATCGCGGCCATCTCTGCCCGTGGTTGCAGTATCCGTACCCCCGGTCTGGTCGGCACGCTTTTCGCCGCGATGGCCCAGGAGCACGAACGGGCTGCCGGAGCCTGGCACGCGGAGTGGGAAACGCTGGCCGACCTGATCAGGCTCACCGGATCGGCTGCCGCCTGGCTGGCCGACAGTCTGGCCAATCTGACCGTCGACAACGGGGCCATGGAGCGGCACGCCGGCGAGCGGGCTTCAAGCCCCCCGGATATTGACGAGGCCGCCGGTCTTGTCCGAGATCTGTTGCAGCGCAGCAACTTCGGTGAGCAGCGATGACGTCTGGCCTTGACATCCACTTCGGGATCGACGAAGCGGAGGGAGCATCCGCCGGAATGGTGGTACTGGCCGGCTCGCTGGGTTCGACGGCGGCAATGTGGGAGCCCCAGGTCGGGCCGCTGGCGGAGTGCTTCCGGGTGGTCCGCTACGACACCCGTGGGCACGGCCGTTCGCCCGTCCCGCCCGGTCCGTACCGGATCGACGACCTCGCCGACGATCTTCTCCGATTGCTGGACCGACTCGAGGTCGACCGGGCCCATCTGGTCGGGCTGTCCCTTGGCGGGATGACGGCGATGCGGGTGGCCGCCCGCAATCCCGACCGCGTCGACCGGCTGGCCGTGCTCTGCACCTCCGCGCTGCTCGGCCCGGCCGAGGACTGGCGGGATCGCGCCTCGATGGTCTTGAGCGACGGGACGGCCGCAATTGCCGACCGAGTTGTCGGCCGTTGGTTCACCGACGAATTCGCCCACGGCAATCCGCTGATCATCGACTCACACCGGTCGATGATCGCCTCGACGCCACCCGGAGGTTATGCGGGCTGCTGCCTCGCCATTGCCGAGATGGACCTGCGGGCCGACCTCGCCGCGATCGCCGCCCCCACGCTGGTGATCGCCGGCGCTCAGGACCCGGCCACCCCGCCGGAGCAGCTGCAGGCTATCGCTGCCGGCATCGCCGGAGCACGATTCGAGATCCTCGACCCGGGAGCACATCTGGTCAGCGCTGAACGCCCCGACGCGGTGAACCGATTGTTACTCGAGCACTTGGCCGGCGAGGTCGGCGCCAGCCGGCCGGAAGCGGGGGACCGGTGAGGGACGACGATCGGCGGGCTGCGGGATTCGAGGTGCGCCGGGCAGTGTTGGGCGACGAACACGTCGACCGGGCCATCGCCAACACCACACCGTTCACCGCCGATTTCCAGGACTTCATCACCCGTTACGCCTGGGGCGACATCTGGAGCCGACCCGGACTGGACCGGGCCAGTCGCAGCATGATCACCATGGCGGTGCTGGCCGGCCTCGGCCACCAAGACGAACTGGCGATGCACGTGAGGGCTGCCCTGCGCAACGGGTTGACCCGCGACCAGATCGGGGAGGTGTTGCTGCACATCGGCATCTACGCCGGCATTCCCGCCGCGAACGGTGCGTTCGCAGTGGCGCAGCAGGTTTTTGACCAGATCGACAGTCAGGAGGATCCCACCGCGACTCAGCCGTAGTCGGAACTGGGGCCGGCGATTCGCGCATCCGGGAAGAACCTGCCCGCGGGCGCTGTTGGACCCCCCATGACCTCTCTCACAGATCGCACGATCGCCGCCCTGCGGGCCACTCGCGACGAATTGGCCGAGGTGACGGAACGCCTCACCGGCGAGCAGTTGACTTCCCGTTCGGGCGCCTCGGAATGGTCAGTGGCCCAGGCACTTTCGCATCTGGGTAGCGGTTCCGAAATCGCTCTGGCCACGTTGCAGGCGGCCGTCGGGGCGGCGCCCTCCCCGGAGGCGGGCTTCAACCAGCAGGTCTGGGATCGCTGGAATGCGCTCAGTCCGCACGATCAGGCAGCCGGCTTCCTGGCGGCCGATGAGGAGCTGGTCAAGGCGTTCGAGGCGTTGACGGTCGAGCAGAGGACCGCGCTCCACGTCGCGGTGGGGTTTCTGCCGGCGCCGCTGCCGCTGGGCGGCTTTGCCGGGATGCGCCTCAACGAGGCTGCCCTGCACAGCTGGGATGTCCGGGTGTCGCTCGACCGGAGCGCAGCGATCGCCGCCGAGACCGCGGAGCTGATCGCCGGGCTCTTCGCCACCGACCTCGCCTTCCTCCTCGGCTTCACCGGCAACGCCGACGCGCTCGCGCATCCGGCCGTCGTCGACATCGACGGATCGGGCCACGTCCTGACTATCGCCGACTCGGTCAGCATCGGCCCATCGGCGGCCGCGCCGACTGCCACGTTCACCGGTCCGCTCGAGGCTGCGGTCCGACTGCTCGCCGGCCGGCTGACTGCCGATTACACCCCCGCGGAGGTCGACGTCGTCGGGAATCTGACCCTCGACGACCTGCGGCGGGTCTTCCCCGGCTACTGAGCCGGGACGACGTCAATTCGCCCGCGACGGAGGCTTCAACCGCGCTAATCTTCTCGGATGCAACAGCTCGAGGTGGAAATCGACCGGTTGTGCCGGGAGACAGGATTCTCCGGCGTGGTCCGGGTCCAGCTCGATGGGGAATTGGCATTCGAGCGGGCCTGTGGCGACGCGGACCGCCGATGGGGGATTCCGAACACCCTGCGCACGAAGTTCGGAATCGCCAGCGGCACCAAGAGCCTCACCGCATTGACCGTGATGAGCCTGGCCGAGAGCGGGGTTCTCGATGTTTGCGCCACGGCGCGGTCGCTGCTCGGCGAAGACCTGTTGCTGATCGACAATCAGGTCACGGTCGGTCATCTGCTGGCCCACAGGTCTGGAATCGGTGACTATCTGGACGAGAGCCAGGTCGGTGACGTCAATGACTACGTACTTGGAGTGCCGGTTCAGAAACTCGCCACCACCGAGGATTATCTATCCGTCCTGGAGGGCCATCCGACGGTCTTTCCGCCCGGTCAGCGGTTCGCCTACAACAATGGCGGGTACGTCGTATTGGCTTTACTGGCCGAAAGGGCGGCCGGAGTACCGTTCCATCAACTCGTCATCGACCGGGTGTGCCGCCCGGCGGGAATGCACGACACCGCTTTCCTGCGGTCCGACACCCTGCCCGGCGGCACGGCCCTCGGTTACCTCGACGGTTCAGATCGGTTGCAGACCAACGTCATGCACCTGCCCGTCCGGGGCAGCGGCGACGGCGGTCTGTACACGACGGTCGCTGATATCAGCGCACTCTGGGCGGCCCTGTTCAAAGGTCTGATCCTTCCACCGGAGCGGGTCGCGGACATGATTCATCCCCATAGTGATGCACCGGCCGAACGGATGCGGTACGGACTGGGTTTCTGGCTGGACCCGACCAGCGACGCGGTGGTGCTCGAGGGGGCTGACGCCGGTGTGTCCTTTCGCAGCGTCCATCGGCCGTCGTCCGGCGCGACCTCCATCGTCGTCTCCAACACCTCGGGTGGCGCCTGGCCCGTCGCAAGGGCATTGGCCGCATTGTTGGACGCATCCTGAACCCGGTGGCGGACTGGCGCTCGGGAGCAGGTGGCCGTCGCTGAGCTCTTGACACACCACTTGTTTTTTGCAAGCGTGAACATCGCCCACCTTCGGGCCCACGAGAGGGAGACCACGATGACTGCGATGTTTGTCAACCTGCCGGTGACCGACCTGGAGCGTGCGAAGGCGTTCTACACGGCAATCGGATTCACCATCAACCCGCTCTTCACCGATCACAACGGGGCCTGCGTCGTCGTCGAGGAAGGGCACAGCGCTTTCATGCTTGTCGTGCGCGACTACTTCCAGACCTTCAGTCACCGGCCGATCGGCGATCCGTCGGTGACCGTATCGGCTGCGACCGCGATCTTCGTCGACAGCCGGGAGACGGTGGACGCGAGCGTCGCCGACGGCATCTCGGCGGGCGGCTCGGAGGCGCAGCCCGCCTCGGATTACGGCTTCATGTACCAGCGTCAACTCACCGACCCCGACGGCAACATCATCGAGTTCGGCTGGATGGACCCGGTGGCGGCCGAACAGGGCCCCGAGGCCTTCGCGAACCAGCAGGCCTGAGGTCGATGGCCGCACGCGACTACGGTCAGTACGGCGGCATCACGCGAGCCCTGGAACTCGTCGGTGAGAGATGGGCTCTGCTCATCGTCCGCGACCTGCTCGTCGGGCCCCGCCGATACGGAGAACTCGCCGCGGGACTCCACCGGATCCCGAGCAATATCCTGGCGGCGCGGCTCAAGGAGCTGCAGTTGGCAGGCGTGATCCGCCGGGCGCCCCGCTCACGCATCATCGTCTACGAGCTGACGCCCTACGGCCGGGAGCTCGAGCCCGTCGTGCTCGCATTCGGCGCCTGGGGCTTCAAGGCGATGGGCGATCCGCGGGAGGAGCAGATCATCACCCCCGACTCGATGACCATCGAGCTGCGCACCGCCTTCCGGCCCCTGGTGGCGGCGAACCTGCCGGCGACCGCCTACGCGGCGCGCTTCGGTCCCGCCGAGCTGCTCATCCGGGTGGACGGCTCCACCCTCGACGTGACGCGCGGGGACGGACCGGTCGACCTCGCCTTCGCCGCGGGTCCGGCGATCCGCCGGCTGATCTCCGGCGAACTCGCCCCGGATCGCGCGATCGCCACTGGCCTGGTCGAGGTACTCCGCGGGCGCGGCGACCTCCTCGACCGCTTCGCGAGCACGTTCCACCTGGCCGCCTGATCCGGGCGACGCCTTTGCTGTCATCCGACGTTGGGCCGGGCCAGAACGCCTCCCGCAAGCCGAAACCTCGAAAACGACACCTCGAGGCGGCGTCTGTGATCCGTGGCCGGTCTCCGGTAGGCACGACAGGTGACCTTCGTCGGAGTCGTGGAAAGCGTGGGGCAGGTCATCGACGCGTCCGGGGTCGAGGTCATTGTGATCGGTGGTATCCCCGCGGCTGTGGCCGCCGGCTACTGGCGATCCCACCACCGTTGGCGGATGGTGCGGCTCGGGACGTCGCTGGGCGCGGTATCGGTGCTCAGCGCAATTCCCGGCGGCGCCGGATCACGACGGGGCCTCACGCGGCTGAGCCCCAACAGGTAACTGCGCTGCCGCGTCGCGGCCTGTCTCCGGCCATCGGTCGTGCAGCCGGGATGCGGTCGACCCGTCATGCGATGCGCAGCGCCTTCACCATTTCGGCGGCCAGAGCGGCGGAGGAGGCCGGGTTCTGCCCGGTGTAGAGGTTGCGGTCGACCTCGATGTGCTCAGCCCACGGCTCGCCCTCGCGGAAGTCCGCGCCCAGTGCGACGAGACGGTCCTGCAACAGCCATTTGGCCTTGTCGGCGAGGCCGGCCTGCGTCTCCTCCGCGTTGGTGAAGCCCGTCAGACGGTAGCCGCTGAACACCGAACCGTCGGCTCCCTCGGTCGCCAACAGGGCTGCCGGAGCGTGGCAGACGATGCCGAGCGGGCGACCTGATGCCAGCGCGTCGACCAGTAGCCTGCTCGAGGTCGGGTCGATGGACAGGTCCTCCATCGGCCCATGTCCGCCGGGGTAGAAGACGGCGACGTAGTCGGCGAGATCGATCTCCTCGAGCGACAACGGCGCTTGCAGCTGTGAGATGGCGCCGAGCTCGGCGGCGATGGCGTCGGCGTTGTCCTGGCCACCGTTGACCTGGGCAGCCATGCTGCCCTCGTCCACCACCGGAACGACTCCACCGGGAGTGGCCACCACCACTTCATGGCCGGCGCCAGTGAAGGCACGGTAGGGGGCCACCAGCTCTTCGGCCCAGAAACCGGTCGGGTGATGCGATCCATCGGCCAACGTCCAGAATCTGGCACCGGTGACGACGAACAGAACTTTGCTCACTGACGAACTCCTCTTCAATACGGACGGTCAGCATCTCTGACCGACCGACACTCTACGTACCAGCCGCCGAAGGCCGAGGAGCTCTCGGACCACCGAGGGGGCGCCTTGATGGTTGTCCGCTCGGGTCACGTGGTCGTGAAAAGCGTTGGGCAATCCGCAATCGGTGAGGCAGAAGATCATGTCGCGCTTGGCATCGAGCGCCGCGACGATTGCCGTGCATGGCCTCGGGAGCCAGGTCTGCCCGCAGACCGGTCCGGCTTTCGAGGCGACCCACCTCATAGGTGGTTTCTTTGTCGGTGGGGAATCGACGCGCGGGTCTGTCGGTAGAAGGGACTGCGAGTGCGACGGCGCCGGTCACCGTGAACACAGCCTTGATGCACTTGTGGGCGAAGTCAGCCGTGGGAGCGAACATCAGGGGGCAGCCGCCATCGATCACGGTGATCCCGTGCACGCGGCCGAACTCCGTCGCGGACGCAGAGACGCTGCTCGCGTCGACCGATCGGTGCATCCAGACGTGCGTGATCCCGAGCGCCGCGCACTCTGCCATCGTGGCGTGGGCCCGCTCGGGCTTGGTCCCGATGACAACAGCGTCCACCCCGCCAAGAATCGATTTGAGGTCGGGATAGGCGGCGTCGTTCTCGACCTTCTCGGCGTTCGGGTTAACAGGGAATACCGTCTAGCCGCGCTGCTTGAGCCGCTGGTACCCAACGTTGCTGCCGTGCTTTGCCGCGGTCCGAGACACCCCGGTGACCGCAACCCGCTTCGTAGCAAGGAATTGCGCGGCGGCTTCCTTGATCGAGCTCATGTTCGTCCTCCGTGCCCTGGCCTGGATAGGTACTACACCAGTGTCAAGCACGGCCCGCAGGCTGCGAGGGCCGAAGGTCCCATCACCTGCCGTCAGATGCGCAACTATCGGGCCCCGATCGCTGCTGCCACGCTGGTCGGTCCGCGGCACTTCAGGTCCAGACGGGCTTCGATGGTTATTGGGGTGAAGCCGAAGCAGCCGGCGAACCACAGGTCAGTCCGGCGAAATCTAGCGCAGCCGGCGACTGACCACCGCGTACAGAGGGTCGCCGCCGTAGTTGCCGCCCGGCGTCCGCAACGTGACTTCAGCTGGAGTGAATCCGCCGGCGAGCCGCAGGTACTCGCCGATGATCTCGCCGTGGGCACGGTCGTCGCTGGCGAGCCAACCTCTGATCGCTTTGGACGGGAAGCAGCGATTGGAGAAAGTGAGCGCGATCGGCGCCCCTGGCCGCAGCGCCCTGGCCGCCTCCCTCAGCACCTCGACCGGCCTGACCAGGTAATCCACCGGCACGCAGCACAACACCCCGTCCAGTGACCCGTCAGCCAGGGGGAGCAGCGAATCGGTGTTGAGGTCCTGCACTATCCGCTGGGTCGCCATGGGATTCGCGTCCAACTCGACCTGATTCATGCCCAGCACCACCAGCTCGACCGGGGCGCTGGCCAGATGGGCAGGGTTGATGTTGGACCTCTGACGACCTTTGTGGTGAATCACGGCACCGGATCGGCGGGGTCGGCGAAATGCGCCCCGGTTGGTGCGGGTGGCGCCCATGGTCCCGTTGCCGGGTGAGACCCCCGGCCAGTACTTCGGCAACGTCGGCTTGGCCGAGGCCGGCAGGTTGCGGCGGCTGTTGGAGCAGCATCGCCTGCTCGAGCCGTAATCGTCATCCGCCTACCTGCGATCGGTGACAATGCCCTGGCGCTCGCCGGAGGCCCGGCGACACTCCTAACGGGTGCCTGTGCCGTGCGGTTCAGAGTTCAATCTCCGACCATGGATGCTCTTGCGGAAGACCAGGTCATGGGGTAATATCGAACGTATGTGCGGCAGCGAACCACCTGTGGAGGGCGCTGCACCGCGGGTCGATCTGGCCGAGGTGATCCGTGCGGTGAGCAGTTGGGATGCCGACGGTTCCGACGCGGTCCTGGTCGACCGGATCGGGTTGTTGGAGCGGTTGAAGTCGTGTTGCGCGGCGGCGCAGGCGGTGTTGACGCATGCGTTGGTCGCCTCGCAGACCGCTGACGGTGCGGCCCGCCAGGTGCGTCCGGAGCTGACCCGGCGCAGTGTGGCGGCGCAGGTCGGGTGGGCGCGGCGGGATTCGAGGCACCGCGGTGGCCGGTTGGTTGGGTTGGCCGGGGCTCTGGTCACCGAGATGCCGTGCATGTTGGCGGCTTTGCGGTCGGGGGTGACCTCGGAGCGGCGGGCGATGCTGGTCGTGGATCAGTTCGCCTGCCTGACCCCTTCGGATCGGCGGCGGGCCGATGCGTTGATCGCAGCTGATCTGCCCACGTTGGGGGATGTGTCGGCGTCGAGTCGGGCGGCGGGGATCGCCTGCCGGCTGGACGTCGAAGCGGTGCTCGGCAAGGTGCGGGGGGCGGTGTCGGACCGGCATGTGTCGATCCGGCCGGCGCCGGACACGATGACCCGGCTGTCCGCGCTGCTGCCCGTCGCCCAAGGCGTCGCCGTCTACGCCGCTCTGCGATCCTCCGCCGACACCGCGGTCGGCACCGGTGACGGCCGCAGCCGCGGGCAGTTGATGGCCGACGACCTTGTCTCCCGGGTCACCGGCCAGATCGTGAGTGGCTGCGACCCCTACGGCGTCCCGCGCTACGGCCCGACCGGCGGGCAAGCCGATCCGCCGGCCGGGTCACCTGTCGATGCCGATTCGGCTGCACCTTCGGACCCCGGTTCCGGGGTCTGCACGGTCGAAGCCGGCGGGTCCGGCGGTCTGCAGCTGAACCTGATCATGACCGACCGGACCTTGCTGGGCGGCGACGACGAACCCGCTCACCTCACCGGCTACGGCCCGATCCCCGCCCCGCTCGCCCGGGCCCTGGTCCTGGGCCACGCCGACACCGCCACCCGCACCTGGGTGCGCCGCCTCTACACCGACCCCACCACCGGGCAACTGATCGCGATGGACTCCCGACAACGGCTGTTTCCCGCCGGGGCGCAACGGTTCCTGATCGCCCGCGACCAACTATGCCGAACACCATGGTGCGACGCCCCGATCCGGCACATCGACCACATCGCGCCCCACGCCCGCGGCGGACCCACCAGCCTCGACAACGGACAAGGACTGTGCGCGGCGTGCAATCTTTCTAAACAGGCCCCCGGCTGGCGGAACACCATCGACCCACCCGCCAGCAACAACGACGGAACCATCAACCTCACCACCCCCACCGGGCACACCTACCCCAGCCACCCACCCGGACCGCCGACATCGCCGCCCTGGCCCGACATCTCATACCTCGAAACCCGCCTCGCCCGAATAGTTCTGGAATTCGCGTGAGCAATCAGGGCCGGGTGTGGGCCAGGGCGGTGAGGGCGTCGTCGATGCGGTCGACCGGGACGAAGAGGTGGTCGTGATGGAATCCGGCGACCATGTTGCAGGGAATTTCGTCCCTGGTCAGCGCAACCGCAACTGCTGCGGTCAGGCCTACGGCATGCAGGGCCGAGGGCACCGCGAGGGTGATCCACGAGCAGGGGAACGTACCGAGAATGCCTGCGGCCGCTGCGTCTTCCCGCCGGACGACAAAGGTGACGCCCTCGGCTTCGGCGACCGTCACCACCGGATCCAGCCCGTCGGGCACGGCCGCTGCCGTACAGAAGACGAACTCGCCGTCGTGCATCTGCGCGTCAAGTCCGGCCAGCATCGCCGTCAGATCGGTCATCGGTGCGGGGCGTCGGCGGTAGGTCGCGAAGGCGAAACCGGCCCGCTGATCGCGGTCGGTCACTTCCCAGAGCGCGGGCTCGATGGCGGGAAAGGTGGTGTCGCCGGCTACCTCTGTCTCGACATGGGTGATCTCGAGGCGGTCGGCGAGGCCGATCGTCGCGCGGTAGATCTCGCCGCCGCCGACGATCATGACGGGCTCGTCGGCAGCCCCGTTACCGGCGGCCGCCAGCTGCAACGCCTGCTCCACGGAGTCGGCCACCTCCACACCGGGCGCGGCCCAACCCGGCTGCCTGGTGACCACCACCGTCCGGCGACCGGGCAGGGCCCGGCCGATCGAGTCGAAAGTCTTGCGCCCCATCACCATCGGGTGTCCCATGGTGAGAGACTTGAAGCGCCGCAGATCCTCCGGTAGGCGCCACGGCATGTTCCCGTCGGCGCCGATGACCCCGTTCGCGGCCACCGCCGCCACCAGGATCAGCTTCATACAGCGATCGGCGCCTTGATCGCCGGGTACGGGTCGTAATCGTGGACGATGATATCGGCCGGACCGAAGCCGTCTATGTCGACAATTCCCGGGCTGAGTTCCAGGGTGGGGAGTGGCCGCGGCGTCCGGGTCAACTGCAGCCGGGCCTGCTCGAAATGATTGGAATACAGGTGCGCGTCCCCCAGTGTGTGGACGAATTCACCCGGTGTCAGCCCGACCACCCTGGCCACCATTTCGGTGAGCAACGCGTAGGAGGCAATGTTGAACGGCACCCCGAGGAACACATCCGCCGAACGTTGGTAGAGCTGGCAGGAGAGCCGGCCGTTCGCGACGTAGAACTGGAACATCGTGTGGCACGGTGGCAACGCCATCTCCGCCACCTCTGCCACATTCCAAGCGGACACGATGTGCCGCCGGCTGTCCGGGTTCTCCCGCAAAGACCGGACCACCGCGGCAATCTGATCGATCGAGCCGCCACCGGGCGTCGGCCACGACCGCCACTGATGCCCGTACACGGGCCCGAGTTCGCCCTCGGTGTCCGCCCATTCGTCCCAGATGCTCACCCCGCGCTCCTGCAGCCAGTGCACATTGGTGGAACCGGTGAGAAACCAGAGCAATTCGACGACTACTGACTTGAGATGCACCCGCTTCGTGGTCACCACCGGGAAGCCGGCGGCCAGATCGAACCGCATCTGATGCCCGAAAACGCTTCTGGTCCCGGTGCCGGTGCGATCGGGCTTGTCCGTCCCGTCGGCCAGGATCCGCTCCAGCAGATCCAGGTATTGCCGCATGCGCCCAGCGTAGTGCGGCGCTCCGTCCGGCGATTGCACTGTCGCCGAACGCGCCTGCTGGATACCCTGCGCAGTAGGACCGACACAGTACGACCGGCACAGTACGACCGACACAGTACGACCGATCGGTAAGTAGGGAGAGGACGGGTGCGGTGCTGACCTCGCAGTGCTACCCGGCTCCCGGGTCGACGTCGCGCCGGCCGGTCACGCCATGGTCCGCCAGGCTCGCCTGGGCAGGCATCGTCGGCATCGCGATGGCCACGCTGGCAATCCTGCTGCTGCACGTGCTGCCGGGTGGCCGGTCCTTGGACCCGTTGTCCAGCACCATCAGTGAGTACGCCCTGGTCTCCGACGGCTGGCTCTTCGACGCCGGGGTGGTGCTGCTGGCGCTGTCGTCAGCGGCGGTGCTCGGTGCCCTGGTGGCGGCGAACATGGTGGTCCGGCGCAGTTGGGGCGCCGCGATGACCTTCTGCTGGTGCCTGGGACTGATCGGACTGGTGGTGTTCCCGAAACACCGGTTCGGGGTGGAGACCACCCTGGCCGGGCGGGTGCACTGGACGTGGACGTTGATAGCGTTCTTCAGCCTGCCGATCGGAGCAGCCCTGATCTCCTGGGAGCACCGATTGGTCGCCGAACATCGGGGATGGCCCCGGTGGGCCGTCCGGCTCTCCATGGTCGCAGCCTGCTGGTTCGGGGTGCTGACCATCCAGACCATCCTTGCCGCGACCACCGTCGTTGAATCCTGGCGGGTCGTCGGACTGGTGGAACGTGCCCTTTCGGCCACCGAGATGATCACCGTGGTGGTGCTGGCCTTCTGGGTGCTGCACGCAGCCCGGATCGAGCGGCCCGTCGTCGATCCACCCGGCTGATCCGCGCCCGACACAGGTCCCGCCCCGGTCGGGCGTCACCACAACCCGGGCCGGGCGTCGTCCGCGGCGACCGACCCGGACGGTTGCATCGCCGGGCCGGGTAGCGCGATGGCCGGGAGTTCGCCGGTATAGAGCACGCCCAGGCGCTGGGTGGCTCTGGTCAGAG
>JBBRDH010000069.1:0-25869 GCA_038204125.1 Mycobacteriales bacterium
CACCATCGTCACCCTCTGAATCGTCGGCACCGTCGGTTGCCGGGCGGGTCGTCCGGGTCATCGGCCCCGTGGTGGACATCGAGTTCCCCCGCGGGTCGGTGCCCGAACTGTTCAATGCCCTGCACGTCGATGTCTCGACCGGCGGTGACACCAGGATGCTGACCCTAGAGGTCGCCCTGCACCTCGGCGACGACATCGTGCGGGCCATCTCGATGCAGCCCACCGACGGGCTCGTCCGCGGCGCCTCCGTCGGGGACACCGGGCAACCGATCTCGGTGCCGGTCGGCGACATCGTCAAGGGGCACGTGTTCAACGCCCTCGGCCGCTGCCTGGACGCGCCGGGCACCGGCGACGACGCCGAACACTGGCCGATCTATCGCAAGCCGCCCCCCTTCGACCAGCTCGAGGGCAAGACAGAACAGCTGGTCACCGGCATCAAGGTCATCGACCTGCTCACCCCGTACGTCCAGGGCGGGAAGATCGGACTGTTCGGCGGCGCAGGCGTCGGCAAGACCGTGCTGATCCAGGAGATGATCACCCGGGTCGCCAAGAACTTCGGTGGCACGTCGGTCTTCGCCGGAGTGGGGGAGCGGACCCGCGAGGGCAATGACCTGCTCACCGAGATGACCGAGTCCGGGGTGATCCACGACACCGCCCTGGTCTTCGGGCAGATGGACGAGCCGCCCGGCACCCGGATGCGGGTCGCCCTCTCGGCGCTGACCATGGCCGAGTACTTCCGGGACGTCCAGAACCAGGACGTCCTGCTGTTCATCGACAATATCTTCCGGTTCACCCAGGCCGGCTCCGAGGTATCCACCCTGCTCGGCCGGATGCCGTCCGCGGTCGGCTACCAGCCCACCCTGGCCGACGAGATGGGCGAGCTGCAGGAGCGGATCACCTCCACCAGAGGCAGGTCCATCACCTCGCTGCAGGCCATCTACGTGCCGGCCGACGATTACACCGACCCGGCCCCGGCCGCCGCATTCGCCCACCTGGACGCGACCACCGAGCTCGCGAGGTCGATCACCGAGAAGGGCATCTACCCGGCCGTCGACCCGCTGTCCTCCACCTCTCGGATCCTGGACCCGCAGTTCGTCGGCGAAGAGCACTACCGGGTGGCCCAGGAGGTCATCCGGATCCTGCAGAAGTACAAGGAACTGCAGAACATCATCGCCATTCTGGGGATGGACGAGCTGGCCGAAGAGGACAAACTGCTCGTGGGCCGGGCCCGCCGGATGGAGCGGTTCCTCGGGCAGAACTTTTTCGTCGCCAAGCAGTTCACCGGCCAGGACGGCTCCTACGTCGAGATGGCCGACACCATCGCGGCCTTCGACGCCATCGCCAAGGGCGAGCACGACAACATTCCCGAGCAGGCGTTCCTCAACGTCGGTGGCCTCGACGACGTCATGGCGAAGGCAAAATCGCTGGAGTCCTGACGTCTGGGTGAGCCTGGTCATGCAGGATCGGCTCCGTTCCCGATGGTTGGGAGCGGGGCCCCTCCCGTCTCGTCACCAATTCGCAGAGTTGGCCCCACCGGCCTTCGGTTACACTCGGTGAATCCGGTCATGAAGCTTGGGTGAAGCGTGTCTGAGAGCGGGGAGTCCTAGATGTCCGAGATGCAGGTCGATCTGGTCGCGGTCGAGCGGCAGATCTGGTCGGGTCCGGCCCAGATGGTGGTAGCCAGGACGGTCGACGGTGATATCGGCGTGCTGCCGGGACACGCCCCACTGCTCGCCCAACTCCGCGAGGGCTACGCGGCCCGGATCGTCGGCACCGACGGCAACGTGATGAGCGTTGCCGTGCACGGCGGATTCCTGTCGGTCACCAAGTCCGGCGTCTCCATCCTCGCCGAGGACGCGGAGCTCAGCGATGAGATCGACGTCACCAGGGCCAGGGCCGCCTATGAATCGGCCAGGTCGACGGGCACCGACTCCGCCGATGCCGAGGCCGACCTGCGTCGGGCCAGAGCCAGGTTGCTCGCCGTCGGCGAGTCCGTCTAGCACGCGGACCAGGGCGCGGGGAGGTCGGAGATGCTGGTTGAAGTCCTCGGCCTCGCCCTGCTCATCGTGCTGCTCGCCGTCGTTGTCGCCATCGCGGTCCGCCGCCGGGTGCTGAGCCGCTCCGGCGGTGTCGACGTGTGCTGGCGCCGGCGGTTGACCACCGACGGGCGCGGTTGGTCGTTCGGCCAGGGTCAATATCGCGGCGGGGAGCTTGTGCTCTACCGGTCGTTCTCGCCGCTGCCGATCTCGTCGAGGGTGCTGCGCCGGGACCGGCTGCTGCTGGGCAGTCGCCGCAACCCGGTCGGCACCGAACCGGACCTGCTCCCGCTCGGCTCGGTGATCCTGCGATGTACCGACGCGGGCAGCCCGCTGGAGTTGGCGATGAGCGACGAGGCAGCCACCGGGCTACGGTCCTGGCTGGAGTCGGTGCCGCCCGAGACCGGGCACCTGCACGGCCGGCCGCACCTCGGGACCAGGGAGGTCTCCTTCCGGCGCCCGGCGTCAGTCAGGTTCGGTCGCCACCCGGAACCCACCGAACGTCTCCGTCGGGATTGACCACCCGGCTGAGGATGAAGAGCAGGTCCGACAGTCGGTTCAAATACTTCGTGGCCAGCGGATTCGTCCGCTCTGCGTCCCGCTCCATCAGCGCCCAGGCGCTGCGCTCGGCCCGCCTGGTCACAGTTCGCGCCACGTGCAGCAGTGCCCCGGCGGGGGTGCCGCCGGGCAGGATGAACGAGTCCAGTGGCTCGAGATCGGCGTTGAAACTGTCGCAATCGGCTTCCAGACGATCGACGTAGTCCTGGGTGATGCGCAGCGGCGGATACTGCGGATCCGCCGAGATCGGGGTGGCCAGGTCGGCCCCGAGGTCGAACAACTCGTTCTGGATGCGGGCGATCACCGCCCTCACGGCAGGCGGAGCCTGCCCGAGGGACATCACCACACCCAATGCGGCATTGGTTTCGTCGGTGTCGGCGTACGCCACCAACCGGGAATCGGTCTTCGCGACGCGCGAGAAATCGGACAGGCCCGTCGTCCCGTCGTCGCCGGTGCGGGTGTAGATCTGAGTCAGGTGAACGGCCACCCGGAGAACCTTACTGGCACGGTGGAGTGGGACCGGAGAGTTACAGTGCGAGCCGTGGATGAGCACTTCGTGGTGACCGGCGGGGCCCGGCTGTCGGGCGAGGTTTCGGTGGCCGGCGCCAAGAACAGCGTGCTGAAGTTGATGGCTGCCGCCCTGCTCACCGAGGGCACCACGGTCATCTCGAACTGTCCTGACATCCTCGATGTGCCGTTGATGGCGGATGTGCTGACCGGCCTGGGGTGCCGGGTCGAGCTGACCGACGGGACTGTTTCGATCACCGCGCCGGCCGAACTCTCCCATCTGGCCGACTTCCCGGCGGTCGGCCGGCTGCGTGCCTCCGTGTGCGTCCTCGGCCCGTTGATGGGCCGCTGCCACCGGGCCAGGGTGGCGCTGCCCGGCGGGGACGCCATCGGGTCCCGCCCCCTGAACATGCATCAGCAGGGGCTCCGCGCCCTCGGCGCCCGGATGTGGATCGAGCACGGCATGGTGGTGGGCGAGGCCGACGGTCTGCGCGGCGCATCCATCAGCTTGGACTTCCCGAGCGTCGGCGCCACCGAGAACATCCTGACGGCAGCCGTTCTCGCGGAGGGCACGACCGTCATCGACAACGCCGCGCGGGAACCCGAGATCATCGACCTGGCGGCCATGCTGGGCCAGATGGGCGCCCGCATCGTCGGCGCCGGCAGCGCGACGATCACGATCGAGGGAGTCGCAACCCTGCATCCGACCACCCATCGGACAGTGGGGGACCGGGTCGTCGGCGGCACCTGGGCCTACGCCGCGGCGGTGACCCGCGGCCGGATCCGGGTGAAGGGCGTCGATCCGCTACACTTGGCGGTCCCGCTGGAGCGCCTCGTCCAGTCCGGGGCGCAGGTCGATGCGGCCCCGGACGGCTTCATCGTGGAAATGCCGGCCCGGCCCCGGGCCGTCGACTTCGTGACGATGCCCTACCCGGGCTTCCCGACGGACCTGCAGCCGATGGCGCTCGTCCTGGCCGCGATCGCCGACGGTCACTCGCTGATCACCGAAAACGTTTTCGAGGCGCGGTTCCGCTTCGTCGACGAACTGCTCCGGATGGGCGCCGATGCCAGGACCGACGGTCACCACGCTTCGCTCAGCGGGCTGAAAAGATTGTCCAGCGCGCCGGTCTGGGCGACCGACATCCGGGCCGGGGCCGGCCTCGTGCTGGCCGCACTCGTCGCCGACGGCATCACCCAGGTCCACGACGTCGGTCACATCGACCGCGGATATCCGCATTTTGTCGAAGGTCTGACCGGACTGGGCGCGGACATCGCGCGCGTCGGCGGCTGAGGGGCCGCCGCTCCGCCGCGCTCCGCCCGGTCCCGTGGCGCTACCTGCGCTGCCAGTGACCGTCGGTGGTGAATTCGTTACGCCCGCCTCCAATGACCGGTGGTGAACGGTTTTCCGCCGCATTCCGTCGCTGTCACCGTCGGCCCGACCACCCGGCACAGCGCGATGTCCTGCCATTGGCCGAAGACCCGGGCCCGCAGAAGTGCCGGCTCTCCGACTCCACCCGGCTCGGAGATCTCCGTGATCACCCCGATCGCCGCCGGCGGATGTGGGCCGATCTCGGTACGCAGGATCGCCTCCGCCGCCTGGGCGATCGGCGTCCGGTCGGCCCGCCCGCGCAGTCCGCCCGGGTGGACCAACCCGTCGGCAGCAGCCCTGGCGACCTGCAGGGCTGCCGCGGAGTCGAGATAGCCGTAGGCGTACCCCCACGGCAGCACCACCATGGTGCCGGCGAAACGATGACCCCCCAGGTGACTGATCTCCACCACGGCCGAGCCGAATTCGGCGTGCAGGTCCTCCGCGATCCGCCGGCCGGTGATCGCGCAGCAGCGGTCCCGCCGGCCGTTCGTGCAGACGGCGAACAGCGGGCGGCCCCAAGCTCGGGAGCCTCTGTGGGGGCACCGGCGGCCCCGCACTGATCCAGGTCAGCTCCAGAGCCGGCCAGTGCGTTGACCTGGGCCGGCGTGGGTGCGGAAGGAAGCCGGTCCAGCCACCCGTTGGCCCCGGTCCGGCCGAGCACCGAGAAGCCGGCCGGTCCGGTGTGCCGGTCCCTCACCGGGCGGATGGCGAAGATGCGCAGCCCCCTGACCCTGGCGGCCGCCCCGGCGGCGGCAGCGGACAACCGGGCCGCCCCGGCGTCCAGGGCCGCTTGCGCACTCCAGGGGGCGCGGTGGTCGAGCAACAGGAAGGAGGTGAAGGTCGAGGCGGTCCCGGCGGGCTCGTCACCGGCCGAACGCGAAGCCAGCGAACACAGCGGCGGTGGGTCCGCGGCCGGCTGATCCCGCCGCGCCGACGGCGCCAGCCCATCGGTGGCTGCCGGCGCCATCACTGGCCCAGCCCGATCCCGGTCAAGCTCCATGATCGGCTCAGTCATCAGCTCATTGTGTCGACGTCGCAGGGAACGTTTCCAGCAGCGTGACGGGCGTCATCCCGGCGGCTATCGGGAGGCCGCTGGCCAGGGCGGCAGACACCGGGCACCCAGGGCGGAGCATGGGGCACTTAGGGTGGGCGGGTGCGTCTCGTCATTGCTCGTTGCTCGGTGGACTATGTCGGACGGCTGACCGCGCACCTGCCCGAGGCGACCAGACTGCTGCTGATCAAGGCCGACGGCTCGGTGTCCATCCACGCGGACGACCGGGCCTACAAGCCGCTCAACTGGATGAGTCCGCCTTGCCGGCTGACCGTCGGCGACGAGCTGTGGCGGGTCGAGAACAAGGCCGGCGAGCAACTGCTGATCACCATTCACGAGGTGCTGCACGACAGCAGCCACGAGCTGGGCGTGGATCCGGGACTGGTGAAGGACGGCGTCGAGGCCCATCTGCAGGAACTGCTCGCCGCCCAGGTCCAGCTGCTCGGTCCCGGCTACACCCTGATCCGCCGGGAGTATCCGACGCCGGTCGGCCCTGTCGATCTGCTGTGCCGGGACGCCGCCGGGGCTGTGGTGGCCGTCGAGATCAAGCGCAGGGGCGAGATCGACGGCGTCGAGCAGTTGACCAGATACCTCGACCTGCTCAGTCGGGATCCATTGTTGGGCACAGTGAACGGTGTTTTCGCGGCACAGCAGATCAAGCCACAGGCCAGGACCCTCGCCCAGGACCGGGGGATACGGTGCCTGGTGCTGGACTACGACACCATGCGCGGCTTGGACGACACCGACGGCCGCTTGTTCTGAGAATCGGCCGGCCGGGCGATGTTCACCCTTGGCGCAAGCCGGTCGTCGGGGCCGTTCTCGGACCTGCATTAGCCTGGGTTGCAAGCGGGACGACCGCCGGATCGACATTTCCGGCCGATCGGTCGCCGCCGTCGAAGGCACAGACGAGAAGAGGACCGCGTGGAGATCAAAATCGGTGTGACCGACAGCGGACGCGAGTTGGTGGTCAGTTCCCAGTCGCAACCCGACGAGATCGAGGCGCTGATCACCGAGACCCTGAAGAATCCGGCCGGAACGCTCGTCCTGGTCGACGACAAGGGCCGGCGGTTGATGGTCCCGTCGGCCAAGATCGCCTATGTCGACATCGGGCCGGCCGACAGTCGCAGGGTGGGGTTCTCGACCAACCGCTGACTCCCGGATCCACCGCCGGCCCGCGGATTCACGGCCAGTCCCCGGATGAACGGGGCAGTGGATCTCAGGGCCGTGGATCTCAGGGCCGTGGATCTCAGGAGTGGCGCGGGAACCGTGAGATCCCGCGCCAGGCCAGGGTCGACAGCATTTCGATGGCCTCGCTGCGTGGGACACCGGCGCCCTGGGCGAGCCAGTATCTGGCGCTCACCTGGGACAGCCCGACCAGGGCTGCGGCGAGGAGCCGGGAACGCTCCGGATCGACCCCGGTGTCCGTGGTGATCGTGTCGGTGATCGCGTCGATGCATTTGTCGGTTGCCCGGTCGACGATCCGCTCGACGTCCGGATGCCCGCGGAGGTCGGACTCGAAGATGAACCGGTACGCCTGGTCGTTGTCGGCGACGAAGGTGAAGTAGGCCTCCACCGCTCCGTGTACCCGCTCCCTGTTGTCGTCGGTGCCGACCAGCGCGCCCCGGACCAGTCGGACCATTTCGTCGGCCGAGTCGCCCAGCAACGCCAGGTACAACTCCAGCTTCGACGAAAAGTGTTGATAGAGGACAGGTTTGCTCACCCCTGCCCGCTCGGCGATATCGTCCATCGCCGCCGCGTGGTATCCCTGGGCCACGAAGGCGGCTCTGGCCGAGGCCAGTAGCTGGATCCGGCGATCTGGCCTCGGAAGTCGCACGGTGGGGCGACCGGCCGTCGGCCGGGTTTCCCTCGCCGCTGCCGACTCCGCCATCGAATCCCCCTTCGCCCGGTCGCGGCCACCTTACGCGGCGGCCGCGGGGGCGCTGAGGATCTGCGCCGGCGTTGTCATCCAGGTTGTCATCCAGGTTGTCCTCGGGCTGTCATCACATTGTCATCACGGTTGTGACCGGAGTTGTTCTCACCGTGGTTCGCCCCGTTGTCCCGCACCGGGTCACTTGATTGCAATGGACGCCTGGTGGCCGCTACTTCTTCTTCACCGGGACCCGCCTGGTCGCCCCGTTGACCACGGCCGCCTCGGCGGCCAGGGCGGCACCGGACATGTAGTTGGTCATCGAGTGTTGATCCAGCATGGATTTGCCCGTGGTGAGCAGACTCCTTGCGTTCATCGGCTCGTTGCTGGACACAGCCATCTCTTTGGCCCCGAAGGCAGGGTCGGCCGGGTCCGGTCCGAATCCCTTGGTGGAACCGGTCATCATCTTGGCGAACAGATCCGTTTCCGGCAGGGTCACCGGGTCGAACGCGTACTTCACCGCATAGACGTTCTCGGGCCGCACCGCCCGGTAGTCCTCGACTGTCCTGGCGCCCAACCCGGCCCCCGGCGAACCCATCAGCACCACCCCGTCGACCGGAACGTCGAACCGGGCGGCCTGGGAGACCGTGGTCGACCCCATCGAAAATCCCAGCAGCGTCGTCCGTCGCGAGGACTGTGCCATCGTCTCGAACGTCTGGACGTCGGACGACAGCGCAGCCCCGCCTTCGACCGCGTTGTCGGCAGAAAGTGCAGCCAGCGCGTCGTTGATGGAGGTCCACGTCCCGGGGAGGATGTCCGCGCCGGTGGACATCGGAATGTCGTAGCCGTACCAGGCCACCACCGCGGAGCGGCTGCCCGGCGCCTGCTTCTGCGCCTCGTCGCGGAGGTCGGCCGCGGAACTGACGCCCCCGCTCATGTCCGTCGGCGAACTGCCGATGCCGGGGACCACCACGGCGATGTTGTCGGCTGTGGTCAGGTCGCCGACGGCGATGGCTGCCCGCCCCTGACCGTGGTAGGCCGCCCGGTCGTACACGAGCAGCTGAGCCACCCCACTGCGCGACCTGGCGAGATCCAGCGACTGCTGGACGCCGGAAGCGAGCACCAACCGGTTCAGATCCCCAGAATGCTTGTCGGCCTCCAGCAGCGCCCGATTGCGCAGATCGGTGCGGCTCGCCGGATTCTGCACCGGATCCGGTGGGAGCACTGCGGTCGGCCCGGCCCGGAGGAGATCCGCCTCCGCTGCGGGATCGGACGTCAGTGACCCGGCCAGTGACAGCAGAGCCGAGTCGATGGCGACCCGATGGGCGCGCACCCGTTGCCCGAGACCCACCACGAGCCCCATGATCGTGCCGGCGTTGCCGGCGAGACCCAGCAGAGCAGGCACTCCTGCCGGCGCAGCCTGCAGCACTCTGCTCAACTGGGCGACCGCAGTCTGGGTTTCGGCCGCCAACGCCTGCTGGGTCTGCTCGATCACCTGGCAGGCGACCTCCGCTGCCTGGGCATGACCGGTCAGCAGGTCAGCGACGCGATCGCAGGTGGCGACGAGCCGAGCGGTCGCGAGCCTGGGCGGGACGGCCGACCAACCGCGGGCCAGCTCCCACGAAGCACCGTCCGCCTGCGTTCCGGACGCTCGAATGGCGCCGGCCAGCCCCCGGCCCCGCTCTGCGGTGCTGCGCAGTTCGGTGGGTCTGATAGCCATCATCTCGGCGATCGCGTCGGTGCAATCGGCCAGGACGAGCCGGGCCAGTTCGGGCACCGGCCCGGCCAAAAGGGGGCCGATCACCGGATGCTGACGCGGATCTTAGGGCGGATCATCGAGGCGCTCACCCGGCGGTCTCGGTGCGGTCGAAGGTCAGTGCGGCCGTCCGCAGGCGGTCGCCGAGGTCCCGCGCCACGGTGTGCAGTTGGGCGGCAGCGTCGAACGAGGATGTCATGCGGAGGTTGACCACCGCCGCCGCCTGCCGGCCGGCATCGGAGTCCCCCAATGCGTCGGGTGAGAGGGCCGGGCCCTGCCGCCGGCAGCCCCCCGCATAGGTCACCGCCCCCAGCGTTGTCTCGGCATGCTCCAGGTCAGCGGCCGCCCGTCTGATCAGGGTGGTGTCCACCTCGAGATCCATGGCGGTCATCTCGCACCCTCGAACCACGCGGTCTTGTCCCGGACGTCGTTTCCTGGACTTCGACCCTTTGGTTGGATTTGACCCGTTGCTGGTCTCCGACACTTTGCTGGGATTCGACCCTTTGCTGGGATTCGACCCTTTGCTGGGATTCGACGCGGTGTGTTGTCCATCCGTCGAGGCTGACACCCCGAGATCCGACGGCCGGCGGGCACCGCGGATTTGTGGACAGTTCGAGGGTTGTGGACAACCCGGGTGCCGGGGTGGCGCGCCGTTACGAGGGATCCTGGGCGTTGTGAGAACCTCGGAACCGTGACCCGTGATCCTTTCAAGCGCGACCAGGCCGAGAGCGGGTCCGGCCTCGGGCCGACCGGACATGATGCAGGCCTTGCGGAATCGACGCTGTGGCCGCAGTCGTCGAAGTCGCGCGCGACGACCGGTCGAGGAACCGGCCTACCGGCCGGAGGGCGCCGGGAGGGGTCCGCCGAGCCCTTCGTGCCGCTGCCGGTGGGTCGCCGGGCCAACTCTGGAAGGGGAACAGGGCGGGGTCACGCCTGGCGGCCGTACGCAATCGTCGTGCTGCTGGTTGTCACCGTTCTGGTCGCCGTCTCGTTGGCCCGCCGCTCCGCGCCCTCGGGTCCGACCGCGACTCCAGCCCTATCGCAGATCACCACCGTCGTCAGCGGAGTGACCGTGACGATGACCGTTCCTGCGGCACCGCCTGCGAATCAGCTGCCGGCCGCGGTCGGGGCAATTCGCGGTGACGGGTCCACCGCATCGGCAACGGGCACTTCGGTGTCGTCCGTCGGCCCCGACCCCAATGGCGCGTTCCGCAACGTGAGCGCCGGAGTACTTCCTGCCGGGGCCGATTTCGCCGTCCGGGGGCACGGCACGTTCCACGTGGTCAAGGGCACCTCCGCAGCCCATGGCACGGGTGCTCAGAAGGTCACCTACGAGGTCGAGGTGGAGGACGGTCTGGGATCGGCCGGGGATGATCAGAGCTTCGCCTCGGCAGTGGCCGGCACGCTCGCCGACCCGAGATCCTGGATCGGTTCGGGCAGGTACACCGTTCAGCGCATCGACTCGGGAAATCCCACCTTTCGGATCTCGCTGACCAGCCAACTGACTGCGCGCAGCTCCACGCTCTGCGGTTGGCAGATCCAACTCGAGGCGTCCTGCTACGTCCGCGGCCTCCACACGGCGGTGATCAACGACGCCCGCTGGGTCAGGGGGGCCGTCTCGTTCAACGGGGACCTGGGCTCCTACCGGGTCTACGCGGTGAACCACGAAGTCGGGCACGCGTTGGGCTACGGGCACCAGCCCTGCGGCCAGGGTGGTGGGCTTGCTCCGGTGATGATGCAGCAGTCCTGGTCGACCGCCGACAACGACCTGGCGCCGATCAGTTCCGGGATGGTGCCGAAAGACGGGAAGGTCTGCAAATTCAACCCATATCCCTTTCCCCGGGTCCAGTGACCGGTTACTGCCCCAGGAGTCACGGCCGATGGCCAGGACGGGAAGAACGAGGGCAGCCGCCCGGTTGTCTTCCTGCAGAGGCCGCCGAATCGCAGGCGCGTCGGGCACGGGGTAGTTCGCCGCGACCGCAAACTGCCCGTCTTGAACCGAGGAGAGAACTGTGACGTCGTTGCCACCATTGGTCGAGCCGGCTGACTCGCTGACCAAGGCCGAGGTTGAGCGCTACTCGCGACACCTCATCATTCCGGACGTGGGCATGGTCGGCCAGAAGCGGCTGAAGAACGCGAAGGTGCTGGTGGTGGGGGCCGGGGGTCTTGGTTCCCCGGCGCTGCTGTATCTGGCGGCGGCCGGTGTCGGGACGCTCGGGATCCTCGACTTCGACACGGTCGACGAGTCGAATCTCCAACGGCAGGTCATCCACGGGCAGTCGGACATCGGAAAGTCGAAAGCTGTCTCCGCAGCCGAGTCCATTGCCGAGATCAACCCCTACGTCAAGGTCAATCTGCACACCGATCGCCTGGAGTCGGATAACGCCCTCGACATCTTCGCCGGCTACGACCTGATCCTCGACGGGACCGATAACTTCGCCACGAGGTATTTGGTCAACGACGCCTGCGTGCTCCTGAACAAGCCGTACGTGTGGGGGTCGATTTTCCGGTTCGAGGGCCAGGTGAGCTTGTTCTGGGCGGAATACGGCCCGCAGTACCGCGACCTGTACCCCGAGCCGCCGCCGCCTGGGATGGTTCCATCCTGCGCCGAAGGCGGGGTGCTCGGGGTGTTGTGCGCCTCCATCGGATCGATCATGGTGACCGAGGCGATCAAGCTGATCACCGGCATCGGCGAGACTTTGCTCGGCCGGCTGATGGTCTACGACGCGCTGGAGATGAGCTATCGAACCGTGAAGATCAGGCGGGATCCCGCCGGCGAGCCCATCACCTCGCTCATCGACTACGAGGCCTTCTGTGGATCGGTATCCGAAGAAGCGGCCGACGCGGCCAAGGACCACACCATCTCGGCCAGGGAGCTCAAGGCCAAGATCGACGCGGGGGAGGACTTCGCCCTGATCGACGTCCGGGAACAGAACGAGTACGAGATCGTCTCGATTCCTGGTGCAGTGCTGATTCCCAGGGGCGACATCCTCTCGGGGGAGGCACTCTCCCGGATTCCGCAGGACAAGCCGGTGATCCTGCACTGCAAGTCCGGCGCCAGGTCGGCGGAGGCATTGGCCGTGCTGCACAAGGCCGGCTTCGCCGACGCCGTCCACGTCGGCGGTGGGGTGTTGGCCTGGATCAAGCAGGTGGACCCCAGCCTGCCGAGTTATTGAGGACCCGCCAGGCTGTCTCCCGGTCCTCCGCCGATGGGGCACGGCTCGGTGATCGCACCTGCGCGCCCTCCCGTGCGGCGGATCTCCAAGTGTGAGCTGGGCGGGTAACCTTCGTGGTCGTGTCCCCGCCGCCGCCCCATGTGCTCGCGGCGTTCGGTGCGACTGCCGATCCACCCGAACTGCTCTCAGGGGGCAGCGGCTCGGCCTACCGGTCTGGGGACATCGTTCTCAAACCCGTTGGCAACACTGCCGAGGCCTCCTTCATCGCAACCACTTTCGAGCAGCTCCGCGTTTCCGGGATGCGGGTGGCCCGCCCGGTGCGATCGTCGGACGGCCGATGGGTGGTGGCAGGGTGGTCCGCGGGTCGGTTCGTCTCCGGGCGATGGGAGCCCAGACACTCCGACATCATCCGTTGTTCGCTCGCCCTGCACTCGGCGCTGGCCCACCTTCCGCAGCCCCGGTTCCTGCGGGAGCGGATGAACCTGCACAGCTGGGCGGATCGGCTGGCCTGGGGTGAAGGCGTCGACGAGTTCGGTCAACTCGGCGAGGGTCACGGCGCCCGGCTGATGTCCGATCTTGCCGCCGGTCGACGGCCGGTCGACCTGCCCTCCCAGGTGGTTCACGGCGACATGTTCGGCAATGTGCTCTTCGCCGGATCGGCGCCGCCGGCCGTCATCGACATCACCCCGTACTGGCGGCCGGTGTCGTGGGCGGCCGCGGTGGTCGCGGTCGATGCACTGTCCTGGGGCGGCGCTCCGAACGATCTGCTCGACGAGTGGACCGAGTTGCCGCAATGGCCGCAGATGTTGCGCAGAGCGCTGATGTTCCGGCTCGGCGTCAGTCTGGCCGATCCGAGAACGACCCCTTCCTCGCTCGTCCAGATTTTGTCGGCCGCCGAAGCCATCGCACCGCATCTGGACTGACTTCGGGCTCGGCGCCGCCACTGTTCAACCCGTCGTCGGCAGCGGGCTGCTGCTGGGCCGAGGTGGCCAACAGCGCCAACTCCGCCGGCGGCATGCCAGAGGCCATCACGCCCAGCAGCAAGTACGACAGGCGGTGCGCCGGGTCGGCGGACAGCGTGCGGTCGATCGCAACCTGCGCCAGTGCACCATCTCCGCGCCGGTAGGCGGCCATTGCCAGCACCGCACAGAGCTCCGCGCAGTCGGCATCCGGCAGGGCGCCCGCCGCCGCGATCAACACCGGCAGCCACGGCTCTTCCATCTCGGTGACCGCCCTGACGACCACCGCGTCCCGGACGGTCACGTCGGCGAGCAGGAGGGCGATCATGGCCGGATCGCCCGAGGCGATCCGTCGACCGGCTCCGACATCGATCAGGGCCCGGTCGAGAAGGGTGTCTGCCGCCATTCCCAACCCCGCCGAATCGATCGGCCGGCCCAGCATCCTCACCAGGCGACCGGCAGCCAGGTCGGTGGTCGGCGCGGCCGCTGCCGACGCGGCGCCGGTCGGGCCGGCGATGGAGCGCCGCAGCGCCTCGCGATCGGGCAACATGCCGCGCCCCTGCATCGCCGTGGCGGCCTGCATGAGTAGGAGCTGCGGGTCGTCGCGACCGGGCAGTTGTTCGCCGACGGCGCGCAGTTCGGCGGCCGCGGTGGGAGCGGTGAACGCCCGGCCGGCCCGGACGCAGATCACATCGAGCACCCGCACGCCATCCCGCCGGAGGCCGGCCAAAAGCACGTCGAGCACGGCCGGCCGCGGGCGTTCGGTATAGCAGACCAGGACGACCTCGTCGGCGAGCCGGGCGGCGTTCGCCCGCAGGTCGCTGATCGATCCTTCGCTGGGTCGGGTGCCGCCCGGCTCCGGGAGGTCGATCCGCATCACCGGACCGACGCCCCGGCGGGAACCGTTCAGGCAGATTGCCACCAGGCTCTCCGCCGGATGGAACCCGAGCAGAGCGGGCACGGCGGCCAGGAGGCCCCGGCGGCCGCTGAGTGAAACGGCGATGCACTCGTCGGTGGTGGTCACAGGTTGGCGGCTGTCTTCATAGGACAGAGGATTCACGTCGCAGCCAAGGGCCGTCGGCCGCGCTTTCAAATGTGGGCAACTCTGGGCATGGGGACAACTTCGGCGGCGACGGCCACTCGTTAGCCGCACGGCCGATGGGCGGCGGAACCTTTCACGTGCTGTCGTCAGCCACCGAAACGGCCCACGCTGCGGATCCTGGAGCGGTCCTGGAGTGCCCGATCGGCGCGGCTGCCGGATTGAAGCGGTACCGGGTCATCGATACCCGCCCGCCTAGGACTTCGACCCCCTCGGCCCGGAGCCGCCGTGTCTGCTCTGCCCGCAGATGTGGTGCCGGAGACCCGTCGGCACGGACGATCCGATGCCACGGTGTGTCGTCTTCGGCGAGCTCGGCGAGCACCCGGCCGGCCAGTCTCGGTGAAGTGGAGCCGGCCCTGGCGCTGACGTCGCCGTAGGTCGCCACCCTGCCCGCCGGAACCGCCCACACCTGATCGAGGATTCGACCGGCCAACTCCAGATCCACCGTTCCATGGTGCCACCGACTGACGGTCCCATTCGGCGCGGAGCGAGAACGTTGCCCGGCGTTGTCGTCGATCCGGCGGTGTCGATAGCGCCCGATTCTGTCGGGTGGGTATCAGGCCTTCTGTGCTCCGGTGTCATCCGGTCCTGCGCCGGTGGCCGTGCGTCGGTGGGTCGGGCTGTCGGTGGGCCGTGATGGGATCGGGCAATGAGTTCACCCGCCGGCACCCGGCACGGAGGGCAGCAGTACCGGTTGCGCCGGCCCGCCCGTTCGGCAGCCGATTTTCGGCTGACTGCGGAACAGAGGCTCATCACCGGCAATCGGGCCGCCCGGTTGCGCGTGCTCGCCGGCCCAGGCACCGGAAAGACGGCCAGCATCGTCGAAGCGGTGGCCGAACGTGTCCTCGAACGCGGGGTTCCGCTCGAGCAGATCCTGGTGCTCACCTTTTCCCGCCGGGCCGCGGCAGAGCTGGCCGGTCGGATCACCCTGCGCCTCGGTCTGTCCTGCCGGGAACCGGCTGCCCGGACGCTTCACTCCTATGCCTACTCCATCGTCAGGGCACAGGCGGAGCGTTCGGGCGAACCTCCCCCGCGATTGCTTGCAGCAGGGGAGTCGGACCAGATGGTGCGGGAGTTGCTGGCGGGGCATCGCGCTGCCGGAGCCTCGGGCTGGCCCGCTGCGCTGGCGCAGGCGCTTGGCTCGGAGGCGTTCGCCGCCGAGCTCCAGGATCTGTTGCTCAAGGCGGCCGCCCGAGGCATCGGGCCCAATCGGCTGATCGAACTCGGGCGAGCGGCCAAACGAGGGGAATGGGTGGCGGCGGGACAGTTCGCCCGTGAAATTCAGCAGGTGAGCGACCTGCGACAGGGAATAAGCGGGTTGGGTGTCGCGCTCGATGCGGGCGAGCTGACGGCTGCCGCGCTGTCGGCGCTGACCCGGGACGATGTGCTGGCCGCCGAACAACATCGGTTCCGCCGGATTTTCGTCGACGAGTACCAGGACGTGGATCCGGCCCAGGCGCGGCTCATCGCCGTGCTCGGATCGGCCGCGGACGAAGTCATCCTGGCCGGTGACCCCGACCAGTCGGTCTACGCCTTCCGGGGGTCCGATCCGGGGGCGATGCGTGCCGCGGACGTCGACACGACGGTCGAGTTGACCGTTTCCCGGCGGCTGCCCCCCGATCTGGTCCGGGCCAGCAGACTGGTCGCGGCCAGATTGCCCGGCGCCTTCGGCCACCGCCGGCTTCAGCTGCCCCCGGCGTGCCTTGACGGCGATCCCGAAGCCGAGGCCAGACCAGACGGGACCCTCGCCGCGCCGCATCCGGCGGTGACGGTCAGGGTGTATCCGACGGCAGCCAGGGAGGCGTCCGCGATCGCCGACTTCCTGCGCCGGGCACACCTGCTCCGGGGGGTGGCGTGGGATTCCATGGTGGTCCTGCTCCGCTCCCCTGCCGCCGGTCTGCCCGCGCTGACCAGGGCGTGCGCAGTGGCAGGTGTTCCCGTCGTGATCGGTGCCGCCGACCAGATCCTTGCCGCCGAACCGCTGATCGCCGCACTGCTGGGGGTGCTGGAATGCGGCGTGCGGCCGGCCGCGCTGACCGGTGAGGTGGCCATGTCGCTGCTGTCCGGTCCACTCGCGGCGGTGGACGTTCTCGGTGTGCGCCGACTTCGACGCCTGTTGCGGGCGGGCCGCCAGGCTGAGGGCTCCAGTGCGGATCTGCTGGCTGCCGCGCTCGCCGGCGCTCCGTTGCCGCGCGCGGTTCCTCCGGAGCTGGCTCGTCCGGTCGGGTTGCTCGCCGAACTACTGCGGATCAGCCGGGCCGGGGCGCCGTCGCCGACGGCCCAGCAGGTGCTGTGGGAGCTCTGGCAACGTTGTGGCCTGCAGGACCAGTTGGTATCGGCGGTGGAGCGGGGCGGCACATCTGGACAGCGGGCAGATCGCTCGCTCGATGCCGTGGTCGAGTTGTTCGCAATGGCCGCCGATCTGGCGGGCCGGTTGCCGGCGGCCGGGGTTTCGGCGTTTCTGGCGCTCGTTCATGGCCGTCGGGTTCCCGGCGACGAGGAAAGCCGCGGCGCACGGTCGGCCGACGCCGTCTCGATCATCTCCGCCCATGCGGCCAAGGGGCGCGAGTGGGACGTGGTTGCGGTGGCCGGCGTCCAGGAGGGCACCTGGCCTGACCTTCGGCCCCGTGACGGCCTGCTGAGCGTCCCCGAGTTGCTCGACAAGGCAGCCGGAATCCCGTCGACGGCCAGGGTGTCGGAGCTCCTGGCGGACGAACGGCGACTGTTCTACGTGGCTGCGACCCGCGCCCGGCGGGCATTGATCTGCACCGCGGTGCTCGGCCAGGACACGGTCCCGTCGCGGTTCCTGCAGGAGATCGCCGGGATCGACGAAGATCTCCCGGTTCAGGACGACCGGCAATCAGGCGACGGCTCGACGGGTCGTCGCTCGCTCCATCTCACCGACCTGATCGCCGACCTCCGTCGCACGGTTGTCGATCCCGCCGCACCGGACGTCGACGTCGCGGCCGCCGCACGGCAGCTGGCGGTGCTCGCCGAGGCGGGAGTCACGGGGGCGCACCCGCGCGACTGGTATGGGCTGGCGCCCCGGTCCACCGATGATCCGCCGATACCCCTGGGGGCAACCGTCAATATCTCGCCGTCGACGGTGGAGGCACTCTCGACCTGCGGCCTGCGGGCGGTGCTGGAGCGCCGTGGGGGTCGCGGCGAACCGGGGCAGGCGCAGCTCGAGGGGATCGTCGTGCACGCCATCGCCCACGGTCTGGCCCTGGGCCTCCCCGAGCCGGAGTTGGCGGCCGAGATCGAGCGTTTTGTGGCCACCCAGGACCGTCTTCCGCGATGGCAGGTCGATCGCAGCCGGCGCGCGCTGTTCGCCATGTTGTCGGCCGCGAGCAGCTGGGTGCGGTCGACCCACCCGCCCCGACGGCTGATCGGATCGGAGCTGGCCATCGAAGTGGCGCTCCCACCGGGCGGCGTCACAGCGGGGCAGCCCCCACCGGATGGGCCCTTGGTCGGCGAGAACCCCCCGGCCGGGCGGCCGGTCAGGCTTTCCGGCCGGATCGACTGGCTCTCCCAGCGGCCCGACGGCACGCTGGTGGTCACGGATTTCAAGACCGGCAGCCGGGTGCCGTCCAGGGCGGAAGCGGAGGCGAACCCGCAGCTCGCGGCCTACCAGTCGGCGATCGCGCTCGGGGCAACATGGGCCGGCTCCATGCCTGCGGACAGTTCGGTCCCCGGCACCCCCGATCCCGGTAACCCAGTCCCCGGTATCCCAGTCCCCGGTATCCCAGTCCGCGGCACCCTCGAACCAGGGGGCGCCGAGCTGGTCTACCTGCGGTCGGGCATGGCGAAGGTGCTGCGCCAGGAAGCGCTCGGCGGCGAGTCGGTGGATCAATGGCTGGAAGTCATCAGGGGTGCGGCCGCGCAGCTGGTCTCGGTGACTGCCTTGGCCCAGGAGAACCCCGGCTGCGAACGCTGTCCGGTCCGGACCAGCTGTCCCCTGCAGAGCGAAGGCGCAGCGGTGACCAGATGACGGTGACCAGATGACGGTGACCAGATGACGGTGAACAGATGACGGTGACCAAATGACGGCGGCGGCACGGCGATGCGGGCGCAGACCGGTGTTTGGATGATCTCGGCGGCGCAGTTGTGTTCCGTGCTTGACCTGCCGGTGCCCACCGGCGAGCAGGCGGCGGTCATCGAAGCACCGCTGGCACCTGCTCTGGTGGTGGCCGGCGCAGGATCGGGCAAGACGGAGACGATGGCCGCGCGGGTGCTTTACCTGGTCGCCAACGAGCTTGTCCGCCCCGAGCAGATTCTGGGTCTGACCTTCACTCGCAAGGCCGCTGCCGGACTGGGTAGCCGGATCAGACGGCGCCTGCGGGCGCTGGCGGCATCCGGTCTTCTGCGCGCCGAGGCGGCGGCGGCCCTGGGGGCGGAGCCGGAGGTCTGGACATACCACGCCTTCGGCGGCCGGATCATCGGCGAGTTCGGCCCCCTCGCCGGGGTGGAGCCCGGAGCCAGGGTGCTGACAAGGACCGGCTCGTGGCAGCTGGCCCGGAGTGTCGTCGCCAGGTGGGACGGTGACCTCGCGACCGATCTCGGCCCCGAACTTGTGACTGAACGACTCCTCGCCATCGCCGGTGCACTGGCCGACCACCTCACCGATCCGGCGGCGCTGGTCGGGGTGATCGACGATCTGCTGCACCGGCTCAGATCGGCGCCGCCCTCGCCGCGGCAGAAAGGAGCGTTGCACAGCGGACTGGTCGACCATCTGCGTCGCCTGCAGGACCGGGCCTGGATCGTGCCGCTGGTCGAGGCGTTCATCGCCGCCAAGCGCCGGGCGGGGGTGATCGACTTCGCCGATCAGATGCAGATCGCCGCGGACCTGGTATTGGGTCGACCGGCGGTCGGCCGGATCCTGC
This sequence comes from Mycobacteriales bacterium, assembly GCA_038204125.1. Classification (GTDB taxonomy): domain Bacteria; phylum Actinomycetota; class Actinomycetes; order Mycobacteriales; family Nakamurellaceae; genus Nakamurella. The sequence goes on from JBBRDH010000069.1 coordinate 19,262, forward strand.
GCGGCCGGCACCGGGTGGTGCTGCTGGACGAGTATCAGGACACCGGGCATGCCCAGCGGGTGATTCTGCGGGCGCTGTTCGGGCGTTCCGATGTTGCGGAGCGTCCATCGGGACATCCGGTGACCGCGGTAGGCGATCCGGTGCAGTCCATCTACTCCTGGCGGGGAGCGGCGGCCGCGAACCTGCCCCGGTTCATGGATGATTTTCCGCGCCGCAACAGAAGCCCGGCAGCCATGCTGACGCTCTCGACCAGCTTCCGAAATCCGGGCGCCGTACTGGCCGTGGCCAATCACATTTCGGCCGACATCCGGCGCCGGCCGGTCGAAGTGCCCGAACTGCGTGCCCGACCCGGCGCGCCGGTCGGCGACCTGCATTACGGATTGTTCGAGACAGCCGCCGCAGAAGAGAGCTGGGTGGCCGCGTCGATCTCCGACATCTGGGCTGCCGCACAGCAGCGCGAGGAGCCGCCACCGTCCACCGCCGTGCTGATGCGGCGCAGAAGGGACATGGACGCGATGGCGATGGCGCTGCGTGACTGCGGGTTGCCGGTCGAGGTGGTCGGGCTCGGCGGCCTCCTGCACGAGCCTGAGGTAGCCGATCTGTTCGCTCTGCTCCGGGTGCTGGTGGACCCGGCCGCCGGCGCGGCGGCGCTCCGGCTGCTGACCGGCGCTCGGTGGCAGATCGGTCCTGCTGACCTGGAGGCGCTGTCCCGGCGGTCGCAGGAGCTCGCCGGTCGCCCGCCCCGGCTGTCCGCGGAGGCTTCCGATCCGGATCGCGCGAGCGTCCGTGACGCCCTCGATCAGGCCACTCGCAACGAGGAGGTCGACTCGGCGTCGCTGGTCGACGCGATCGCCGACCCAGGGCCGCCAACCGGATACTCCCCGGAGGGATTTCGCCGCATCACCCGGTTTGCCGCGGAGCTCCATCGCCTTCGGTCGCGGCTGTCCCTCGCACTGCCCGACCTGCTTGCCGACATGGAGCGGACCAGCGGCGTCGATGTGGAGGTGGCCATTTCGTCGCCTGCCGGTCGGGCGCACCTGGACGCTTTCGCCGACGTGGTCGCCGACGTGGCGGCGGCCGGGGCCGGACCGGCCGAGTTGGTCGAATACCTGATGACGGCAGACGAGCGCGAGGACGGTCTGGCGCCCGGTGAGGTGGCGCCCGCGCCAGGGCGGATCCAGATCCTCACTGTGCACGCCGCAAAGGGTCTGGAGTGGGAGGTCGTCGCCGTTCCCCAGCTGACAGATTCGGTGTTCCCGAGCACGAGGGCCAGCACCTGGCTGGGCGATGCCGCACAGCTGCCCCCGGTGCTACGAGGTGACCGGGCGGATCTTCCAGCTTTGATGCTCCCGACCGGCGGTGATCAGAAGGGCATGGTCGACGCGCTCGCCGAACACGCCGCGGAACTCAAGAAGGCCCAGTCGGCCGAGGAAAGGCGGCTGCTCTACGTCGCACTGACCCGGGCCGAACAGACCCTGCTGGTGTCCGGACACCACTGGGGGCGGACCGGCGCCGCGCCGTCGGGACCGAGTGAATTTCTGACTGAGATCTCAGTGGTGGCAGCACCTTTCGCTGGACCAGCACACTGGGCGCCGGTCCCGGCGAAGGGCTCACCCAATCCGTTGACGGCGTCGCCGCGCCGGGCGGTCTGGCCGGTCGATCCCCTCGGTGAACGACGCCCGGCGATCGAGCGCGGAGCCGACCGGGTACTCGAGGCACTCGCCGCCGCGACAGCCGCCCGGGCTGACCGGCCGGCTGATCCGCAGCTGCACCTGCCTCTCGATCCTCAGTTCGCGCCCTCCACCAATCCCCCGACCGATCTGGATTCGGACCCGCATGAGTGGGCGCGGGACGTCGCAGCGCTGCTCGCCGAGCGCTCGGCCCTGCAGAACAGAACTGTCGAGGTGGCTCTCCCGCGGTCCATGTCCGTCACGGCCCTGGTCGAACTGGCCGCCGACCCGCAGGCGCTGGCTCGGCGCATTCGGCGGCCGGTTCCCTCTGCGCCGTCGCCGAGGGGCGAACGGGGCTCGGCCTTCCATGCCTGGGTCGAGCGGTTCTACCGCGGCTCGGCGCTGCTGGAAATCACCGACCTGCCTGGCGCGAACGATTCCGGCGCGGTCACCGAGGCGGACATCGAAGATCTGAAGGAGCGCTTCCTGCGGTCCGACTGGGCGACCAGGCTGCCGATCGAGATCGAGATGCCGTTCTCGACGACTATCGCCGAGATTCCGGTTCGCGGCCGGATCGATGCGGTTTTCGCCGAGCCGGACGGGGGCGTCACCGTGGTGGACTGGAAAACCGGCGCCCCGCCGCCGCCGGCCCGGCAGGGCGCCGCAGCCGTCCAACTGGCTGTGTATCGGCTGGCCGCAGCGGAACTTCTCGGGGTACCAGCACGGCTGGTTCGCGCTGCGTTCGTCCACGTCGCGCAGGAGCGCACCGTCGCACCGGTCGATGAGTTGGACCATGCCGGGTTGGCCGCTCTGGTCGCAGAGGCCACCCGGCAACCGGGGCCGGCCGTCGGGTGGCGTCACGACGCCGGGAGCGCCCCCGACGAACCCACCCGGGCCGAGGTGACCGGGCGCGGGGCGGAAGTGATGGTCCGGTAACTCATGGACCGGTAACTCATCGACCGTTAACCCATGGACCGTTAACCCATGGCCGGTGACCCATGGCCCGGTGATACCCGGCCGTAGGCTGACTGGGTGACGGCTGCGACAGTGCCCGGCCGGGCGCCGGTGACGTTCCGGGGGCGGACACTGCGGACCGATCGGGCGGCCGTGATGGCCATCGTCAACCGCACGCCGGATTCCTTCTTCGACGGCGGGACCACCTTCGACGAGGGTAGGGCGATGGATGCCGTGCACCGTGCCGTGGCCGACGGAGCGGACCTCGTCGACATCGGCGGGGTGAAGGCCGGCGTCGGACCGGTGGTCGACGTCGCCGAGGAGATCAGGCGGGTAGTGCCGTTCATCGCCGGAGTGCGGGCTGCGTACCCCGACCTGGTGATCAGCGTCGACACGTGGCGGCGGGAGGTCGCCGATGCGGCCTGCGCGGAGGGCGCCGACCTGATCAACGACACCTGGGCGGGTGTCGATCACGGCCTGGCGGAGGTCGCTGCCCGGTACGGGGCCGGGATGGTCTGCTCGCACACCGGGGGCGCCGCGCCTCGGACGAACCCCCACCGGGTCGCCTACGACGACGTGGTGGCCGCGGTGATCTCGGAGACCACCGCAGCGGCCCGATCGCTGGTGGCCGCCGGCGTGCCGGGGGAGGGCATCGTCATCGACCCCACCCACGATTTCGGCAAGAACACCTGGCACGGCCTGGAGCTGTTGAACCGCACCGGGGAATTGGTCGCCACGGGATGGCCGGTGCTGATGGCGTTGTCCAACAAGGACTTCGTGGGCGAGACGCTCGACGTGGGAGTCCACGAGCGGCTCGAGGGAACCTTGGCCGCAACCGCCATCGCCGCGGCCGCCGGTGCTTCCATATTCCGTGCCCACCAGGTGCTTGCGACCAGGCGGGTGCTGGAAATGGTGGCGTCGATCAAGGGGACCAGGGCCCCTTCTGTGGTTCGCCGGGGAATGGCCTGAGCCGGGTTGTCGGGGCGGCGTGGCACGATCGAACAGTGACTACCTTGCTGCTCTATCTCGTCATTGCGGCGGTGATCGGGATCGTGCTGTTCTTCCTGGCCGTCGCCGTCTTCGGCCGCGGGGAGCAGATGGCGGCGCTCGATCCGCGTACCTCGCCCGCCGAGCTGCCGGATCAGGACGTCTCCGGCGAGGACGTCCGCAAGATCCGCTTCGCCCTGGCGATGCGGGGGTACCGGATGAGCGACGTGGACTGGACTCTGGACCGGCTGGCCCAGCAGTTGGACAGCCTGAACGAGCAGATCGTCGGGCTGCGCACGGCGACACCGATGGCTCCGTCACCGGCGGAGCCGGACGAAGTCGACCTGCCCGGACAGAATCCACACCGGTTGACGGCAAAGGCGGCGGAGCTCGACTCCGGTGTTTTCGAGGAGAGCCGCCATACATGGGCGGATCCGTCAACGGCGCCTTCGACATCGCACTCCACGGTGCCTGGCGGCGTGCGGTGACCGGCCGACGGGCCGCGGTCTACGCCTCGGTGGATGTTGCGGCCCCGGTCGAGGTGGTGTTTGCGGCCATGGTGGAGCTCGCCTCACAGGACGAGTGGATGCTCGGCACCCATCTTTTCCCGCTCGACGGCGACGTCAAGATGCCCGGCGTCGGGTCGCGGATGGCCGCGCTGACCGGAATCGGCGGGCTGGGTGTCCTCGACACCATGATCGTATCGGTCTACGAACCGCCCCACCGGTGGGAGGTCCAGCACACCGGCGGGCTGATCAAGGGTCTCGGTATCTTCGCGGTGACGTCCAACGGGGGCGGGTCCACCGTCACCTGGGGAGAGGAACTCGATCTGCCACTCGGGGCGGTCGGCCGGATCGGTTTCGCGGCGATGAAGCCTCTGGTGCGCTGGGGACTCACCCACTCGCTCCGCCGGTTGGCGGCCGGCGTCCTGGACGGTTCGCTGCCGATCGGCACGCGCCCGGACCTTTCCGATGGGCGACCGGCCAAGCCCTGATCCTGGGCGGCGGATTACAACGGGCTACCCATGACGGGCGGAACCTGACAACGGGCTCGATGACAAGAAGCCCGGTGACAACGGGCTCGATGACAAGAAGCCTATGACAGGAAACCCTATGACAGGAAGCTGATGACAAGAAGCCCGAGACAAGAAGCTCGATGACCACGGGATCGATGACGAGGCGCGATCACCACGCGATCGATGACGACGGCCGACGATGACGGGCAGAGGATGACGGGCCGACGATGACGACGGGCGAACCGGACCGGCCGCGCTGCGGCTGGGCGGAGCAGACGGCCGAGTACCAGGCCTACCACGACACCGAGTGGGGCGTACCGCTGCACGGCGACAATGCACTGTTCGAAAGGGTATGCCTGGAGGCGTTCCAGGCCGGGCTCAGTTGGCTGACGATCCTGCGGAAGCGACCGGCCTTCCGCTGTGCCTTCGTTGGATTCGACATCGCCGCCGTCGCCGGCTTCACGCAGGCCGATGTCGAGCGGCTGATGTCGGACAGCTCGATCGTCCGCAACAGGTCGAAGATCGAGGCGTCCATCGGCAACGCCAGGGCCGCGCTGGAGATCGCGGAGGGGATCGACGCCTATCTGTGGTCCTTCGCCCCTCACCCTGCTGCTCGCCGGCCGGCCAATCTCGCCGAGGTTCCAGCGGTCACTGGTGAATCCATCGCGCTCGCCAAAGGCCTCAAGGCGAAGGGGTTTCGCTTCGTCGGCCCGACCACCGCCTATGCGTTGATGCAGGCGACCGGGATGGTGGACGACCATGTCGCCGGCTGTTGGCGGGCCCAGGAACGCCAGCAGCCCGGTCCGGACCGGCCAGAACTAACAGGACAGCGCTGACAGGGCAGAGCTGAAAGGTCAGCGCTGACAGGGCAGAGCTGAAAGGTCAGAGCTGAAAGGCCGATGTTGGCAGAATGAGTTGACGGTATGAGTTTCCAGAAGTGGAGCTGACCGGTCACCGGTAGCGAATAGCGCGGACAGCTCAGCCGGTGGGGCGGGGGACCCGGACAGCGGGACCGGAGACCGGTTCCGGCGCAACGGCCGGAACGGACCGCGGCTTGGCTGTACCCAGGGCTCGGCGGGCCTTGCCGCTGATCCTGCCAGTAGACACCGGCCGGGCGGCAACCCCCCGGTCCGCCGCTTCCTCCGCTGACAAGTGGCCAGTCGGCGATACGACAGCACTGGGAAAGCCTTCAGAGGGGGACCCGCCAGTCCGCGATCCAGCTGAGTGGGACTCGTCGGCGGGGGATCCTTCGACGGCGTCGGCCGAAGCCGCTCCTTCGTCGTGCAACTGGGCAACTCGGTCTGACGACGGCCGGTCCAACGATCCCTGGTCTGAAGCTCGCTCGTCTGACCCCGGCTGGACTGACCTTCGCTGGCCTGACCCCGGCTGGTCTGACCTTCGCTGGCCCGACCCCGGCTGGTCTGACGCTCGCTGGTCCGACGCTCGCCGGTCTGGACCCGCCTGGTCATCCGCTGCGTGGGCGGGCGATTCTTCGGCTGCCGCGCCGGCGGCCCGGTGCCGGCCGCCCTTGCTTCGTCGTCCGTGACCAGCAGGGCTGCTGCCGCCGGCCGGTCGGCCCGGCATACTGATGACGGCAACGCCCGACTCGAGATCGATCCGCACATCGCCGTCCCTGGCGTTGCCCTCTTCCTCGCGGCGCATCGCCTTCGACTGCCGCTCCTCGATCTCGTGCCGCATGCCAGGGTTGAACATGGCGCCGAGTTCTCCCATTGGACCCACGAGGTCAGGGTACGGGAGCACGGTCGCCGACGCGGCGGAATGCGGCTGCAGGAACGGTGTTCGAGCCGGCGGTCGGGTGCGTGGCAACGCCGGAGCGTCCGCAACGCCGGGGTGGCCGCAACGCCGGGGTGGCCGCAACGCCGGAGTGACGGCAACGCCGGAGTGGCCGCAACGCGAGAGCGCTCGCACTACCAGAGCGCCGGGGCCGCTCAGGTACCGGTGAAGCGGGCGGGTCGCTTCTC